>JAFSYY010000088.1 GCA_017455845.1 Prevotella sp. | reverse complement strand
GGGGCAGGCCGCATGGCACTCCCCTCCCCTCCGCTCGACCGCTTGCGGGCGCTTGCTACCAGCGGGACGCAAGAAGGGGAGGGGCAGGCCGCATGGCACTCCCCTCCCCTCCGCTCGACCGCTTGCGGGCGCTTGCTACCAGCGGGACGCAAGAAGGGGAGGGGCAGGGGTGGGGTCTGTATCTTCCTGCCACTGAACAAGTTAGTCACCCCACCCCTACCCCGGCTTCGCCCCACCGTCGCTTTGCTCCCCAATTGCTCCCCCCTCGCAATTGCCTACATGGGAGGGGAGTGCCATGCGGCTTGTTTGCAGGCAGTAGCAGGGACTTTTTAAAGTAGACTCTTACATAAAAAACAATGCGCCATTATGTCAGACAGCACTGCCATCCTGTCTTACCTTACCTTCTGGCACTGATATTGCATTGTTATAGGTGAGAACCGAAAGGAACTCGAACAGTAACAATAGAGATTAAACATTAAAGATTAGGATGACAAAATTATGACACCAATGATGAGACGTAACGCAGCATGGCTGCCCAGTGTTTTCAACGATTTCTTCGACACCGAGTTTATGCCTAAGGCCAATGCAACAGCACCGGCCATCAACGTGAAAGAGAACGACAAGGCCTACGTGGTAGAACTGGCGGCTCCGGGCATGAAGAAGGAGGATTTCAATGTCCATATCAATGACGAGGGTAACCTTATCATCAAGATGGAGAGCAAGCAGGAACAGAAGGAGGAGGACAAGTCTACGCGCTACCTGCGCCGTGAGTTCTCGTACTCGAAGTTTGAACAGACGCTGCTGCTGCCCGACGACGTGAACAAGGAAGGCATCAAGGCCAAGGTGGAGCATGGCGTGCTGACCGTGGAACTGCCCAAGGTCGTTGAAGAGAAAGTGAAGGTATCACGCCAGATTGATATAGCGTAGGAGAAGGATATTAAATCAAAAAATTAAAATAATAAAAATTAAAAAAGGCTGCGCCAACTATCACAGGATAGCGCAGCCTTTTTTATTTTTTTTATTTTATAATTTTTTATTTTTCCTTGTCCAGTTCAGCCAGGTTCTGGGCAATCATCTCGTCGGTGACGGTATAGTTCTGCAGGTCGCCCTTGATAAACGACTCGTAGGACGGCATGTCGATGAGACCGTGGCCGGAGAGGTTGAAAAGGATCACCTTCTCTTCGCCCGTCTCCTTGCATTTCCGGGCCTCGCGGATGGTGGCGGCGATAGCGTGACAACTCTCGGGAGCAGGGATGATGCCCTCGGTGCGGGCGAACAGCATGCCGGCCTCGAAGGTCTCCAACTGTGGGATGTCCACACCATACATATAGCCGTCCTTGATCAACTGTGAGATAATCATGCCGGCACCATGATAGCGCAGACCGCCGGCGTGGATGTTGGAAGGCTTGAAATTGTGACCCAGGGTGTACATGGGCAGCAGGGGCGTGTAGCCCGCCTCGTCGCCGAAGTCGTAGCGGAACTGTCCGCGTGTGAGTTTCGGACAACTGTCGGGTTCGGCTGCGATGAATGTGGTATGACGCTCGCCGCTCAGGTTATGGCGCATGAAGGGGAAGGCGATGCCGCCGAAGTTGGAGCCGCCGCCGAAGCAGGCAATCACCATGTCGGGATATTCGCCGGCCATCTGCATCTGCTTCTCTGCCTCCAGGCCTATGATGGTCTGGTGGAGGCCAACGTGGTTGAGCACGGAGCCGAGCGTATATTTACAGTTCGGTGTGGTCGTTGCCAGTTCGACAGCCTCGGAGATAGCCGTTCCGAGAGAACCGCTATGGGTGGGATCCTTGGTCAGGATGTCCTTACCGGCACGCGTGGACATGGAGGGCGAGCCTTCCACCACGGCGCCAAAGGTACGCATGATGCTGGAGCGATAGGGCTTTTGCTGCATGGTGATCTTCACCTGATAGACGGCGCAGTCGAGGCCGTAGATTTTGGCGGCATAACTCAATGCTGCACCCCACTGGCCGGCACCTGTCTCGGTGGTCACGTTCGTCGTGCCTTCCTGCTTGGCGTAGTAGCACTGCGGCAGGGCAGAGTTGATCTTATGCGAGCCTAAGGGATTGGTACTCTCGTTCTTGAAATAGATGTGGGCGGGGGTGCCGAGAGCCTCTTCCAGGGCGTAGGCACGTACCAGCGGTGTGCTGCGATAGTATTTGTACTTCTCGAGCACGTCCTCGGGGATGTCTATCCAGCGGTGCTCGGTGTCCAGTTCCTGCACGCAGCACTCACGCGGGAAGATATGAGCCAGGTCGTCGACGCCCAGCGGCTGCTTCGTGGCCGGATGGATGGGCGGCATGGGCTTGTTGGGCATGTCGGCCTGGATATTGTACCACTGTGTTGGGATCTCACTCTCCTGGAGGATGAATTTCTTCTGTTTGCTCATAATGTTTTTGTCTTGTTGGTTAATAATTATCTGTTTTTGTTGTTTAATTCTTGGGCTTGGCCTGTCTATTAATCAGTTCGCTTGGCTGTATGCCAAACTCTTTCTTGAAGCAGGTGGCGAAATACTTGGGATCTCTGAATCCCACCATATAGGCGAGGTCGCTGACACGCAGGTCGGGCTGGCTCTCTACCAGTCGCTTTGCCTCCTTCATGCGTATGTCGCGAATAAAGTTGTTGATGTTCATGCCTGTCAGCATGCGCAGTTTGTTGTAGAGCGTCGACGATGATGCCCCCATCTCTGCCGCAAAGCCCTCACGGTCGAAGTCGCTGTCCGACAGGTGTCTTATCACGCATTCGTAGGCTTTTTTCTGAAACTCCTCATCGGGTGTCAGCGGTCTGTTCTCCTCTTCCTTGCCCTCTTCGCCAGCGCTAAGCGCACGCTCTACGACAATACGTTTGCGGTTTTCAATGATATTGTTGATACGCAGTCGCAGGTCGCTCAGGCGGAAAGGCTTGGTGATATAGTCGTCGGCACCTATCAGCATGGACTCCTTACGGTCTTCCTCGCCTGTCTTGGCCGAGATCAAAATGACCGGCAGATGGCTCCATTCCGCGTTGGTCTTTATCTGGTGCGTCAGTTCATTGCCGTCCATCTCAGGCATCATCACATCCGAGACAATCAGGTCGAGGTCTTGGCTGTTGACAATATCCAGTGCTTCTCTGCCGTTGGTGGCTGTCAGGATGTTGTAGTGGTCACTGAGCAGCGTGCGCATGAGCATGAGCAGTTCCTCGTTGTCTTCTACCATCAGGATGGTGTAAAGGCCTTCCTTGTTCATGTTGATGGCGTGGGGTATGATCTGCTCTGGCTGCTGTATCAGGGCGCTGAAGTCTGCAATAGTGGTCTGCGGCTTGGTGATGTCGATAGTTACCTGTTCGTCTATTTGTGAGGCACTGAAACTCTCCTTGTTGATAGGCAGGTTGACAGTGAACACCGAGCCATGGCCCTCTTCGCTCTGGCAGTCGATAGTGCCATAGTGAAGGTCCACCAAATCGCGTGTGAGTGACAGTCCGATGCCTGTGCCGCTGACCTGCATGCGGCGGTAGTCGCCGTCGTAGAAGCGGTGGAACAGTCGTTTCATCTTGTTGGCGGGGATGCCGATGCCGGTATCTGTCACCTCTATTATCACATGGTCGAAGTTTTTGTTCGTCCATGCTTTCAGTGTCACCTTGCCTGGTGCCGGCGTATATTTCGAGGCGTTCGACAGCAGGTTATAGATAATCTTGTCTACCTTGTCGGTATCTATCCATCCCATCATGGAACCGGGGCTGCAGTTGATGGTGAACTCCAGGCCGTTCTTGTGCATCAGCGGTTCGATGCTGAGTGCCGTTTGCCGGATATACTCCATCACGTCGCCCTGCGACACGCGCAGTCGCAGTTCGCCGGCCTGCGACTTGCTGGTTTCCAGTATTTCTTGCAGCAGGCGCGTCATACGTTCCACGTTCAGTTCCATCAGTGCATAGTCTGTGCCGTATTGCGGTGCCTGCTCGCGCAGTCGTTCCACGGATGCCGAGATGACGGTGAGTGGCGTCAGCAGTTCGTGGGAGATATTGGTGAAGACATGGTTCATCTGTAGTCTGTTTTTTATCCTTACGCTTCTCTGGTAGAGCATCCAGGAGAAAAGGAGCAGGACGATGAGCAGTATGATGCCCCCTAAAACAATAGATATGTTCATTTGCCGTCTAATCTGGTTGTCTAATTTGGTTGTTTTACCCAATGGTTTAAAAATCGACAGCGAAGGTAAGGAAAAATTGTCGATTATGCAAATATTCTTGTTGAAAAAGAAGATTTTTGGTTAAAATAATATGATTTATGGTTTAATATTCGGTAATTATTGATTTTTAAACCATAATTAACGGAAGTTGAACGCGTATACCAAAATAATGATGTACCTTTGCATCGTTAAAAGATTTTTAATGGTTAAGGTTTATGGTTGATTAATTTAGTTATGAAAAAGCCTCGCTGTGAAGCGAGGCTTTTTTGATGATAAGACCATTGTCTTTAACTACTTTAACTCCCTTAACTACTTTAACTACTAAAAGTTGAGCACTTGCGATACTTGAATTATTTTATGCTTGCTCCAATAGGAAGCGCTCGGCTTCGATGGCGGCCTGGCAGCCCGTGCCCGCAGCACTGATGGCCTGACGGTAGACAGAGTCGGCGCAGTCGCCGGCAACGAAGATGCCGGGAATGGCGGTCTTCGGTGTGCCGTTGATTTTTTTCAGGTAGCCCGTCTCGTCGGTGTCAAGCCACTCCTTGAAGATGTCGGTATTGGGCTTGTGGCCGATAGCGAGGAAGAAGCCGTCGATGGCAATGTCGACCAGTTGCTCGTCGGCCTCGCCGCGCCGCTTCACCAGGTGTGCACCCTCCACGCCGTCATCGCCGAAGAGTCCCAGTGTGTTGTGCTCAAACAGGATCTCGATGTTCTCGCGCTCCATGACACGCTGCTGCATCACCTTTGAGGCACGGAGGAACGGCTTACGAACGATGAGGTAGACCTTCTTGCAGAGACCGCTGAGATAGAGCGCATCCTCACAGGCCGTATCGCCGCCTCCCACCACGGCAACCGTCTTCTTACGATAGAAGAAGCCGTCGCAGGTGGCGCAGGCACTGACACCCATGCCGTTGTATTTCCTCTCGTCATCCAGCCCCAGGTACTTGGCCGAGGCGCCTGTGGCAATGATCACCGTGTCGGCTTCTATCTCACGGCCGCCATCATCCCATGCCTTATAGGGCGCTTTGGAGAAGTCTACCCTGACAATCTCGCCGTCGCGGATGTCAGTGCCGAAGCGTTCGGCCTGTTCGCGCAGGTCCATCATCATCTGGTTGCCGTCGACACCGTTTGGATAGCCAGGGAAGTTCTCCACCTCCGTGGTCTGTGTCAACTGTCCTCCGGGCTGCATGCCGCAGTATTCTATGGGTTCCAGGTTTGCACGGGAAGCATAGATGGCAGCGGTGTAACCTGCCGGTCCGCTGCCTATGATTAGGCATTTTGTCTGTTGCATATTTACAATATAAATGAGAAATGAGGAATACTCATTTATTTCAGCAACTCCTCAACCTGCTTGGCTATATTCTCGATTTTCTCCGTCGGCTCAAAGCGGGCGACGACAGAGCCCTTCTTGTCGATAAGGAATTTGGTGAAGTTCCATTTGATGTCGGGCTTCTCCTTGTAGTTGGCGTCTTCCTTCGACAGCATATCGTCGAGGATATGGGCGATGGGGTGCTCCATATCCCAGCCGGCAAAGCCTTTCTGCTCGGTCAGGAACTTGAACAGCGGTTCGGCATCGTCGCCCACGACCTTTACCTTTTTGAAGCGGGGGAAGTCGGTGCCGAAGTTCAGTTTGCAGAACTCATGGATGCTCTCGTCGGTGCCGGGAGCCTGTTGGCCGAACTGGTTGCAGGGGAAGTCCAGGATCTCGAATCCCTGACTATGGTACTTCTTGTAGAGGCTTTCCAGTTCCTCGTACTGGGGTGTGAATCCGCACTTTGTGGCTGTGTTTACGATGATCAGCACTTCGTTGGCATACTCTTTCATCGATACATCCTTGCCTTTTCTGTCTTTGACAGTGAAATCATAAATTGTTCTCATTGTTGTTTGTTATAATTGGTTAGTTGATAATTATTTAATTCAAGTTTCGTATTCGCTCAACTTCAGTAGTTAAAAGGAGTTAGAAGTAGTTATCGGCCTTCGGCCTTAGGAGTTAGAAGTCGTTAGTTTCTACTTCTTGAAGAGTTATGGAGCGACAGGTCTATCGACTTTTAACTCCTAAGCGGCCATAGGCCGCGATAACTCCTTCTAACTCCTTTTAACTCCTCAACTTGAGAAAGTTGAATTATTTAATAGCGGTAGCAAATTTTTCACTCTTCACTCTTTATTTATTGTTAAGGTTCCATAAGCGTATGGTGGTTGCAAGATCCTGGTTCTCAACTGCTTGCTCGGTGATGTCAGGCAAGTTGCAGAAGAAGTCTATGCCGGTCTTTTCCTCCAGTGCTTTGATGTTGAGCACATAGTCGCTCAACTTGTCGTTGGAGTGGTCGGAATTGATATGTTCCACCCAGAAAGCCATGGCCTGGAAGGTGTCGTTTCTCTTCAGCAGTAAGGCCATGAAGAAATAGCGTGGGACGATAAAGCCGTTGCGTGTGCGACAGAGAATATCGTTCTCGCGGTCGATGGTGCCGCCCTTGACGACGAAGAGTGTGTCGTTGGCACCTGTAATCTTGCGCCCCCAGTCGTTGCGCACAAAACTCTCCATCTTCGACCATATCTTGTCGTTGAACTGGTCGCCCTGCGGCATCATATTGGTCATATAGAACGTCTGGCCGTTGGCATCCTGCGAGGCTACGCGGTCTTCCGAGGCACAGATGTGTCCGCGCTGGAAATAGGAGAAGCCTTTGTCGGGGTAACTGCTGCCGCTGAACTCGCCCGTCACGTTGGGCTGTTCGGCGTAGGGCACGTCAGGGTCTTTCTGGAACGGGTCGCCTGTCCAGTATTTCCCGTCCCATGTGATACCTTTCTTCCAGTTGTCACGATACCATTTCTTGTCTTTGTTTTCTTTGGTGAAGAAGTAGCATGTCCAGCGCTGCGCCTTGAGTTGATGGTCCCATTCCAGTGAATAGGTGGTGCCCAGGGCTGCTGTGGCGTGCGTGACGACAATGCTGTTGCCGCCCTTTACGCGTGGAAACTCCAGTGAGGCGTATGGGGCGGGGTTGGCGTTGCTGTTGCCCGATGCTGTGTTTGTGCCGTTGTTGTCATCGCTGCTGCATGCAATAGTCATTGCCATTGCGATGAGCAGAAGTGGCAGGGCGCATAAGCGTTTCATTTTGTTTTTGTGTTAACCAATGAAGGTGCGTACAAGGTATATGCAACTACCCTGGACGCACCTTCTGTAAGTGTCATTTCCAAGAAATATCTTATTTCTTCGAAGCCTTACCGTAGCGGCTCATGAACTTATCGACGCGACCAGCGGTGTCGACGAGTTTGCTCTTGCCAGTATAGAACGGGTGAGAACTGCTGGAGATTTCTACTTTTACCACAGGGTAAGTTTCGCCTTCGAACTCTACGGTGTCATTGGTCTTTACGGTAGACTTCGTAAGGAACATATCGCCGTTGGACATGTCCTTGAACACGACGGGGCGATAGTTTTCGGGATGGATTCCTTTTTTCATTGTTGTTATAAATGTTGATAATTACTTCGTTTTAGTGCATAGCCGCACTTTTCAGGGTGCAAAGGTACGAATTTATTTTCATTCCCGCAAATATTTTTCGTTTTCTTTTCACTTCTCACGATTTTTTGTGACCAAATCCTCCATGCGGATGTCGCGGGCTTGGTTCAGGTAGTCGGTACGTACGGCCACCGCCTTTGCCCATTTCTCTGAGAGGAGCCGCTTCACGGGCAGACTCATGGTCCAGCGTCCCTGCGCCTCCAAACGGTCAATCATCACACCTAAACTGAGATTGTCGAGACTCTCTGCCGGCACAAACGTCGAGGCCTCGCCTTTCTCGTCGGGCGACACCTCCAGCACCAGCCGTGCCTCAACAAGCCTGTAGAGCATGTCGTTGACAAGGCGGATGGGGATGGTCGTCTGTGCCCGCAGATCATTGGCCGTGGGTGCTGCCTTGCCGTCGGCAAAGGCGCGGCAGATATACGACAGCAGGATAGCCGCGAGCATCAACTGATAGCGATGGCTTACATCGTCGGTGTGGGCATCATAGTCATAATAGTCCAGGTTCTGCGACGTAAACGTCAGTTCGGCCCCAAAGAGGCAGATGGTCCATGAGATCTGCACCCAGAGCATGAACAGCGGCAGGGCGGCAAACGAGCCGTAGATGGCGTTGTAGCCCGTCACCCACATCTGCGAATGGATATAGAAGAACTGCACCAACTGCATGGCAATACCCGAGAGGATGCCCGGCACGATGGCGTTCTTCACCTTGACGTGCGTGT
Organism: Prevotella sp.; assembly: GCA_017455845.1. Lineage (GTDB taxonomy): Bacteria > Bacteroidota > Bacteroidia > Bacteroidales > Bacteroidaceae > Prevotella. The sequence continues at coordinate 15,572 of JAFSYY010000088.1, read as the reverse complement.
TGGGCATAAAGACGTAGAGCGCGATGAAGAGCAGCGACATCAGGATATAGGGTGCGGCATCGAGCAGGAGCCTGACGGCCGAGCCCAGCAGCAGGAAGTCGTCCATCGAACTGGCCATCGTTGCCAGGAAGATGCTTAGACCCGATGACACCACAATCAGTATGGGGAAGAGGAAAAACATGGCACTATAGTCGGTGAATGTGCGGAAGATGCTCCGTTTCTTCTTCACCTGCCATATCTCGTTGAATGTCAGTTCGATGTTGTTGACCAGCATCATCACCGTGTAGAGCATGAACACCAGTCCTACGCCCAAGAAGATGCCGCTCTTGGTATGTACCAGGTAACTGTTTACAAACCCTATCATCACATCGGCCACCTGCGGTTGCGAGGAGAAGGCATCGCGAAACCACACCTCTATATATTTATTATAGCCGAAGCCGCGTGCTATGGCAAACACCACGGCCAGGATAGGAACGATGGCCAGGAGGGTTGAGTAGGTGAGTGCCGAGGCCTGGTTCATCACGCGCTTGGTGGTGAAGAAGCGGATGGCCAGATAGGCCGTCTTGATAACGGCATAGAATAGTCTCTTCACCGGCGAAAGGTCTTCGTCGGCCATTTGCCAGAGGCTTACCTGTAAAAAATGTTATATGCCATCAACACTCATTCTTCACTATCATAATAGCGGTAGCAAATTTTTCACTCTTCACTCTTCACTCTTCACTCATCATTCTTCATTCTTCACTCATCACTCTTCACTCTTCACTAAAAAAAGCACTGCTCCTATAAGCCGGGTTCTGTACCGGCATTACTGCCGGTGCCTGTCATTTATCTACTACGCACGTCACCGTGCGTCTCTAGCGTTCTACCCTCCATCGCATCCTTTTGGGAACTCGGACGGGCCGCCCTCACATGGCGATGGTTTACATGAACTTGCGTCCTCCAGCGGGAACAGCACAGCGATCGCCCGCTGCCTGGTGGTCTCTTACACCACCTTCTCACCCTTACCCCCCAATCTTCAATCTTCAATCTAAAAAGGGGGGCGGTTGTTTTCTTCTTCCCTTACCAGCCGTCGCCGACTGCTTCTATTTTCAGAAGTGGAGCGCCCTATGCCGCCCGGACTTTCCTCTCGCCCAATCTTCAATCTCCAATCTTCAATCTTCAATCTTCAATTTTCAATCTAAAAAGGGCCAGCGACAGGCCGGAGCAGTGCTTTCAAGGTGCAAAGGTACTAAAAGTTAAGTGCAAAACAAAACAATTCCGTCTTTTTTTGTGTTGACAACGCATCTTTACCATATCTTTACCATATCAAGGGGAGGGCCAGGGGCTCTTTCTTAAATCTCAGTCTGGCCAGCACTCGGAGGGCTGGTGCATGCGGCGCATGGCCTCATCGAAGAGTTGCACCATCTCAGGATATTTGTCGGCCAGGTTATGCCGCTCCTCCGGATCTTCGCGCAGGTTGTAGAGTTCCAGCGGGGCGTTCTTTTTGATGGTCACGCACTTCCAGTCGCCCAGTCGGGCGGCCCGTTGCTTGCCCGTGAACTCCCAGTAGAGCATGCGGTGGTCGGTGTCTACGTTCTGTCCGTAGAACAGCGGCAGGATATTGATGCCGTTGATATGCTGGGGCAGGTGCTTTTCACTGCCTGTGAGGGCAGCCAGCGTGGGCATCACGTCAGGGAAGTAGACCAGATTCTGCAGTTTCTGTACGGGCACCCTACCTGGCTGGTTGACAATCAGCGGCACGCGGATGCCTCCCTCATACAGTTGTCCTTTGCGTCCGTGGAAGCCCGCGTTACAGTTCAGTTCCTTGATAGGTGCCTGTATGGCAGCACCGTTGTCACTGGCAAAGATGACGAGGGTGTTCTCTCGCAGCCCCTCCTTTTCCAGGTAGTCCATCAATCGTCCTATGGCACGGTCCATGTGGGTGATGAGCGAGGCATAGCGTTTGGTGTTCATCGACCATTCCTCCTGTCCGTCGTACCATGATGTCTCTTCTATAATATATGGCTCGTGGGGAGCATCGTAGGCCAGATAGAGGAAGAACGGCCGTTGTTTGTTACGTGCTATGAAGGCGATGGCATCGTCGGTCGAGATGTCGGTGTTGTGGCGCACATGCGCATCGTGGGCATTCTCCTCGATGGTGGTCAGCGTGTCGCCGTTGAAGCGGTAGTAAGGATAATAGTACGGTGAGTTGGAGTGGACGGTGGATATGGTCCATCCGTAGAATTCGTGGAACCCCCTATGGTTGGGCGAGGCCGTGGGGTCATAGCCGTCGAGGTGCCATTTGTTCACCAGGCAGGTGCGGTAGCCTCCTGCTGAGAGCACGGTGGCAATGGTCGTATCCGTTGGCATGAGGTTGGTGCGTCGGATATAGGTGGTGTCGCCTTTGGCATTGACCTTGATGCCCTGTATGCCGCCCACCGGACACTGGTTGTCACGTATGCGCGTGTTGCCCGTGTGCTTGCCGGTCATCAGCGAACAGCGCGAAGGGCTGCTGATGCCGCTGCCAGCATAGCACTGTGTGAAGGTGGTGCCCGTCTGCGACAGTCGGTCGATGTTGGGTGTCTTCACATACTTCGAGCCGAAGCACGACAGGTCGCCATAGCCCATGTCGTCGGCCAGTATAAACACGATGTTTGGATGCTCGGGCGTGGCCTTCTGCGCCTCCGCCTCTACAGCCGTTGCTGCCAGTAAAACACACAGTTTATAGTTCATAATTCATAGTTCATAGTTCATAATTAACAATTCACAATTCTCACTTCTCACCTCTCACCTCTCACCTCTCACATCACACTTTTCACCTCTCACCTCTCACCTCTCACTTCTCACTTCTCACCTCTCACCTCTCACTTCTCACCTCTCACTTCTCACTTCTCACTTCTCACTTCCATCATAAACTCCTTTGTATGCTCAAAAAACATCTGGTAGCCCTGGCACAGGTACTGATGGTTGCGCGGACACTCGCCGTGACAGGTGAAGAGCCAACGGCAGGCCTTGCATGTCTGGGGCAGGCCGCTCGTCTTCTGCCGCGCAAACGCCTGCTGCTGCTCGCTGTGCATCATCTCATAGATGGTCTTCTGCCGGATATTCCCCAACCGGTGCTGCGGAAACACGAAGTGGTCGCAACTATACAGGTCGCCGTTCCACTCCACCACACCCACATGTCCGCACAGCGGCGACATCGCGCAGATGCCCGGCGTCACACCCAGATAGTTGGCCAGCGTAGCCTCGAAGATATTCACATATACCTCGCCCACGTCCTCTTTCTGCCATTCGTCGAAGACAGCGCAGAGAAAACGCCCCCAGGCTGCCGCCTCGATGCTCCCGTCGTTTCGTTGGAGGCCGCCAACGGGTGTAAACTGAATATACCGGCACCCTATACGTCTGAAGAAGCGGTACACCTCAACAGGGTGCTCCCCATTCAGGCTGTTCACAGTACAAAGGGCGTTCCACATCACATCGTGCCTATCAAGCAACTCTACGGCTTTCATTACCTGGCGATGGGTAGGCTCGCCGTGACTGTTCTTGCGCCACGCATCATGCAGACATGCAGGCCCGTCGATGCTCAGGCCTATGAGCCATCCGTTGTCGTGGAAGAAGCGGCACCAGTCATCGTTGATGAGTGTGCCGTTGGTCTGCAGGCAGTTGTCCACATGATGGCAACCGGCATAACGCTGCTGCAACGCCATCGCCTTCTCATAGAACGTCTGCGGCAGCAGCAGCGGCTCTCCGCCATGCCATGTGAAGAGCACCTCATGGTTCACCTGGCTCTCCAGATACTGCTGCACGAAGCATTCGAGCACCTCGTCGCTCATGGTCCGCCGCCCTTTTTCCGGATACAGAGCCGCCTTGTCCAGATAATAGCAGTAGTCGCACGCCAGGTTACAGGCAGCCCCCACGGGCTTTGCCATCACATAGAACGGTCGATATGGCTGGAACTGTGCGTAGCGCATCACGCCTCATTCAATTAAATAAAACCTACTAAAAGCATGGTTTTAGTAGGTTTTACTTGGTTTCTGTTTAATAAATCACTGCGAGATTACTTGAAGTTGATGACGATGCCGGTGCAACGCAACTGCACACCGCCGCTATTGCCTGTGCTCAGGTCGTTGACAACCTTGAACGCAGAGGCACCAACGCCAGAGAATGTGAGGGTGGCATCATCCTTGGAGAAACTCACCTTTTTGCCGCCGGCCTCACCGTAGAGTTCCTCGTTGCCGCAGTAGGCTGTGCCACTGTAGGTGTCGTAGTTGAGCACCACGGAGTCGATGACCTTCGTGCCGGCATTGATAGTCAGCGAGTTAAGGGCATACATACGCACAATCTTCGTGCTCTCGTGATATATGGGCTTGTTCTTGCCGCCCTCCTGCGAGAAGGTCAGCGTGGTGCCGTCGACGAGTGTGATGGGGCTGTCAATCGACGTGATGCCCAGGTCGCCGTAGACCACGGTGAGTTTGTTGCCTTCCAGCACGCCGCCATTGCCGCTCGGGGTAGGCTCTGTGCCACCGCCGCTGCCGCCCTGTACGCTGACGAAGTAGGCATTCATCACCTCTATCTTGTCGTTATATGAGCCGCGGTTGCCTATGAGGGTCAGTGTGCAGCCGTCGGTGATGCCCTTGGCAGCCACCAGGTCCTGGAATTTTTTCTTCTCACCGCCCTTTTCAGCCAGCAGGCCGTAGACATATACTGAGCCTGTAGCATCCTCCAGGTCGAAGTTGCCATACAGGTCACCCGCCTTGAGGTTCTTGACGGTGCCTGTCAGTTGATACCACACCGTTGTTGACTCAGCGGCAGCGTTAAACTCTGCAATGGTCACCGTCTTCACCTCGGCAGCGGGTGTCTCGCCGCCGCCACCGCCTGCGGTCGTGCCGTTCAGCGAGTAGATGCTGCTGCCCTGTGCAAACTGCTTGGTGTTACCCTTGTAGTTGACCAGTTTACCGGTGATGATGACCTCGTCGTTAACCTTGATCTCGTTGGCCGACTTGAACTTCTCGCCGCCGAGGGAGTAGCCGCGATAGATCTGTAGGGCATTCTCGTCTTTTCCGTCATCAGAGATAGAATAGGTGGCGTTGCCATACTGGCCCGTGTCCACCTCACCGATAGCGCATATCTTACCCTTCACATAGCCAACGGGCGACTGCTTGTCTGCGCCCAGATTGTCGATATAGGCCAGAGCCTCGGCCACGGTGAGCGGTTTCTCCAAGGTGCCAGGAGCCTCGGGGGTCACATTATTGCCGCCTTCACCTTTCTTGTAGAATGTCAGAAAGTTGCCTTGGTCAAACTCCAAAGTGCCTTTGTAGTTCTTAACCTTACCGCAAACGGTGACAGAGTCGCCCACCTGCAGGTCGGTATCGTTTTGCACGCTGGCCCCGTCGAGCAGTTTGCCGCGATACACATAGAAGCGGTTGGAGCCCTTGGCATCGTCGGAGATATAGTAGGTGGCATTGCCATACTGCGCCGACACCTCTGTCGTCTCAATGACGAGACCCGTCACATATACATTCTCACTGTTATTGTAAAAGTCGCCATCGTTCAAGCCTGCCGTCTTCTCGATGATGGCAGCCACATTAAACGGGTCGGCAGCCGTGCCAGAACCCGTCGGCTCTATAACGGCCTCTGGCTCAGAGGGTTTAATCTGGTCGTACGGGTTGTTGTACGGCTCGGGCACATCTTCACAGGCTGTGAAGGTGAATGATGCGATGGCCATGGCCATCATGCTAAAATATATCTTTTTCATAGTCAGTTATTTTTCAATTATCAATTTTCAATCTTCAATTCTCAATTCTCAATTCACTTCACTTCCTCCACATCGTCAATGCTGCGGATAATGAGTTCCCACTGGTTCCGGTAGCGTTTCACCACACCTGTGATATTCATCTTGCCCTTGGGCAGTTTCATGGCAGCGAAATCAGCATAGTTGCTGGTATAGATCTGCACACCGCCGTTGCTGCCGTCGGGCTGCTCCTTGAAATACCAGGAGGTAGAGTAGTCGGGCATGGAGAAGGCCGACTCTCCGGCCACGAAGGGCACGTTGTCGACATACTGCTTGGTGTCGCTGTTGTAGTAGCCGCCCTTCTTGATGCTCACGTTCTTCAGCACGCACAGTTTGCCGGCGTCCTTGGCGATGTCCCAGGTGGTCTTCGTGCTGCCGTCGGCAAACACCTCCGGCTCCACGCGCATGCGGTAGCCCGTAAAGGTGAAGTGCTGTTGCCAGAGGGCGCGTGGCATGCGGCTCACGCTGACGTCGCCCGACGAGTTGGTGTAGGGTGTGCCGATGGTGGCGCTCAGTCGGTAGTTGCCTATGCAGAGCCCGTTGAGGTCGACCAGTATCTCGGTGCCTACGGGCAGGTAGCCGAAGATGCCGCCCTGTGCGATGCCGATGAAGATAGCACCTGTGGCATCCTGTACGGCAATCTCGTTGTACATGTTGCCCTGCACGTCGTTGGCGGTGACTACGGCCTTGATCTGCAGGTCTTCGTTGATTTGCTTGTATATGCCCTCGGTGCTCACCTCGTTGCTGTATTTCTGTTTCAGTGCAGCGATGGTGATGACGTTTGTCTCCTTGATGTTGGAGTTGCCATAGAGCGTGTTGTCGGTGGCCGGTTCGTCCCAGTCGCCATCCATGCAGGCTGTGAAGCAACCACATACAAGTGCTAATAATAAATAAGGTATCTTTTTCATAATTCTCAATTCTTAATTCTCAATTCTCAATTCACAATTAGAACTTGTAGGCAATGTTCAGCATACCGTTGATGCCGTAGGCATAGTATTTGAACGGGTTCTTCTGGAACTGGTAGGCACGCACGTTGTCGCTGGCCGTATAACTGGAGCGGCTCTGCTCGTAACCGCCCGTCACGATATTCCGGTTGTTCAGCAGGTTGGTAATCATCAGGTTGATGCTCATCGACCGGCCGTGTTTCAGATAGAGGCTCTTGCCTATAGAGGCATCGAGCATAAAGCCTCCATGACCCTTGGCCTGTGCCACTGCGCTCTCCAGAGGTTCCGTGGTTCCGTCCTTGTACACTGGCTCAAAGTCCAGACGGTTACGCTTGTCGAGTGTCGACTGATAGCGGTACGAGGGTGAATAGGAGAGGTAGATGCGGTCGTAGTAGTTGCCGTTGAGGTCGATAAACCAACCACCCTTATGATAACTCAGTATCAGGCTCAGGGCGGTGAGCGGTGTGCCGGCCTCGCGCATGTCCTTATTATAGCATATCTCCGGCTTGCCATCGTTGGCATCGTTGAAGGTGCCCTTGGTGCTGCTCATATACCATACCTGTGCGTTATTGGTGTTGCGGGCCTCGCTCACGGTGCCGATGGTCTTGATATTGATGGCGCTGTTCACCTTGAAGTTCAGACCCCATTCCACGCCGTAGTATTCTTTGTTGATGCCGGTCATCGAGACATACGAGAACGAGTTGATGTCGTCGAAGTAGAAGTTCTGCCATTCGGTGACATCCTTCACGATGGCGCCGTAGGCCATGATGTTGGCCTTCAGCCAGGCGTTCTGCATCTGGTAGCCGATCTCTGCCGAGTAGTTCTTCTCGTTCTTCAGGTCAACCACGAAGTCGTTGTTCATCTCGGGAGATACGAAGGCTGCCTGTGCCTGCGGTGCGCGTACCTCGATGCCCAGTCCGCCGCTGATGGTGTGGCCGTGGCCCAGGTTGACCGTGGCTCCCATCTTGCCGCCGCCTTCCAGGAAGTGTGCGGTGCCGCTCTTGCCGTAGGAGTTGTCGAGGAACATACCGTTGCGCATCTTACCGTCGCGCTGCATCTCCACGCCGCCTACGCGTCCGCTGGCAAAGACGTGGGTACCACTGCCTATATTGGCCGAGTAGGTTGCCCAGAAGTTGGCCTTGTCCACCAATATATTATAGTCGTAGCCGAAGCGGTCACCCTCCCTGACCACGGCATTGGGGTTGTTGGCATCATACTGTACCTCGGGGTCGAGGGCGGAATAGGTGCCCAGGGCGTAGGTGTTGATGTTATGGAAGGCAGTGGTCCCCATCAGGTCGTCCATGGTCTGGTAGTGCATGCCTTTGTTTGTGGCCAGTTGTATGCCGAAGCCCAGGTGCTGGTTCTTCGTCAGGTCGAGGTTCAGGTTCGACGACAGCGAGAGGTTCAGGTTGTCGTTGTGCTTGGCCTGGATGTAGTACATGGCATCGGCACCCTGTGCGTTGGCGTTCTTGTTGGCCAGATAGAGTCTGTCGAAGTCTATCTGACGGTCTCTCACGCTGCCCGACAGCAGGTTCCTGGCCCGCAGCCAGTCGCTGGCACCCTGCTCCGTGCGGTTGTTGGCATCCTGCTCAAACCATACGTCGAAATAACTGCTGGGCAGGTTCTTCCAGTAGTTGGGATGGGGGTTGTCCGAGTTGTTGTAGTTCAGTTTGGTGCTCTTATACATGGAGTAGCGGCCCGTCAAGGTGGTCACCAGTTTCATACCCTCGGTAATCTTCCAGTCCCAGGTGGCCAGGAGCGTGGGTGCGAAGTCGTTCACCACGCGTGAGTTGCGCTTGTGACCGGCCTGATAGCCCCAGTAGGGGTTGTAGTAGCGGTCGTTGGCCAGCCAGTACATCTCGTCGGTAGCGGCACCCTGTCCGGCACGCTCCGTGGGGTTGCCCCAGGTCACCACCGACACGCGGTGCTGGTCGTTGATGAGTTTCTCCACGCCGAAGAAATAACTCAGCGCGTTGTAGAACGTGCCGTCGACGTAGGCCGTCTCCATATTGGCCCAGCGGTAGGTCACGTTGGCCGAGAACGCCCATCCGTTTGCCTGCATACCACTATTATAAGTGTACATGCCGCGCAGCGTGTAGTTGCGGTTGGCACCCGAGAGCGTCAGCCGCTGACCGGTGGCGAAGGCCGACGGCCTGAAGTTGTAGTTGTTCGACCCTGCCATGCCGCTCATGGTGAAGTTGTTGTCCTCGAAAGGCAGCGAGTTCTCCATGCCGCGTGTCTGCTGGTTCAGGCCGCCCACCAGTGAGTAGCGGAACTGGCCCGTCTCCATGTCGTTCATCTGCACACCATTGATGTAGATGTCATTGTACTTTTGGTTAAAAGCACGGTAGCGGAAGCGCATGGGACTGAACAGGTAGCCCACCTGAGAGGCGTAGGTGTTGGCGTTGGAGCCCATGATTGTCACGTTCTGCGACATATCCTCGTCCTCGCCCAACTGTGCTTCCGTGAAGGTGAAGGCCTGCTCGTCCTGCACGCCCAGCGAGTCAATCTCTGTCTGAGCCATGGCTGCAGGAGCAACACAAAGAGCCATCACCATAAGTTTCAGCGTTTTGTTCATAGAATTACATATTTGTTATTAATATTGGGCACAAAGATAGGAAAAAAAAATGAGTAAAGTCAATATTTGAAGAAAAAATTGCAAGAAAAGTAAAAAAAACATGCTTTTTCTTTGTGATTTCTAAAAAAAGTTATAAATTTGCAGCGGATTATGTGTAGGATGTTGCAAAATGAGCCGTCTGTCACAGGTTCAAAGAGGTGCCAAAGGGGTGTGAGCCTCGTACCTTATTTATTATATAGTAAACATGTTTAATTTATAATATTTTTTTATCAATGAAAAAGAAAATTATTAATGGTTTTCTCATGCTGGCGCTCTTAGTGTCATCCATGGGATCTTTCGTGTCTTGTAAAGACTACGATGAGGATGTCTACGTAGATTTGAGGGGCAAGATTACCGACCAGACCAAACTGATCGATGCCCTGCAGACCCAGGTAGACGAGTTAGAGGCTACTGTCAAGGAACTGAAGACCTGCTCTTGCGACATGAAGGGCTACCTGACCCAGGCAGAGGCCGACGGGCTCTATGCAAAGATTGGCGATGCTGCCACTGTTACCCAGTTGGGTGCCGTGGAGGCTGCCATCAAACTGCTTGAAGACAAGATTAAGGATGTAGAAAGCCAGTTGGCAACGCTCAACAACACCACGATCACGAATATTGTTAACGACATTAACAATATGAACACAACCATCATCTCCGTTCAGAAAACGGCAGAGGAAGCACTCAAACTGGCCAAGGAAGGCAAATGCGACTGTGACTTCAGCGGTCTTGAGAAGCGCATTGATGCCCTTGATGCCCTGATTGCCGGATGGAGCGACCAGATGAAAGAGGCCACCCAGAAAGCACAGGATGCCTTGACGCAGGCCAATGCCAACAAGGATCTCATTGATGCTCTTCAGAAGCAGATTGATGAAATCAACAAGAAACTTGACGGTATTGGTGACGCAAACGTTTGGGAAATCGGTGCCGATGGCTACTGGTATCGCAATGGCGAGAAGACTGAATACAAGGCTGTAGGCGAGAATGGTAAAGACGGTGCTACATGGGAAATCGGCCCCGACGGCTACTGGTATAAGAATGGTGAGAAGACCAACTACAAGGCTCTCGGCGAGAAAGGCTCTATGGGTCCTCAAGGTCCTCAAGGCCCTCAAGGTCCTGCCGGTCCTGCCGGTACTGGTTCAAGTGATGGATATACCGCAGTGACTGTCAACGGTGATGGTACCGTGACTTTGACGCAGTATGATGCCACTGGCAAGGTTGTTACAACTGCAACCATTAATATTAAGGGTGCTGATGGCACTAATGGTACAAACGGAACCAACGGAACCAACGGAACCAACGGTAAGGATGGTAAGGATTGGCGTATTAACGACACAACCTATAACTGGGAATACAGTACCGATGGTGGTAATACATGGACTGACACAGGTGTCTGCGCCAAGGGTACAAATGGCACAAGCAGCACTGGCTTAAGCACCAGTTACAGTTTGGTTGAATTGAACAGCGAGGATGGCAAGTGGCACGTTATCACTTACGACAAGGATGGAAAGAAGGTTAGCGACACTGTTCTTGACTTTGCTGCCTGCACCTGCGGCTACGATCCCTCTGCATTCAGTGCATTGGAGACCAAGGTTAACAACTTCTATACCAATTACATTGACAACGGTAAACTTGATCAGGCTATTGCTGATATTGAGAAACTTATGAAGGACAACAATCAGGAGATTGTAAATATCATCAATAAGTATCTCACTGAGAATAATTACACCACTCAGACTGACGTTCAGAATATCACGAACAATATCATAAAGGATTATTATAATAAGACAGAGGTGACAAACCTGTTGAAGAATTACGTCACTAACGAGTATCTGACCAATAATTACTACACCAAGACCGAGATTCTGAATCTGATCAATAATACCAACAGTGCTGTGAAGAACGACATCTCCAGCCTGATTATTCAGGGTACAGAGTGTCCTGCTTTCGGTTACTTCAACATCCCGCTCGACATCCGCAGCAACATGCTTCTCGTGTTCTACGGTAACCAGAGCCGCTTCTTCTTCCCCAGCACCGAGACATTCACTGCAGAGGAACTGGCTAACATGGGCATGAGCAGTTACAGAGACGTACCAGGCCTCGTGGCACACAAGGGCGGTAAGTTCATCAAGACAAACGCTGACGGTTCATACACAGGCAATGCCGGTAAGATCTACCTGACCGTTAATCCTGCCAACGCAGACCTGACGGGTAAGACCTTCACGCTGGTGAACAGCCAGAACCAGGAGTCGGGTGTCAAACTGGAGACTCCCGTTGCTTCCACCAAGACCCTGACCTTCGGTTACAGCCACACACGTGCCGGCTCCGACATCGGTTTCTATCAGATTCCCGCTACCCTGGAGCCCGAGAATATCACTGGCAACACCCTGCTGTCTATCAATCCTGAGGGCTTGATTGAAGATGCCAAGACCGCCTTCAAGTCTAAGTCTACCTCCGGCATCCTCAGCGTTGCTGCTGCTTTCGTTCAGTCAATAAACAACAAGGTGGAGGCTAACGGCGTGAAGGCCGCTTGGCAGGACGAGGCTCTTGGCAACCGTGTGGTCACTTCCGACTTCGGCATCGCCGCCACTGCTATGGAGCCGCTCACCATCGACCTGATTCACACCGTATTAGACGGTCGTACGCTTCCTGGCATGGGTCGTATCCAGAAACTCATTGACGAGATTATCGAAAAGGCCATCTCTGGCATCAAGGTTGACTATCCTGCTGCCGGCTTCGATGCTCAGGAATATATCGACAAATATATCAACAGACTGGATCGCGATAAGATCTTCAAGAACTTCGAGATTCTTGACAATGAGAGGATCAGAATTACATTGAGCGGTGTCAACGTTGACGGTTCTGAACAGGATGTAACAATCGTTATTAAACTCTCTGAGGATGGCTATCAGACTCTGTATGACCTACAGAACGTCATCGTCTATTCCAACAATGGCAGCATGGCTCATGCCGATATCGAAGAGATCATCAACACGATTATCACCGACATCCTGAAACTGAACTCTCTGCAGTCTAAGTGGAACAACAGCATTGAAAAAGCCAAGGATAATTCTGAAGAGCAACTGAAACAACTTACCAACGAATATGTTGTCAAGATTTACACCAAGTTGAACAAGATCTTCAGCAAGGGCTTGAACGCCTTCGACCTCCTGCTCATCGGCCGTCAGCCTTCTACAGGCACACTCGCCATGCTCAGCCAGTCGAAGACCATGCCTACCGTGGCTACCGGCACTATCACTCTGTGGCCCACCTCTTACTCGCTCGAGTTCTTCGCTCCCGCCTATAAGAAGGTTGTGGCTGTGACCAACGCTTTCGACGCTGCCGGCAATTCTGTTCCTGCTAAGGCTATTGCTGCCAACCAGGGCGAGAACATGGCTCAGGTCATCGAGGGCGACGCTCGCGCTGCACTCACCGGTGAGGCTGGCTACACCTACGAGATTACTTACGCCGTTGTCGACTACCACGCAAAGGAGTACAAGGTGAAGTATTACGTGAAGTTCTAAACACAACAACTTAAACTGAAAGGTAAAAGTTATGAATACGAAAAAATTATTAATGTCTGGACTGCTGTTCCTGGGTGTGCTTTCTGCACACGCCCAGGACGGGCAGCAGCAAGGCACTACGGAATACGATGTAATTCCTCACTGGTATGTGCAGATACAGCCTCTGGGAGCACAGCACACCCTTGGTGAGATTGATTTCAGCGACCTGCTGTCGTACAACGTTCAGGCAGCCCTGGGCTATAACTTCAACAAAATCCTGGGCGCACGCCTGTCGGTGAACGCCTGGCAGAGCAAGGCCGGTATCGACAACAAATCGTTCCGTCTTGCCGGCGACGGTGCCTTCAAGGGCAAGTGGTCGTGGAAATATGTGGCTCCCTCGCTGGAGTTGACCGCAAACCTCTCAAACCTGGCCTTTGGCGTTAACCCCAACCGTCTGTTCACGCTGACCGCCTTCGTTGGTGTAGGTGCAAACATTGGCTTTGGCAACGACGATGCCGAGAAGGTGAAGAACGACTATGAGAAGTTCTGCTATGGCAACAATACCATTCCCGCTGGCGACCATAACCAGAACATGGACTATCTCTGGGACGGCAGCAAGGTGCGTGTCACCGGCCGTGGCGGTCTGATGGGCGACTTCCGCATCAACGACAAGATCAGCATTGGCCTCGAAGTCAATGCCAACGTGCTCAACGACCGTTACAACTCCAAGAAGGCCGGCAATGCCGACTGGTACTTCAATGCCCTGGCCGGCGTGAAGATCAATCTGGGCGAGACCTATACCGAGCGCACCGTGGCTCCCGTCATCGAATATGTTGACAGAGAGGTGGAGAAGCGCGTAGAGGTGCAGGTGCCCGGTCCTCAGGTGGTTATCGAGAAGCGTGCTCCGCTGCGCCGCGACATCTTCTTCAAGATCAACTCTTGGAAGATTCAGAAGAGCGAGATTCAGAAGGTGGCCGACATCGCCTTCTACCTGGATCAGAACCCCGAGGCCAAGGTCGTGATGGTGGGTTATGCTGACAAGGGCACTGGTAATGCTACCATCAATGCCCGCCTGGCTGCCAACCGTGCACAGTCGGTCAAGGATACGCTGGTCAAGGAGTACAACATCTCTGAGAGCCGCATCACTTACGACTCCAAGGGCGACACCGAACAGCCGTTCGCAGAGAACGACAAGAACCGTGTTACCATCTGTATCGCAGAGTAACCTTCTGCGAGGATGACAATAAGAGTTCCCCTCCCTCATTGCAAAGGAGGGGAATTTTTTGTTAAGATTATTCAAAAAAGTACACCAAAACATGAAAAGATTAATATTACTATCCCTTTTAGGACTCTTTACTGCAGGTCTTTATGCACAAGGCGTGAAGACAGTAGATTCCGGCTTCTACCGTATTAAGAATGTCAAGAGCGGCAGATACGTCACCATCATCGATGACTATGGCTCGCTCGACATTACCGGCGCGAAGGCCGACATGGGTGCCTTGCGCACGTTCCCCGACTACGACAAAATAGTATCGAACGCCGCCTCGGTAATCTATATGTACTATGAGAGTGCCGACCGCTATGACCTTCAAGGCCAAGGCATTGGTGCAAGGTCACTTGTAGGCTATCCCCTGCAGGTGCAGAAAACCGCCGACGGTTCCTACTGGGCTTACGCCAGCAGCAACGGCATCTCTCTTTATCTGAAAGAGGTGGACGATGAGTTCAGTTTCTTCAGTCAATATGGCGAATACGGTAAATTGATTACAGCCAAAATGGAAAATTATGCCGACAAGTCATTTAAATTTGACATCGAGCCGCTGTCATCATCCAACAACAACAACTACTTCGGCATCAAACCGGATGTCAACGCCGGCGGTGCATGGTATAAGGCCTTTTATGCCGGCTTTGCCTTCAGGACTGTCTCGTCGGGCATGAAGGTTTTCTATGTCTCAAAAGTAGACAAGGCCAAGCAATTGGTGGTATATAATGAACTCAGCAGCAACGTGCCCGCTGGCACGCCCGTGTTCGTGAAGTGCTCTTCAGACCAGCCCTCCGACAACCGCCTTGACTTCATGTACCCGTCGCCGTCGGCCATCGCAGGCAACCTGCTTAAGGGCACCTATTTCTGCACGACACCCGACGAGGCCGCCGGACCAGAACACCAGAAATATGTGGTCTACGACGAAAAGACCATGCGTGTGCTGGGCAAGATGTCCAACGGTGAACTGGGCTACATCAAGGCTCCCAACGATTACGTCTTTATTGAAAACGGCAAGAAATACATCCTCGCCAACACGTCGTATCTCGTTGTCGACGCCGATGCACCTGCTGAAATGAAACTGGTGACAAAGGAAGAATACGAAGCATCGAACAGCGTAACGGTGACGGCTAAGAGTTACACCATCAACTACGGCGATGCCATCCCAACCTTCGAATATGAAGCCAGCGCCACGCTCACCGGCACACCGTCGCTCACCTGCACAGCCACCTCTGCCTCGCCCGTAGGCACCTATCCTATCACGGTGGGCCAAGGCACGGTAACGGGTGCTACAGTCAACGGTGTCAATGGCACGCTTACCATCAATCCCGCTCCTCTGGCCGTCACAGCCAAGAGTTACACCATCGTCGAGACCGATGCACTGCCCACCTTCGAGGCTACCTATAGCGGCTGGAAGAACGGCGAGAGCGAGAGCGTGCTCACCAAGAAGCCTACGCTTACCAGCAACGCCCCTGCCGACAAG
>JAFSYY010000087.1 GCA_017455845.1 Prevotella sp. | reverse complement strand
GGGCATACTCCTTGCCATCGACAATCACCCAGCCGTCGCCGGTACCACAGTTGACAACACCCAGCTCGCGGTTGTACATGAAGTACTTCTCCTTGATGGTGTTATCGACATCGAGACCGAGCTCGAAGAAGTTCTGCAGGGTCAGCGTGGTGTTGACGGGCATGGCACCGCCGAAGATGAAACGGTCGTAGTGTGAGTAAGTGAGCAGGATGGAGTCGGGAGACATCACCTTTTCCATGACAAAGCGCTCGCGGAGCAGCTTGGTGTCGTAGTGTTTCACGTCCTCAGGATGACAGGCCGTCTGGAACTTAACGTGCTGGGCACCAACAATACGGTCGGCCTCCTGGGCATTGGCGGTCGAAAGCGAGAGCATCATGGCTCCAGCTATCGTCAGGATAGTTTTCTTCATAGTTCAATATATTTATTTGTTCTTTTCTTCCTTAGCAATACGAATACGGTTCCATGCCACCATGGCGATGGTAATCAGGGTGAGAATGCCGGCACCCACATAGGCGAGGCTATCGACACACTTGTAGATGACCCATCCGAAGAGTGAAGAGGCAAAGTCGAGGGCACCGGCCTGGAATCCCTCAGGAATCTTGGCAGCGGGGTCTTGCGTCTGGGCATAGACGGTCTGGGCGGCCTGCGTGAAGGCAGGAGCCATATCGGTAACGAACCACAGACCGATGCCTACAGTGACAATACCGATAATCAGGGTCTTCACCACATTACCTTTGGTATAGGGCAGTACCATGACGAAGACGTAGAACATGCCGGCCAGCGAAGCCAGGGGCAGGAACTCGTTGCCCGGAAGGACAACAGCCATGAGCAGGGCCAGCGGAATGAGGATAAGCGAGGCTACCAGCGTGGTGGGATGACCAATGACCAAGGCAGGCGACATACCGATATAGACCTTCTTGCCAGCCCACTTCTTCTGAACCACCTCCTGTGTCTTCTCAGCGATGGGCTTCAAACCATCGATGAAAAGCTTTGTAATACGAGGAATCAGTTCCATCACTGCACCCATCGTTACACCGAGGAAGAGTACCTTCTTGATATCCAACTGAGCCACAGCACCTATCAGGGCACCTACGATGACACCCAGCACGATGGGCTCGCCCAACACACCGAACTTCTTCTTCAAGCCCTCGGCGTCGATGTCCAACTTGGAGAAGCCGGGAATCTTGTCGAGCAGCCAGTTGATGCCAATGGCAAAAGCGGTAAAGCTCTGGCAGAAAGGTTGTGGGATGGAGATACCGTCCATGTCCTCGTAGTATCCCTGGAACTTGTCGGCGGTCAAGTCGGCCATCACCAGCGTAATAATGTAACATACGATGGCTGCAAAATAGCCCCATGCCAGACTCTCACCCATCACGAAATAGGCAACAGCACCAATAAAGGCGAAGTGCCAGTAGTTCCACAGGTCGATGTTAACGGTACGGGTACAGCCCGTGATAAGCAATAGGAAGTTGACACCCAGACAAATGGGGATAATCAACGCTCCAACAGCGGT
>JAFSYY010000016.1 GCA_017455845.1 Prevotella sp. | reverse complement strand
GTAAATAAAAGTTTACAACTCTATCTCGCCGTAGAAACACCACTCACCTTGAATGATCTGGAGTTCATATTCACCTTCCATAGATGAGGGGAGTACGAGTGTGTCGGATGTGATGACAGTGGTGTAGACCACCTCGTCCTCAGCATTCACCAGGCGCAGCGTACTGCCGAGACATGAGGTGTAGAACGTCAGGGTGTAGTCGTCAAGATCTATCTCGGGAATCTGTATGGGATTTCTCGGCAAGGGAGGATTGCTAATTGTTGGATCCACATACCTTACTTGTAAGTGGAGGTAAGATACTTGCTGGATCATTGACGGAGAGATAGGCTCAACTGCATTGGCACGTGTACAAAACAACGTAGTGATCATGAGCACCAACATTGTTAATGAAAAGAAATTGTTTTTGTTCATGTTGTTATAATTTTAGTTGTTATTCATCGTTGCAAAATTACAACAAAGACATAGAACGAGAAAATTTTTAACGCCATATTAATCGCACTAAAATCGCACGTGTAATTATCTCGTGACTTTCTTATTTGTCTCAAATGGCGATTGCATTCCGCAAGAAAAGGCGTTTTCTTGCGGAATGAATGAGACAAATAAATAAATCGAAAGAAGGGCTAAAAGTGTTCCTTGAGTAAATCTTCGAGCACCTTAACATTGACCGATTTGCCAAACAAGGTCTCACAAATGAGTTTGCGAAGATGATACCGCTGGTCTTTATCCTTGCCCATTAAGATACCTATGTCCGTATTGTCGAAGCCCATTCGCAGCAGTACACAATATCGATACTGATTAGTTGATAACCTTCGATTACTGGTTATAAACGTGTTGAAACGTACATAATGGGTACGAAACAACTCTATTAGTTCATGCCAGTTTTCTTCTGAAGGAGGTTCAAGAACATATTTTGACTTCCTCCGCTCGTTAAACAATTTGAAAATATTACTCTTTTTGAATTCGTTTTCAAGGTCGGACGATGAGAGTTGCCGGAGTTGCTCCTCCAGACATTTAACTTTTTTCTTCAGTACATCTATCTCACCCTCTTTTTGATTGATATCTTCCTGTATTTGGCATAATAACTGATGATGCTCCTCATCTTTTCCCTGTAGTGCTACCTCATAGTCATAGCGTAACAAACGTTGACGGTCTATAGCGGCTGTAAGTTCTGTTTGACTTTTATTGTATGCATTTAACAGATTCAAGACTTTTTCTTTTGCCCGTTGTCTTGTACGTATATAAGCAAAGAAAAAGACAAAGACGATTACGACAATAATGCCAAGCAAAATAGTCTTCATCATGTTCGCCTTTCTCGCCTTATCGGCCTGCCCCTCTGCAATTTTCTGCTGACGGGAGTAGTTGTAGAGGGCACTAATACGATGCACAGCCTCTTGGTTAACATGAAGGTATGAGGAATCGTTTGCATCTGCGAGCAGACGGGCATATTTTGCAATGGAGTCAGGGCGGTTTTGCTTCTCATAGACTGACAGCAATCCTTTATAGGCTCCTTCGTATTGTTCACATTCAATAGCCTTACGATAAAAATACAGGGCAGAATCGAGATTACCAACTTTCGTCATATATATTCCTTTGTCAATATAATATGAGCCACCCCTAACGGCTTCCCCTTCATCGTCGAACAAGCCAGATTCGTTTCTATAGATGGATAGCAGTCTATCTGCTTCTTGCAAATGATGGCGGTCGAGTGCGATGCTAATACTGCCTAAAACGGCCTGCCCAGCATAATCTTTATAACCATGTTGGAGATAGAGTTCACGCACTTGCTTTTCGACTATGAGCACACTGTCGGTATCGCATTTCATGAAATAGGGGCTGGTAAGCCTATGTGTAGCGATGATTTCCGTTAAGGTGTCGCAATCCATCCTAGCCATTTGCGCTACCATTTTCAAGGCAGCAATCTCATCATCAGGCAAGAATTGAGTTTGGAAAAGCCAAGCCATCTGCCCATAGACAGTTACTAGTGTATGGTAGTCGCAGTCTTTTGTAGTGGTGTCGGCACAGGCAACGGCCTGATGGTAGCAGTCAAGAGCATGGGGTGCCTCGCCCATGTCGCGGTAGGCGCAGCCGAGGAGGTAGTGGGCCTTCATGCGCTCGTTGGGCGTGCCGTGGCGGTCGTAGAAGCGGCAGGCCAGGGTGAGCAGCGAGTCAGAGGTCATGGGCACATAGTTGCGGTTCATCGAGTCGGCCTCGATGATGATGCGTGCCATCTGTCGGCGCTTCCCGTCGGTACACGACAGCATGAGCAGACAGGAGAGTAGCGTTATGGCAAGGGCGCACAGATTTTTTGCCCCCAAAAACTGAGTCAGGATTCTTACCATTTCTTGTCGAATAATAGTTCTATCAAGCGGGGCTTGGCATAATCGTCAAGCCTCGATTCGTCTACCCAGAAATAGCCGTCTGGCAGAACGGGACGCTCGGCAGGCTCCCAGAGATAGAAGTCGGCCAGCAATACGCGGTGGGTGAGTATGTGCTTCACGTTCTTGGCAAGCAATTGTAGATTGAAAACTGAAGGATGAAGATTATTCTGCGCAGCCCAATTGTCAATTGTCAATTCTTGCGTCCCTCCGGTAGCAAGCGTCCTTCGGTCGAGCGGTGAATTGTCAATTAATATCGGCTCATAGAGCCCCTGCCAGATGTCATGCTCGCCCCGGCGGTGGATGGCCGTCTGTCCCTGATAACGCACATAGATATACGTCAGGTGGCGCTCCTTTACTTTCAGCGTCTTCAGTTTCACTGGCAGTTCGGCGATACGGCCTTCACGATATGCCACACAGGTCTCCTGCAACGGACATTGGTCACAACGGGGCGACTGCGGCGTGCACTGAATGGCACCAAAGTCCATGATGGCCTGGTTGTAAAGAGAGGAGGGGGAGAGACCCGGCGGAGATCCGTCGGGAGTAGTGGGAGGATGGGAGGTGGCAGGATGGGAGGTGACAAGATGGGAAGTGGGAGGGAGGAGGCTCTGGGCCAGCATCGCGAACTCTTTCTTGCCTTCCGTCGTGTTGATAGGCGTGGCAATGCCGAAATGGCGGCTGAGCACGCGATAGACGTTGCCATCGACCACGGCGGCAGGGAGTCCGAAAGCGATGCTTCCTATGGCTGCAGCAGTATAGTCGCCTACGCCCTTCAGTTGGCGGAGACCCTCGATGGTATTGGGGAAGCCACCCATCTGTACGATCTGACGGGCGGCGTAATGCAGGTTGCGGGCGCGGCTGTAGTAACCCAGCCCCTGCCACTCGCGCAACACCTCGTCCTCTGTAGCAGCGGCCAGCGACTCCACCGTGGGCCAGCGACGCATGAAACGCTCCCAGTAGTCCCAGCCCTGCTTCACCTGCGTCTGCTGAAGGATGATCTCCGACAGCCAGATAGCGTAGGGATGGCGGGTGCGACGCCAAGGAAGGTCGCGCCCGTTGTCCCGAAACCAGTTGATTAAGTGAAGGGTGAAGGGTGAAGGGGTGAGAGGTGAGGTCATCGTGTCAGCGAGAATTTCAGTGACACGCCGAAATCTTGTGTCGTGGTGGGATAACTGCTGGCCGAGAGCAACGGTGTATTGGTCTGACGGTCGTAATAGGCGGTCAGCGTGAGCAGGCGCGACAGGGTGTAGTCGGCCTGCAACGATATCTTCAGTGCCGAGTTGCCACTGCTGGCCGACGATACGCCCGTGGCGATGTCGCGGGTGATGGCAGCCTGCTTTCGGAAGGAGATATCAAGACGGGTGTTCAGGTCGTGGTTCACGCCTTTCTTATTGTTGCTACTACTGTTCTTGCCCGACTGTTTGTCATCGTCTTTGCCGTTCTTTCCCTTGCTACTCTTACCCTTGCTCTTGCTGCCCGATCCCGAGAATGTGAAGTTACTGATCTTGTAGCCCAGACCGATGACCCAGTCCTTTGACTGCGACTCGTTGATTTGCACACTGGTCATCGAGAGGTTGAGCACGCGGGTGGTGCGGTATTCCACCTTGCAGGTCAGGTTATTGTTGAAAGTCATGTCGATGCCGAGCAGGGGCGAGAAAGCCTCGTTGATGCTCACCGACGAGATATTGTAGCGCGACGAGGGAGTATAGGACCCGTCGGCAGCCTGCACAAAGCCCAGGTCGCCCATATACTCCAGCCACGAACTATAGGAGGCGTATGAACCGACAGAATAGACGCTCTTATAAGAGTGGTTGAGGTTGATGCTCTTGAAGTGGTCGCGCAGCCAGGGCAACTTCGACAGACCCGAATAGCGCAACGTCCAGTTAGGCAGCAGGCGTTTCAAAGTGGGGAAGATGTCGAGCGAGCCGCCAGCCCCCATGGTATAGGTGTCGAGAAAGGCCGGTATGAGCACATCGGCACTGTAGGGATCAACGGGGTTGAGAGAGGAGTTGCCCGAGGTTGACACCTCGGGAGTGGTGGCAGGTTGAGAGTTGAGGGTTGCACCGTCGTACTGTGCCTGCACGCGGTCGCGGAAGGATGCCACCTTGCTGCAGAACTCGTCGAACGACTTGGAGTAATAGCCGTCGCTGGCATCGCCCATGCCCTCAAGGGCACTCCTCAGCGAGATGGTGGTCATGGTGAAGTTGCCACTGTAGGTGGTCGGCGAGCCGGTGTACATAAACTGGATGCTGCGTGCCTTGTTCACCGTGCGCGTGGCAGTGAGGTCGATCTTGAAGTCGCGCACAGGCTCCAGCGTGGCCTTGATCTGCAGGTCTTCGGTAGCCGAGGTATTGGCCGGCGTAGCCACACTTTCGTTGCACAGCAGCCAGCCGTTGTCACGGGCCTTCTCAATATAGCCGTCGCCGGTAAGTCCGAAGGCAAAGCCGAGACCCGGTGCCATCACACCGCCCGTTCGCTGACCGAAGGCATCGCCGACATTGGGCAGGAAGCCGGGCAGCGTCATCGCGTACTGGTTGCGGTAACTGATGTTAATGTTTCGTACCATCATCAGGAAACGGGCTGCCTGCTGTGCCGGGTTGTACCACCACTGGTTTTCGAGCGGCTCCTTGGGCAAGACGGAGAGTTTAATTTGGACTGAGGGCTCTTCCTTTGGCAAGCGTTCCGTTGGGCCGAGCGGAGAGTTGAGGGTTGAGTCAGTCTTTGATGTCTTGTCGTCGAAGGCATTCTTGGGCAGCCACACCTTGATCTTGTTCTCATCGACCACCTTCCATTTTACGTCAACCTTGCGGCCGTCTTTGTTACGGGCCGACACCAGCAGGCGTTTCGACTTCTTGCCGTGCTGCACCTCTATCATAGTATCGGGCTGCAGTGTGATTTCCTTCTGGAAGGTGTTCTTGTTCTTGGACAGCGTCTTTTGCTCCTTTGCGTTGTCGACCTTCTCCTTGCCCTTGTCGTCTTTACCCTTGGGACCGACCGGTGCTTTGGCCTTAGGCTTGACATTCTTGGAATTATTGGAGGCTGCTTTCTTAAACCTGTCGTTGGTCTTCTTCAGGAAGGGGATATGGTTGTAGAGTGTCTCCATGTTCAGCGCACCGTTGATGTTCAGGTTGCGGTTGTTGGAGATGGTGTTGCCCAGCGAGGTACCATCGTCCAGGTCGGTGCCTCGGAGCCATGAATATGTAGCGGTATATGAGGCATCGGTCTTCAGCCAGTCGAAGATGGGCAGTTTGTCGAGCGGCAACTGATAGGAGGCTGTAAACGTCTGGTTATAGTCGAGTGGCTTACCCCAGTTTTTGATGCTGGTCCACACTGAGTCTTTCCAGGCTTCGTACCGGTCGGGATAGAGGTCTTTGTTCACAGGTGTATATGGCTCTTCTATCTCCGCATGGGTAGCACTCTGGAAGTTCATGTGCAGGTTCTTGGTCAAGTCCCAGCGCAGTTGGAAGTCACGGTTCCATAGGAACTGCTGACTGAAGGTGAGCGGCAGGTTGGGGTTCTCGGTGTTCTCCAAGTCACGCTCCTGCAGTTCATAGTATGAGCGACTCAGTTCTGAGTTGAACGAGATGCTCTGTGGCAGGTAGTTCACGCCGAATGCTTTGGGGAACTGCATCCATTTCGACTTGCTCTTGTTGTTCTTGAAGGGTTCCCATGTCTTATACACGGGCGAATAGGTGTAGTTGAGCGAGCCTCGCCACTGGTCCTCATTCTCATAGATAGTGGTCTCGCCGGTGGTGTTGCGATGTGAATGGCTGTAGGATATCGAGAAGTTGGCAGGGTCGTAGGGCATGGGATGGCGTTTGTTCTTGATGCCCACCCTGACGCCACTGAGCGAGAAGTTGCGCATGGTGTTCTTCGTCACGGCAATCGACTCAATGGAGTCGCGCTCACGGTCGTTGGCAGCCGACTCGAGTGCATCGTCGAGTTCCATATCGGTGTCCAGCGGATTATATTTCGGGCTCACTATCTCCTTGGTGTACGAATAATAAAGAGGTGCAGTGACCTTGGCCTTGTCGGGGAACAGTTTGCCCAGTTCCAGACTTGCCGTCACGGCATACGACTTCTGCGTGTCTGTCGAACGTTGCAGCACGCTCTCTTCCAAGCCGCCGAAGCCGTCGCTCACATAGCGTCCAGTCATGTTGACACTACCGAAGTCGCTCAGTTGCAGGTTCATGGCACCCGATGCGGCCCATCCGCCCTCGTTGTTGGTCTCGCGCAGTCGCAGTTCGTTGACCCACACCTCGCCCGACTTTGGTGTACTGCTGAGGTTTCTCACGCCGATGATGACGGTCTTCACCTCAGATAACGAAGGGTTACCCACAACGCTCACCTTATTGTTGGGCTTGTCGGGGTCGTACTCGGTAAACACGGTGGTATAGTTGGCCACGCCGGCAGCACGAGCCTTGTTCCTGTTTTTCTTCAGCGACGTAAACACATCCATATTGATATCGAGCATATTCTCCTCAGGCCACACCAGCACACGGTCGCTGGCCACATTCCAGTGGTAGCGGCCCTGCGGCGTGAGTTTCAGGGGGATGAGATACTCGTAGTAGTTGTTCTTGTAGTCGGAACCGAGACGGATGAACACGGCCAGTTGGTTGTCCTCCAGTTGGGTGCTGTTAGGCACGAGGTAGTTGGCATGCACAAACATCTGCAGATGCTTATACTGTTTCAGGTTCAGGGTGGTGTTCTTATAGACGGCCTTTGACTCGTTCTGAGAGAGGTTGTTCACCGTGAGACACAGAGCCTGCTCGTTGTTCTCGGTCAGTTGCGGCTGACTGGGGTCGGTCACACGGCTGATGCCCGGCGGCAGCACGTAGGCTACGGGCTGACGGTCGGTGTTCTCCTCTACGTTGACCGCACTCATCGTCATCGTGCCGGTCTCTGCTCCTGCCGAGGTCATCAGGTTTTGCTTGTACTGTCGCCATTCGCCACGCACCAGGTCGAGACTGCCGAAACGCAGCACGATGTCTTCCTGGAAACCAGTAAGAAACATACGCATGAAACGTATGCTGGTGAAGTCGTTGATGGTACCCACCTTTGAGTCGAAGGCCACGAGGGGCACCCTGTACTGATACCAGCGCACGGTGATGGTGTCGCCGTTGCGCAGCGACGCGAGGTAGTCGCGATGGTCAACGATATACGAACTCTCGGGCTTGGCACCTCGGTTGTAGGCCTGCAGTTCATCGTCGTTGATGGGTATGCGGTACTGGTAGTAGCGCTCATACTCGTTGAGCGTGTAGTCCTGGTTGATGTCCTCCACATCGGGGCCTGTCTTGTACGAAGTGTCGTAACCCTCGATCTGGTCGTCGCTGGAGGGAGAGTTGCCCTGCGGGTTGTTGATGCGCTTGTAGCGGTTCATGATGCTTGTGCGCTCGGCATCGAAGTCAGAGCCGCGATAGTAGTGGTAGTCGTCGCCGGCAGGGTCAGCGTTCCAGGCCTTCAGCAGCGAGTCGTCCTTCACCACGGTACCAATCTTGCCAAGCCATTCGGCATAGGCACCGTAGGCACGCTCTTCATCGTCGGTCAGTCCGTTGAGTCCCACATCCTGCAGGCGGCGTGAGCCGCTGGTAGTGGCAAAGGCGTAGGTCTGCGTGGCCTGCACGGGAATCTTACCCCATTGTGTCTCCTCAAAACTCGATGTACCGTCAACGGGCATGCCGCTCTCGTAGAATTTCTTGCCGTCGCGCAGCACGTCCTCGCATACCTCACCCAGGTTGATATACAGGTCGCCGCTGTGACGGGCGGCGGTGCCTTCCTGACGGGTATAGATGAAGGGGTCGAGCATCCAGAACTCAATATACTCGATGTTCGACTGCTCGAAATCGGTGGTCTCCAGACGGCGCATCATGCCGCCCCACTTGCTCTCGGGATTGCGCAGTGTGCCGTCGGCATTATAGTCGAGCGTCAGGTTATAGGGTCCGCGTTCTTTCGGATAATAGGCCAGGTTGAGCACTGGCAGCGTTGACACGGCACCGTTGTAGGTCGATTGGTCGCGGTTGGGATAGAGTTCCTTCACATAGACCTCGCGCACATAGTGGTTGGAGAGTTGGTCGAGGTCGTTCTTGATATGACTTGGCGTGAGCGACGATGAGCGGTTGGTGAAGATAGGGTCTACGGTGTACCATGACAACAGGGCACGGTCGTAACCGCTGCTCACCGTTGATTTGTCGTTATGATTAGCAAACATCGTAGGCACACTGGAGAGCACCCATGCCTTCGGGTCGCTCACATCGCGCAGGTCCTTTGTGTTCTCGAAGTCGTCGATATACGAGGCATTATCCTGCGTGCCGCTGGCACTGCCCGCTATCAGTTTGGCAAACTCGCCGGTAAACGTTATCTGCGAGGGCTGGGTGACATGCAGCAGCGGTAGTTTGTTGAGCATGTTGGTCAGCCACTGGCTCTCCTGTTTCCAGTTCATGTTCAAGCCCCAGATGGTGTTCTTCAGCGGTTCTTCGCCCATGCTCACCTTTGTTGTCAGCGGCTGTTCGCTCAAGTGCATCAGTGTGCCGCCCAAGGAGAAGTTCTTTGTGAAGTCGTACTGCCAGTTCATGCCCAGCATCGTCTTTCGCTGCATGCCGTAACTGGTGTTGTCTTCCAGCGACACGCTGACGTTGGTGCCGGCATCAATGATGCTCTGATTCAAGATAGTGACTTCGCCGGCAGAGTAGTCTACGGAGTAGTCTGAGCCTTCCTGCAGTTCCACACCGCCTGCCACCACCTTCACCGAGCCTTGTGGCACATTGTAGGCACCGAGAGAGATAATGTTGGCACTGTTGCCCTTGAATTGTCCAGTCAGTAAGAACTTGTCTTTCTCGGCATTCTGCTTGGCCACGGTCTTGGTGGAGTCGTAGAGTTGATAGAAACAGTATTTGTCGGCCAACGATTCCATACCCTTGTCTTTCAGCCATTTGCGCAGATAGTCGCCAAAGGGCTCGGCCGATGGCAGGAATATGCGGCCATTGCTCACGGTATAGCCCTGCACGAAGTCAAACTGTCCGTTAGCATGAGGTTTCATGTTGGCATCCAGACGGTCAAGCCCCATCACCTTCAGCAGCGTCGTGCTCTTCAGGGCTTCCTCCGGCAGATAGGTGAGATATGTTCCTGTGGTATCGCTCTGGTATTTGATGTCCATGCGAAACTTTTCCTTTTCCACCTTCGATGCCAGATAGTAAACGTTTTTCATCATCAGCCGCCAGTTGGGCTGTGTGGGGTTGTTCGACGTATTCTTTAACGCCTTTACAAATAGGCACTTGTCGGTCTGCGTCAGGTCGGTGGAGAACTCACCTACCTGATAGGTCTGACCGCCATACGTGTATTCAAAGGCTACGGCCAGCACCTGGTCGGTCTGCAGAGTGGTCTTCAACGAGATATATCCCAAGGCTTCGTTCAGCGTATATTCGCTTGATGAGAGCAGACGCGCAGATGCCAGTTTTTCATAGTCCACGCCACCAACAACATCCGTCAGCATATCCAGTTTGTTCGACACCAGGTCAACGGTGCGCGAGGCAGAGTCGATGGTCTGCACGAGCGTGTTGTAGATGTCGTTGGCCTGGTTGCTGGGTACCTTCAGCCCTGTGGGGCTCCACCTCTTATTAATTAAATAGGTGCCCTCACCCAGTTCGCCGAAGGCCACGATGTTTCGTGAGTTTGATGTCGTGCCGCTCTTGTTGGTCACCCACACCTCTATGCGATTGATTTTTACACCTGTGGTAAGGTTGGGCAGCGTCGACATGGCCTTGTCGTATGTCTCGCGGAAGAATTGCGAGAGGAAGAAGTGGCGGTTCTCCTCATAGTCGGCCACATCGATCTCGTAGGGATGTGTCTGCGTTCCGCCTTTGCTGGACACGCTCTTCGACGTGGACTTCTTTTGCGAAATAACGGTCTGTAGTTTCAACTTGCCAAACTGCATATCCGTTCGGATGCCGAAGAGACTTGATGCACCATGTACCAGTGAGTTGTTCGACGGGAAGGTCACATTACCGGCCTCCACCAGTTTGATAATCTCGTCCTCCTTGCCGTCATACTTCAGTTTCAGGTTCTTAGTGTCGAAGTCGAAGGTGGCATCGGTGTTATAGTTAAGGTTCATATTCACCTTGTCGCCCACCTTGCCATTAACGCTCAGGTTTATCTTCTCGTCGAAGTCAAAGGACTTTGTATTCCTGTTGCGAATAGGCAGACTGGGATTGTCGATATCCTTGAACGTGGCACCTACCTTCAGTTCGGCCGTACCCTGCGTCTTCACCCTCACACCGCCGGGGCCGAAGATTTTCTCTGCCGGTCCCAGGTCGAAATGCATGTCAGAAAAGTCAAACTTGTCCTTGCCCTTCGTCTTTACGTTCTCGGCATCTTTCTGACGGAAGAACTGCTGGCGTGCACGCCTCTCACTCCATCGCATATACTCTTCGGGTGTCATCACCACGGGGGCATTCAGATAGGTGTCACCAATCTTCGAGCCAACATAGTACATATTCAGTGAGTCGTTGTATTCAACCTGCTGCCTTACGTTCTCAGGCATCTTCAGGTCTAAGGCACTTGAGTCCAAATCAGCCGTCAGCACAGGGGCAGTCTTCTGAATCTTCCACCTCGCATGCAACAAGGAGTCGGGGATGCTTTCATCCTCGACAGCCAACCCTTTGGGCTGCGTCTTTGGCACAGGTTTGTTATCTTGAGCATAGACAACCATAGCCACAACGACAAGCAACAAGAGATATATTAATCTTTTCAAAACTCCTAAAGTCGTTATAAACCTCTATTTATAACGAAAACCAGAGACAATTATTGCATTGTCTCTGGTTTATTACATAAATTCTCTCTCTTCTGCCTCCCAAATATCAGAAACTGTTGAATATATGTTTCGAAGACATCAACCGAGAAGATGGTGAACGTTAAGAAGAGCATACGTTGCCATGCGCTATGAATTCATAAGCACAGCGGTGCGCACGCGACTTAAGGTCTCGGGGGTCATCTGCAGATAACTGGCGATATAGACCAGCGGAGCACGAAGCACCAACTGCGGACTGCTCTTCACGAGTTTCTGATAACGGTCTTGAGCACTCTCGAAACGCAACATATCAGCACGCTGCTGACTGATAATGAGCGACTCTTCCAAGATCTTACGATAGAGAATCTGGATATTCACACTGCGCATGGCCACGGCTTCCAGTTCTTTCTTGGGCAACACATAGACGATGGTGGGCTCAAGTGCCTGTATAACTTGCATAGAAGGTTTCTCCATAAACAGGCTCTCAATACTCATCATAATGGTGTTCTCGGTGGCCATGTACTCCGTCAATTCCTTACCGTTCTTGAAATAATACTGACGCACCAAGCCTTTCACTATCCAGTAGATATGTTCGCAGGTATCACCCTCGTTAAGAATCTTTTCGCCTTTGGCATATTTCATCGGCACAAGGACACTTTCCAGAATGTCAAGTTCCTCGTGGGTCATCGTACTATATCTGCGGGCCAGTTCGCGGGCCACGTCGCGCGTAGTTAAACTTAGGGTCGGCATATTATTTGATTTGAGATTTATAGTTTCACTCCTTACTCTCCACTCTTCTTTATTCACTCTTCTCCTGGGCTAGCCCGCCTCAGTCAAGTTTCAAGACGGCAAGGAAGGCTTTTTGCGGCACCTCCACATTGCCTATCTGCTTCATGCGTTTCTTTCCGCGCTTTTGTTTCTCCAGCAATTTGCGTTTTCGGCTCACGTCACCGCCATAGCATTTAGCCAGCACATCTTTACGTACCTGTTTCACTGTCTCTCGGGCTATAATCTTCGCACCGATGGCCGCCTGAATGGCTATATCGAATTGTTGGCGCGGAATAAGTTCCTTTAGTTTTTCACACATACGGCGGCCAAAGGTTACCGCATTGTCCTGGTGAGTAAGCGTAGAGAGGGCATCAACCGGCTCGCCATTGAGCAGGATGTCTAGTTTGACCAGTTTCGACGGACGGAACGAATCAATGTGATAATCGAACGAGGCATAGCCCTTGGATATACTTTTGAGTTTATCGTAGAAATCTATCACAATCTCCCCTAGAGGCAACATAAAGCGTAACTCTACTCGATTGCCACTAACATACTGCTGATCAATCAGTTCACCACGTTTATCCAGGCAGAGTGTCATAATAGGGCCGATAAAGTCGGCCGCCGTAATAATAGATGCCCGTATATAGGGTTCTTCAATATGGTCGATCATGGTCTGGTCGGGAAGACCGGAGGGGTTATGCACCTCTTTTACCTCGCCTTGCTTGGTGTAGCACATATACGATACGTTGGGCACGGTAGTAATGACATCCATATCGAACTCACGATCCAAGCGTTCCTGCACTATCTCCATGTGGAGCAACCCCAGGAAGCCACAACGGAAGCCGAAGCCCAGTGCCACGCTGGACTCTGGCTGAAAGGTCAGCGAGGCATCATTAAGTTGTAGTTTCTCAAGTGATGCACGCAGGTTTTCATAATCAGTGGGATCTATCGGGTAGACACCGGCAAACACCATGGGCTTCACCTCCTGGAAGCCCTCGATAGCCTTGTCACACGGGCGCTCTACATGGGTGATGGTATCACCCACTTTCACCTCTTTGGAGTTCTTGATTCCACTGATGATATAGCCTACATCGCCTGTACGAAGTTCTTTACGTGGAATCATGTCCATCTTCAGCACACCCACCTCGTCGGCCTCATACTCCATACCGGTATTAAAGAACTTCACCTTGTCACCTTTATGAATGATGCCATTGTTAATCTTAAAGTAGGCAATGATTCCTCGGAAGGAGTTGAACACCGAGTCAAAGATCAGTGCCTGCAGCGGAGCCTCCTCGTCGCCTACAGGATGAGGGATACGGTCAACCACTGCATCGAGTATCTGTTCAACGCCCTCGCCCGTCTTTCCACTGGCACGGATAATATCGTCCGGATCACATCCAATGAGGTCAACGATTTCATCTTCCACCTCTTCGGGCATTGCGCTGGGCATATCGATTTTGTTAATAACCGGAATGATTTCCAAATTGTTATCGATAGCCATATAGAGGTTGGAAATGGTCTGCGCCTGTACGCCCTGTGTGGCATCGACCACGAGCAATGCGCCCTCGCAGGCTGCGATACTACGTGAAACTTCGTACGAGAAGTCTACGTGTCCCGGTGTATCAATAAGGTTAAGGATATATTTTTCACCATCGCGCTCGTACTCCATCTGAATGGCATGGCTTTTAATGGTGATGCCCCTCTCACGTTCCAGTTCCATGTCATCAAGCATCTGTCCTTCTGTCACTTGTATGGTCTTAGTACGCTCAAGGAGTCTATCGGCAAGTGTTGACTTACCGTGGTCTATATGGGCTATTATGCAGAAATTTCTGATATTCTTCATTCTCGTATTTGTGTCTTCGGTCTGCAAAGATACAAAAAAGAATGTAAAACAATTGCTATTTCACATTTTTTAGTATGTGTTTTTACAATAGAGTCTCTGAGACGCCTCAATTTATACGACACAAAAGGGTACAACAATAGGGAGGTGCGAGTATAGTTCTTACCATGCATCGTCATAGCATGCCTATTCTCGCACCTCCGCACCTTCGTACCCTTAACTATTTACCCGTACGACTTTCGTCGCTATCATGCTAGTATTTATTCAGCCGAGTCGGCAGGCTGCTCCATAACGGGGCTGGCATCAAGACCATTAGCATTGGCGGGGCTTGTAACGGGACTGCCCTCAACCTGGTCAATCAGGTTGACGTTACCTTCATTCTTCGGAGCGACGTATGCGCATGCGATACTGACGACAACCATGAAAGCAGCGAGACCCCATGTGGCTTTCTCGATGAAGTCGGTGGTCTTGCGTACACCGCCAATCTGGTTGTAAGAAGCGAAGTTAGAGGCCAGACCGCCTCCCTTTGATTCTTGAATCAAAACGATGCCTACCATCAGAATGGCAGCAATAACGATAAGGATAACTAAAAGAAAATAAGTTCCCATTTTTGTTAATTTGTAAATTATTTTTTATTGTTATTTATTATTAATTTCTCTAAGAAACGAATTTGGTCTGCAAAGTAAACATTTTTTTTTGGATTATCCAAACTTAATTGCCGAATAATTTCCAAAGCCTTGGAATAATTGCCCTGTTTTATGTAAATTCTGGCCAAAGTCTCGGTATAATACCCTTGTTCACCCTCTTTTTTAGTCTCTGAAGCGTTGTTGGTGACATCGGGACGTAGTGTGGGGTTCTCATTGAGTGTTATCTTACCTTTGTCATTATTTATGAATGAATCAATAAGACTCTGACCGATGAGTTGCGGCACGTTGGCCACCTGCTCACGCTCCTCGTCGCTCTCGCTCTCCAGAAGGTAGGCCACATAATCGACGGCGGCATCAGCGGGCGTAGGTTTGCGTTTCTCTTTCTTCCCTTCTTTTTCATCCTCTTTGGGCAGAGAGTCGAGGAAGTCGTCGATGAGCGAAAGGGTGCGGCTGTCTTTGTCGGCGGGAAAACCGCCGACCACGGACGAACCGGAGGAAGAGCCAGGCAAAGAACCGGAGGAAGAGCCAGGCAAAGAACCGGAGGAAGAGCCGGGCAAAGAACCGGAGGAAGAGCCGGGCACAGACAAACCGGAGGAAGAGCCGACCACGGACGAACCGGAGGAAGAGCCAGGCAAAGAACCGGAGGAAGAGCCGGGCACGGACAAACCGGAGGAAGAGCCGACCACGGACGAACCGGAGGAAGAGCCAGGCAAAGAACCGGAGGAAGAGCCGGGCGCGGACGAACCGGAGGAAGAGACGGGCACGGACGAATAAGAGGATGAGCCTGGCACGGACGATTCAGAGGATGAATCAGAGGCAGAGCCAGCGGCAGGATACGAGCCAGAAGCAGACAACTGTCGTGGTTTCAACTGATAGTGAGCAGCCTCAATCATCTGGAAGAGCACGCGACGGTCGGTGATATAGATGGCTGCCTGGCGCAGTTCCTGGTCAAACGACTGGTCGTGCAACAGATAGAGGTTTTGAAGCATGAGTAGTCTGGCCGTCTGGAAATAGGGATACAATGCCAGCATGGATCGCAACTCGTAAAGCGTGTCGCGGTCCATTCGCTCGGGGTGATTAATCAGTTCTACTATATCCACTTCTTTCAACTCTAAACTCTTAACTCTAAACTCTAAACTCCCTCTACCAGTTTGCCACGGTGGCATTGAAGATCTGCTCTATGATTTCCTTTGACATCTGCGTCACCAGTTCTTCCTGCACGGCATTGAGCGACTGTGTTGTTTCGTAGGAGGCAGTAGCGGTAAACTGCCGTTCAAAGTCCTCGTCGTGCTTGGCGTTATTGGTGAAGCGTACGTTAACGGTCATCGAGAGTTCGGTCTGTGCCGAATAGCCCTCACTGCTCACCGACTTGTTACGTTGTTCATAGCGTGTTATCTCGCCCTCCACCTTGAGGTCGCCATTACGCTTCACCTGTATCAGTTTGGTGTGGTTGGCATACTGGTCTTTCAGTCCGTTGTTGAAGATGCTGGCCATAGGTCCCCACACATAATTGGAACGTATGGGGAAGTCGGCAATCTGTATGGTCTTCGTCTTCGTATAGTCGATGCTGGCACCGTTGAAGGTATAGCATCCCGACATGAAGAACGAGGCCATGAACAATACAAGCATGAGTCCGTATTGCTTCAGACGTCGGTAGAGTGTGCGGTCGCTGATACCCAGTTCCTGTGCGGCTTTCTTGCGATTGCCGTTGTTGCGTTCCAATGCTTTCTCCAACATCTGCCTGCTCAGGTCGTTCAGGTTCAGGTTTTCCTGCTCGGGCGTTGGTTCAATATACTCTTCGGCCTCGGCCTCCTCAAGTGTGGGGATTGAACTCATAGGGCTTATTGGTCCAATAGGATTAATAGGGCTAATAGGACTCATGGACGAAGCAGGCGCAGCCTTCACGTCCTCCATCTGCTTTTTCAGTTGGCTCATCTCTCGACGCATGTCGTTAACATTACCTCGCAGTTCGAAGAGTATCTTATAGAGAATCTCACGCTCGTTCTCGAAAGAGTGGTCGCCGGCAGGATTGACCACAGCCAGTTGTGTGGTCTCTTTGTCCTGCGGGATGAATTTGGCCAGCACCTCGGGCGTGATGACGCGCTCCTTGCTGAGCACGGAGATCTGTTCAGTGATATTCTTCAGTTGTCGCACATTGCCCGGCCATTTGTAGCGCATCAGCATGCGCTTGGCCTCGTCGGTGAGGGTGACACGCTCCATGTGGTATTTCTCTGCCATCTGCATGGCAAAGAGTCTGAACAGCAATACAATATCCTCGCCACGCTCACGCAATGATGGCATCTGTATAGGTATGCTGTTAAGCCTGTAGTACAGGTCCTCGCGGAACCGTCCTTCGCTGATGGCCAGCCGGATATTAACATTGGTAGCCGCCACAATGCGCACATCAGTCTTGCGTATCTCCGTGCCGCCAACAGGTATATACTCGCCCGTCTCCAGCACACGCAGCAGTCGGGCTTGTGTAGCCAGCGGCAGTTCGCCCACCTCGTCGAGAAACAGCGTACCTTTGTCAGCCGCGCCAAAATAGCCTGGCGAGTCGTTGACGGCACCGGTATATGAGCCTTTGACATGTCCGAAGAGTTCTGAGTCGATGGTACCTTCAGGAATAGAACCACAGTTGATGGCAAAATACTTTTCCCGCCTTCGTGGTGAGTTGTCGTGGATCACACGCGGAATAATCTCCTTGCCCACACCGCTCTCACCGATGATGAGCACACTCAGATCTGTTGGTGCCACCTGCAGGGCGACATCAAGCACATGGTTGAGGGCATCGCAGTTTCCCACGATGTTATACCTTTGTTTGATACGTTGTAACTCAGCACTATTCATAATTGGCTGACAAAATTACACATTTTTTCTGAATTGGCTGCAAATTTGGCAGAAATTAACTTATTTATGAGATTCCTTACCACGTGTGCCACCCTCTATCGGTGCACGGAAGCGCACTTTCTCGCTTTCGTCGCGCTTCTCATGATAGAGTTTTGGCAGCGGGTTATCGAATGGCTCGTCGAAGTTTTGACGGTTGCGCCATACGTCAATAGCCACATAGATAGCATTGCGCAGCGACTGCTCGTCGGTAGAGTTTTTGCCGGCTGCCGCAAAGTTGACACCATGGGCAGGTGCCGTACGGATGAGTTGCAGACCTGCGGTGTAACGCACGCCATTCTCGTAAGCAACGGCCTTGAACGGTGTCTGTCCCTGATCGTGATACATAGCCAGCACACCGTCGAAACGGTAGTAGGCGCTGCGCCCGAAGAAGTCGTCGGCGGCGTATGGACCAAACACCTGAATACCTTGTTCAGTCAGTTCCTTGATGGCAGGTGTGATGATGGTCTGCTCCTCGTCGCCCAGGATGCCATCCTCACCACAGCGGGGATTCAGGGCCAGCACGGCAATACGTGGACTGCTGACACGCAGGTCACGACGCAGAGCCTGATGGAAAATAATGGCTTTATCAATGATTTTCTGCTTGGTGATAGCCTCTGCCACATCTTTGATGGCAACATTATTAGTCACCAGAGCCACCCTCAGGTCCTCGTTCGTAAGAATGGTCAGGCCTTTCTTGCCGTCGCCGAGTGCTTTCTCAATATAGTCGGTATGTCCGTTAAAGCCGGCAATACTGTTCTTACTGACGGGAGCCGTCACCAACACGTCGAAAGCCTGTGCCTTATAATCGTCCAGTGCCCTGTCGATAGCAGCCTTGGCAGCCTCTCCCGACTCAGGAGTAGCCGTGCCGAGGTCTATCTTCACCTCGTCGTCAATCACGGCAAGCATGTTCAGTTTACCGTCTTGGGCATCCTTGGCGTTCTTGATGATGTTGAGGGGGGTCTCCATGCCCAGCACCTTGCTGTGATAGGCAGCCACCTTGGGAGCACCATAGACAATAGGCGTACACAGTTCCAGCATCGTGGGGTCGGAAAACGTTTTCAGTATCACTTCATAGCCAACGCCATTGGTATCGCCATGCGTGATGGCAACGCGGGGTTTTCTTTCTTGTTCCATATAATTATAACTCTTAATTCTTAATTGCCGAAGGCAACAACTCTTAACTCTTAATTCTTAATTCTTAACTCCCTTGCTGTGCTCAGCAGGCCGCAGGCGGCGAAGATATCCTGACCACGGCTGGCGCGTATCGTGGTGAAGACGCCATGCTGTGTCAGGTAGTCGCGCAACTGCTCCATACGCCGCTCGTCAGCACCGGGCAGGTTCACATCAGGAATCTGGTGGAAGCGTATCAGGTTGACACGACACTCCAGTCCTTTAAGCAGTCTCACGATCTCACGGCCATGTTCCAACGAATCGTTGAGTCCACTGAAACAGATATATTCAAACGAGCAGCGTCGCTGATGGGTAAAGTCATACTGTTTCAGCAGATCCACCACCTCGCTGATGCCCATCGCCTTCTCTGCGGGCATCAGCGACAGACGCTGGTCGTGCAGGGGCGAGTGCATGGAGATGGCCACGTGACACTGGCTCTCATCCAAGAAACGCTTCAGTTTGTTTTTCACGCCCACGCTGCTCACCGTGATACGCTTGGGACTCCAGGCATAGCCGTTGGCAGCCGTGAGTATCTCCGTGGCCCTGAGCACGTTGTCCAGGTTATCCATAGGCTCACCCTGCCCCATGAATACCACGTTGGTAAGCCTTTCACGCTCAGGGAGTGAGTATATCTGGTTCAGGATGTCGGCAGCGGTGAGGTTGCCCTCGAAGCCCTGCTTGCCCGTCTGACAGAACAGGCAGTTCATCTTGCAGCCCACCTGACTGGATACGCAGAGCGTTGCCCTGTCATCGTCGGGTATGAACACGGTCTCGACGCAAGGGTGAGAGGTGAGAAGTGAGGGGTGAGAGGTGAGAGGTGAGGCATTGGCGGTGCGTACTGGAAACAGATACTTGACCGTTCCGTCCACGCTACGCTGGCAGTCGATGGGTGCCATAGCCCCCACGCAGTATTCCTCTGCGAGCCGTTCGCGGTTCTGCTTCGAGACATTGGTCATCTCGTCGATACTCATCACGTTTTTCTCGTATAGCCACTTCGCTATCTGTCCGCCAGTGAAGGCGGGCATCCCCAACTGCAGCGCCACCTGTTTCAGTTCGTCAGCAGTCAGTCCGAGCAGCACTTTCTTGTCCATGATGTCTATCTTTGCAGATTCAAAGCAAGGTGCAAAGTTACGAATTTTTGCTTAAACGGCAAAATGTTTACATGGAATTTTGCCAACTGACATTATTTTATTACTTTTGCAGTAAAATTCTGAAACATTATGAGAGATTATCTTGATATCTTTCTGCCTGCTGTCGGCGAGACGTGGGCAGACACATTGAAGGAACAGTTACTCAACAGCCCGCTCGTGCAGAATGTGTTTGCAGCCGACGGCATGCACTCCGCCGAGGCTCTGCGCCAGATAGCAGCACGCACACAGGCGCCTTTCGTTGCCTTGGTGGTAAAAAACACGGCCTTGGAACTGGGCGAAGGTGCCCTGGAGCGTATGATACAGGTGGCACAAGACAGTGGTGCTGCCATGGTATATGCCGACCGCTATGAGAGGAAGGCCGACAAGACAGAGAAGCATCCCGTTATCGACTATCAGTTAGGCTCTGTCCGCGACGACTTCGACTTCGGCGCGTTGTGGCTCGTGCGCGGCGACTGCCTGCGACGCTGGGCCAGCGAATCGGCAGCCCTTCTATATAAATATGGTGGGTTGTACGACCTGCGTCTCTTCCTGAGTCGCCAGGGCGAGTTGCTCCATCTCAACGAACTGCTGTATACCGAGGTGGAACTCGACACGCGTGCCTCGGGCGAGAAGCAGTTCGATTATGTAAACCCGGCCAACCGCGACGTGCAGATAGAGATGGAGCAGGTGGTCACCAGCCATCTGAAGGCTATCGACGCACTGGTGGACACGTCGGCCGTGCAGGATGTGGACTTCGACGAACAGCCTTTCGACTATGAGGCCTCCGTCATCATCCCTGTGTTCAACCGTGCCAAGACCATCGCCGATGCCGTGAAGAGTGCATTGGAGCAGGAAACGACGTTCCGTTATAACGTCATCGTGGTAGATAACCACTCGACCGACGGCACAGCCGAGATTTTAAGGGAAAAGGTAAAAGAGAATAGTGAACAGTTGGCTACCGCTACCCCTCAATTGGTCGTTCTCGTTCCAGAGCGTCACGACCTCGGCATCGGCGGCTGCTGGAACATGGCCGTCAACGACAGCCATTGCGGACGCTTTGCCGTGCAACTCGACAGCGACGACCTCTATTCCTCGCCCAAGACGCTTCAGACCATCGTCGATGCCTTCTACAAACAGAAGGCAGCCATGATAGTGGGATCGTACCGCATGTGCGACTTCGACCTGAACACCTTGCCGCCGGGACTGATAGCCCATAAGGAATGGACCGACGAGAATGGCCCCAACAACGCCCTGCGCATCAACGGACTGGGTGCGCCGCGTGCCTTCTTCACGCCCCTGCTGCGCCAGGTGCAACTGCCCAACACCAGTTATGGCGAGGACTATGCCATGGGGTTGTGGTTCTCGCGCAACTACCGCATCGGGCGTATCTTTGACGAACTCTATCTGTGCCGCCGCTGGGGAGGCAACAGCGATGCCGCCCTGAGCATCGACCGCATCAATGCCAACAACCTGTATAAAGACCGCTTGCGCACGCTGGAGATCAAGGCGCGACAGGCCAGAAACAGTTCACAGTTCTTTGAGCAAAGCGGCAGAGCCGAGCGCATGGTTCACAGTTCACAGTTGGACCGTTTCTTCGACCGCCAGTTGCGGTTATGGCCCGAGACACGTGACCGTTATCGTGAGTTGAGCCATGTGGAGACACGCGAGTTGAACGTTGGCACCTCAACATTCGTGGTGCAGTTCAACCCCGCCCGCATACGCTCTACAGGTGCCACCATCACCAAGGCCGCCGTAGCCGCACGCCCCTGCTTCCTCTGCCGCAAGCAGCGGCCACAGGAGCAGTTGACCAAGGTGCAGGATGCCGACTACGAACTGCTGGTCAACCCCTACCCCATCCTCCCCATGCATTTCACCATTCCCACACGCCGTCATCAGCCCCAGCAGATTCGCGGCATGTATGGCGAGATGATACAGTTGCTGGCTCACTACCCTGAGTTGATGGTCTTCTATAACGGTCCGCTGTGCGGGGCCTCCGCTCCCGACCATGCCCATCTGCAGGCGGGCACGTCGGGCATCCTGCCGTTACAGAAAGAATGGCAGCGATTGTCACGCAGCCTTACGGAGGTGGCCCGTCGCGGCGACGATGCCACGCTGTCGGTCATCGACGACTATCCCTGCCCCGCACTAGTTATCCGTGCCAACAGCCGTCGCGGCAGCGAGCGTATGTTTGCCACCCTCTATCATGCCCTGCTCAAGGTGAGCGGACAGTCGGAGCCCATGATGAACATCGTGTCGTGGCGCATCGGCGATGAGTTTATCTCCGTGGTGTTCCCACGCCGTAAGCACCGTCCCGACTGCTATTATAAGGAAGATAAGGGAAAACTGCTGGTCAGCCCGGGCGCACTCGATATGTCGGGCCTCATCATCACCCCGCGTCGCGAGGACTTCGAGGCCGTCACGCCCGAACAGGCCGTCGCCATACTGCGCGAATGTGCCCTCACCGACGAGGAGATGAAAGCCCTGAAACAGCGGCTGGAGAAGGCCACCTTCAACGTGGAGCGCTCTGCCGCCCCGATGGAAGAGCCCAATGTTACCGTAGGCATCGTCAGCGGACAGAAGATAGTATTCGAACTCAACGGCAACTACACCGCCAAAGGTGAGACCATCAATGGCATGCAGACCGTGGAACTGGCTGATGGAGGCCTGCTATGGCGCGGACAGAACTATCGCGAACTGCGCTTCCTGCCACAGAGCGACGATGCCTCGTTCACCCTCGACGACGTGACCATTGGCGTGGGCTTCCACTGGGAGCGACAGGAGAGGCAGACCTTCCTGGGCTCGCTGCGCCTGGTGGTAGAGGCCGACAAGGTGCTGGCCATCAACGAACTGCCCGTGGAACAGTATCTGGAGAGCGTCATCTCCAGCGAGATGAGCGCCACCTCGTCGCCCGAACTGCTCAAGGCACATGCCGTCATCTCGCGCTCGTGGCTGCTCTATCAGATGAAGAAACGCAAGGAGAGCGGCGACAGGAAAGACAATAATTTCTTCTCGTTCGTAAAGAAGGAGGACGAACTGCTGCGTTGGTACGACCGTGAGGACCACACGCTCTTTGATGTCTGTGCCGACGACCACTGCCAGCGCTATCAGGGCATCACTCGCTTAAGAGAAAAGGGAACAGGGAACAGTGAACAATACTCTGCCGCTACAGAGGCCGTGCGTCAGACCAGGGGACAGGTGCTGATGTACGACGGCGAACTATGCGATGCCCGCTTCTCGAAGTGCTGCGGCGGCCAGACCGAGGAGTTCCAGTATTGCTGGGAGAATATCAGCAAGCCTTACCTCACGTCGGTCAGCGACCCCTTCTGCCATACCAGCGACCGCCGCATCCTGTCGCAGGTGCTCAACGACTACGACCAGGAGACCCTCGACTTCTACGAATGGCATGTGGAATATACGCAGGCAGAACTCACCGAACTGGTAAGCCGCAAACTGAAGATGGACCTGGGCGACATCGTAGACCTCGTGCCGCTCGACCGTGGCAAGAGCGGGCGCATCTGGCGCCTGCAGATTGTAGGCACCAAGGGTTCGTTTATCATCGGCAAGGAACTGGAGATACGCCGCACCCTGAGCGAGACACACCTGCTCAGTTCATGCTTCGAGGTGGAAAAGGTAAAGCCTATCCTCAATATCCTGCATCCGTCGTTCAAGTTCGTGCTCCACGGCCGTGGCTGGGGTCATGGCGTAGGTCTCTGTCAGATCGGTGCGGCCGTGATGGGCGAGAAAGGCTACGACTACGACGATATCCTCCTATATTATTATAGAGGTGCAGAAATCAAGCAAGTCTATTAAGTGAAGAGTGAAGAATGAAGAATGAAGAGTGAAGAATGAAGAATGAAGCGCTCGACCTCTGGTCGCTTGCTACCGAAGGGACGCAAGAATTTGCTACCGCATTGAATTGTGAATTATGAATTATAAATTATGAACTATGAATTATGAATTAAAAAGATCTCCCTGGTCGTGGATCCCCACACTCTACATGGCCGAGGCACTGCCCTACGTGGCTGTGATGACCATCTCCACCATTATGTATAAGCGACTGGGCGTGTCGAACACCGACATTGCCCTCTACACCGGCTGGCTCTACCTCCCGTGGGTCATCAAGCCCTTCTGGAGTCCCTTCGTCGATCTGATGAAGACCAAACGTTGGTGGACGGTCACCATGCAGTTTGTCATCGCCGTCGGACTGGCTTGCATCGCCCTGGCCCTGCCCACATCGATGTTCTTCCGGCTCACGCTGGCAGCCTTCTGGCTCGTCGCCTTCACGTCAGCCACACACGACATTGCAGCCGACGGCTACTATATGCATGCCCTCGACGACCACCAACAGTCGTTCTATGTGGGCATACGCAGCACGTTCTACCGCATAGCCACCGTGGCCGGTCAGGGACTGCTCGTCATCCTCGCCGGATGGCTGGAGACCACCACGGGCAATATCCCACTGGCATGGATGGTCACCTTCGGCACGATGTCAGCCCTGTTTCTTCTGGCATCGCTCTATCATGGCTTCATACTACCACGACCGGCCAGCGACCATGCGGCGGCCGATGTCACGCCATCAACCATCCTGCGCGAGTTCGGCGAGACCTTCCGCACCTTCTTCACCAAGAAGCATGCGCTGGTGGCCATTCTCTTCATGCTGCTCTACCGCCTGCCCGAGGCACAGTTGGTGAAACTCATCAACCCCTTCATGCTCGACCCCGTCGATAAGGGCGGACTGGGGCTTACCACTGCCGACGTAGGCTTTGTCTATGGCACCGTGGGCATCATTGGTCTCACCATCGGTGGCATACTGGGTGGCATCGCGGCAGCACGCGGTGGACTGAAACGCTGGCTATGGCCTATGGTCTGCGCCATCACCCTACCCGACCTGGTGTATGTCTATCTGAGTTATGCACAGCCTGAGAGTCTGGGCATCGTCAACGTCTGCATCTTCATCGAGCAGTTTGGCTACGGCTTCGGCTTCACGGCCTATATGCTATACCTTATTTATTTCTCTGAGGGTGAGCACAAGACGGCCCACTATGCGATATGTACTGGCTTCATGGCCCTGGGCATGATGCTGCCGGGCATGATGGCCGGCTGGTTGCAGGAAACCATCGGCTACCAGCATTTCTTCCTGTGGACCATCGTCTGCTGCGCTGCTACGTTTATCGTCTGTGCCTTCCTGAAAATCGACCCTGAGTTTGGAAAGAAGAAATGAGAGGTGAGAGGTGAGAAGTGAGAAATGAGAGGTGAGAGATTAGAGTTGAAGATATGGATTCCCACTTTGTATTTCGCAAAGGGAATACCTCATGTGGTGGTGTTTGTCATCACCCTGCTCCTGCTTCACCAGATGCATCTCTCACCCTCAGAAACGCTCTGCTGCGTGTCGCTCTGCTACCTGCCCTGGGTACTGAAGGTCTGGTGGAAGCCCTATATCGACAGCACGATGGACTACAGGAGATGGATACTGCTGACGCAACTCCTGCTGATGTTCACCTTCGCCTTGCTGGCCTTCGTGCTATCTACCCAATGGCTCACAGTCTGTCTACTGTTCTTTATGGCGTGGCTCGCAGCCATCCATAATGTGGCAACCGACGGTCTCACCCACACTTCTCCTTCCTCCCTCGCACCTCACACCTCGCACCTCGCACCTCGTGTATGCCTTCTCCCTTCTTCCTCCATCTTCGAGGAACTGCCTCGAAAGTTTGCCCTCGTCGTTGGTCAGGGCGTGTTGTTGGTGTTGGCAGGCAACATACAGGTGTTCTATCGTCATGACATGCTCTATGCCTGGCGGGTGCTCTTCTATATCCTCTCTGGCATCTTCATGCTCCTGTTTTTCTGGCATGTATTCTCGCTGCCCACCTCACGCCGCAACGCGTCCTCCGTTCTCCCTCGCACCTCGTACCTCGTACCTTGCACCTCATACCTCGTACCTTGCACCTCGTACCTCGCACCTTGCACCTCGTACCTCGCACCTCGCACCTCGTGTATCTCCTTCCTCCTCTTCTACCCCTTTGCTCAGGGAATGGTGGCAAAGGTGAGCATCCTGTTTCTGGTCAACACCTTCCGCAACGGCGGTGTAGGACTCTCACCCCAGGAGTTCGGTTTTGTGATGGGCATCATTGGCATAGCGGCCCTCACCGCCGGCGGCTTCCTGGGCATGAAGGCCCTGTCGCGCTATGGCTTCAGCCGTTGTCTGAGGCCAATGGCTCTGAGCATGCTCATCCCCTGCGCGGTCTATGTGGCCCTCAGTTACTGGCAGCCGCAATCGCTCATGACGGTGGGCCTGTGCGTCCTCGTCGAGCAGTTCGCCTACGGCTTTGGCTTCGCTGCCTATCTGTCGTATCTGAAGCAAATAGAGCACCGCGAGCAGGGCAAGTCGCTCATGGCACTCTCGCTGATGATGGGATGTCTCATCTCTGGCCCGCTACTCCAGTCTCTTGGCTACAACGGCTTCTTTATCCTGACGCAGGCCCTGTCGCTCCTGACGCTTCTCTCTACCATAATACTTAAGAGGAAGTGTCAGAATGCGCTTCGCGTCTAATACGAGATTTCATGTGACCGAGGCCTGGTCATCATGTGACCAAGGCCTGGTCATCGTGTGACCAAGGCTTGGTCATGGTGTGACCAAGCCTT
The DNA here is from genome assembly GCA_017455845.1 of Prevotella sp. GTDB lineage: Bacteria > Bacteroidota > Bacteroidia > Bacteroidales > Bacteroidaceae > Prevotella. The sequence continues at coordinate 5,519 of JAFSYY010000016.1, read as the reverse complement.
GGTCATTGGATGACCAAATTATGGTCGCCATCTTGGTCATTACCCACACAAATTCTTGTAGTACCGTTTTTAAGTGATGTTATTTACCGGAGTAAGTGGTCGATGCTTTGACAGTACTCGACGACGAACCGATAGTTATCGTGTATTCGTTGCCGGAGGTCAGGCCGGAAGCACTCATCAGATAACTGTAGCCGCTGCTGCTACTGCCGCCGCCAGGATTGCCACTGCCACCAGGTGCTCTCATGCCGCCCCCGCCGCCCGATGTCGGCGAATAGTTGGTGGGTACGGTGAATGTGGCCAGTGTGGTGCTGCCGCTCTTCAGGGTAACGGTGCTGCCTGCCGTGACGCTGCCTGTGGTGCTGACTACGCACTGTGAGCCGCTGGTTGACGTCACGTTGTTGTTGCCGCCGCCAATGCCAAGCACGGTGCCGCCAGTGATATACAGTTCGTAGTGTTCAGCAGCATCCAGTCCACATTCCGGCTCACCGGCTCCGCAGGCAAGCACGGTGCCGCCGCTGATGGTCATGTTGCCGTTGCTGTCGATGCCGTCGTTGCCGTTTGAGATGCCCGACACCGTGCCGCCCTTCAGATACATGTGGCTGGCAGAGTTGATGGCGTCGTCGGCAGCACTGTAGGCATAGACCGTACCGCCGTTGACGGTCAGCGTGCCCTTGGTCTCGATGGCCTCATGACCGCTCGACGTGGCTGTGATGGTGCCATCGCTGACAACCATGTTGCCATTGCTCTTGATGGCCTTGGGCTGTGAATTGCTGCTGCTGTATGTATAGGTGCCGCCCGTCGTCGTGGCAGTGATGCTGCCGCCGTTTATGGTCAGCGTGCCATCCACCTTGATGCCCTTGCCGCCAGTACCCGACGAGGTGAGCGTCAGGGTGCCGCCGCTAATCACCATGTTGTTGTCGGCCTTCAGGCATCCTGCTCCCTTGGAGTCTTTCTCTGTCTGGTCGTAACTGCCGGTACCAGTAGTCTTCACGGTGATGGTGCCACCCGTAATCGTCAGGTTGCCCGTGCCGTCATCGCTGTCGGCCTTGATGCCCTTGGCCGATGCGCCGCTCATGGTCACGTCGATGGTGCCGCCACCCAGTGCTACGACGCCAGCCTTGATGCCCTTGGCCGTGCAGTGGTAAGTGCTGCTGTTGCTGGTGGCTCCGCTGTTGGTTATGGTAAGTGTTCCTGTGTTGGCTGCTGTTGTGGTGAAAGTGCCGTCCACACCGATGCCGCGTCCTGCTCCCCCAGTCACGCTGACTGTGATGTTGCCGCCACTTTGGGTGAAACTGCCGTCGGCCTTGAAGCCTGCGGTATACGATGGGTCAATGTTTCCGTCGGCATCGGTCTCCGACAGGTCGATGTCACCATTGGCATAGAGTTTCACCGTGCCGTCGCTGACGGTGATGTCGCCCTCGCTCTTCACGCACTTGGCAGCAGTAGCATCGGCGGTGACGGTCAACGTGCCGCCTTCTATATAGATATTGCCGCTGTCCTCGCCGTCGTGGGCATCCGTTGTCTCTGTAGCCGCTATCTCACCGGTAGACTCCGTGCCGCCCAGGTCGCATTGTATGCCGTCGTCGCCCGTGCCGCTGATGGTCACCGTGCCGCTCTTCATCTGGAAGTACTCCTCGCAGTTGATGCCGTCGCCCACGGCCGAGGTGATGTTCAGCGTCAGGTTCTTCACCGAGATATAGTCACCGCTCTTGATGGCATGCTTGGTGTTGCCCACCACGTTCAGCGTGCCGTTGCCCTGCAACTGCAACTGTCCTTTCGAATAAACGCAGGCTTTCTGCGAGCCGCCGGAGCCGTCGGTCAGGCTGTTCGTGGTGCTCTTCTTCGCACTGAGTTGTATGCGCTTCGAGTTGGTGATATTGATGGCAGCACCTGTCGTGCAGGTCAGGTCTACACCGGCCAGCGACACCGTACATTTATACGACCCCGAGAGTGCAAACTGTCCGTCGTTAGCCGTGCCGCTCAGTTGGTAGGTTATCTCGTCGTCGTCCACGGCGTCGATGTTGCTCTGTGCTATCGTGACGTATGCCCCGCTGATGGTCGGCGTGACATACTGCGCCACATTGCCTGCCACGGTGACCGTTGCCGACGTGCCACTGTAGGCAATGGCTACCAGGTTGTCGGTCACCTCACTGTCGTCAACATATATCTGGTCGATGTCGGCCAGGGTGAATGCCTTGCCACAGACGGTCAGCGTGGTGCCGTCGGTATAGGTCATCTCACCTGTCTGTGCAGCAGGAAACTGGTAGGTCACGCTGCCCACCTGGACGTTCATCGTCTGCGCCCCGGCAGCCGTTGTCAGCAGCAGGGCGGTTATTGCTGAAAGGATCTTTTTCATTTCACTACGGTTTTAAGGGTTCTGTCGTTGGTCTTCATCACATATACGCCACTGCGTAGTTGGCTCTTTGCCGTGGCCACAGAGTCATAGCGGCCCACAAGGATGCCGCCAGTGGTGTACACCTCCACGCTTCCGCTGGCGGTAGGAGTCGACATCACTGTAGATATGCCCGACGATGTGGAGGCGAAGTACATCTTGCTCAGGTCGGAGAGTATAAGGCTGATGGTGCCGTCGCCATTGGTAATCACCAACTGGCCGTCGCTGACGGTCAGCACCAGTTCGTCAACAGCCACCGTGGTCTCTGTGCCGTCGGTTGTCTGCAGGGTCAGATAGGGGTAGTCGTAGGCATGGGCGGCTATCGTCGCTGCCATGACCATCATCATTAATAATAATCTCTTCATACTTCTTAATTTTGTTGAGAGTGAATACTAATAGAAAACTGTTTGCTGCAAAATTAGCCTTTTCCCGTATGAAAAGCAAATCTTTTAAGCAAACAGCCTTAAATTTTCAGCAAATGGAACAGGTTTTTGATTTCCTTCCTCGATTTTCTAAAAATCATTTGGTTATATCGGGAAAAAGCATTATCTTTGCATTCACAAACCAGAAATAAGAGACATTTTTTACCGTATAATTATATAATTTTTTATTTTTATGCCAAGCCCAATCTCTCGACTGTATAGTTTGGTGATTACCGTTTTTCTTTTCTCAGTTGTATGGCTGCCCGTCAAGGCTATGGCCGGCACAGCAGGTGACCAATTGCTGGATCAGGCCGACAGCCTCTATGGAGCACAGCAATACCAGGAGGCCCTGCAGACGGCCAAGCAGGCACTGGAAGCCTGTCCGCCGGGGAACGTGGACTTCAGGGCCGACTGCCTCAGCCTGCTGGCAATTATCAACATCCGCCTTTCCGACTATCAGGAGGCAGCCCGCTATGCCAAGGAGTGCTATGCCCTGGACGAGCAGAGCGGCGACCCCGACGTGATGTCGTCGAGCCTGAACACGCTGGCGGCCATCTACATGGGTGCTAACCAGCCCAAGGAGGCCGAGCAGTATGTGCTGAAGGGCATCGAGATGGGCGAGAAGGCCGACAACCCTGCCCGCATGGCCGTGCTGCTGGCTATGGCCTCGGAGGTGTACCATGCACAGGGCGACGACCAGAAGGCATTGCCGTATATCGAGCGGGCCTACGAGATAGACAAGCAACTGGGCAACGAGCCGCGAGTGATGGTGCGGCTGACACAGAAGGCCTCTGTGCTCATCGGCATGCACAGGTATGAGGAGGCCGAGGCGACGCTGCGCCAGGTCATCCCCTTTCTCCGCCAGACGTCCGACCGCCACTCGCTGGGCATCGCGCTCAACAAGATGGGCATGGCCGTGCTCTCGCAGGACCGCGAGAAAGAGGCCACCGTCTATTATCAGGAGGCTGCCGACATCTTCCAGCAAATGGGCGACCCCTACAACGAAGTGCCTGCCCTGCGCGGGCTCTACGAGTGTCTGTGGAAGCACGACCCTCCCCGTGCCCGGCGCTGCCTGAAGCGTTTCGAGACCCTGAAAGACTCCTTATATAATAATGTGTCGGCCGAGAAACTGGCCAAATACAATGCTGAGTTCGGCAACGACTGGCTACAGATAGAAAACCACGAGCAGCGGCGGGGCAAGTGGTGGGCCATCGCCTTGGCGGTGGTCATCGCCCTAGCAGCCTTGGCTGTGTGGTGGCTGATGTGGCGGCGCCACCAGCGTCAGGCACGCATCAATGCCGAACTGAGCGAGAATATCCGCAAGTTGAGCGAGAAGTACGACGTGCTCAGCGAGCACTACGAGCACGCCATCACCACCTCGGCCAAGCGCGACGACAGCACAGAACTGACCTCCAGCGACCGCGAGTTTCTGGAGCGCACGGTCAACGCCGTCAACCGCCTCATCCTTGAGGGGCAGCCCGATGCCAACCGCGTGGCCGAGCAGATGGGCATGAGCCTCTATCAGTTGCGCCAGCGGTTAGACAGCGTCACCGGCGAGAAGCCCCAAGACTTTATCGCCGCCATCCGCATGCGGCGCGCCCGCCATCTGTTAGACACGCACCCGGAACTGAACATCGCGCAGATTGCCACGCTCTGTGCCTACAACGATACGCCAAACTTCACACGCGCCTTCAAGAAAACCTTCGGACTCACGCCCACCCAATACCTCGACCGCCAGAAGGAAGCGAAGCAAGAATAATAGCCGTTCATCCTTGAAAATATGCGCAAAGCCCCCGAAACAGCCTGTTTCGGGGGCTTTGCTTGCATATTCTACACAAAATGATAAAACAATTTGATGAAATGATAACGCAAAATACACCATTCCATCGTAACTTTGCCCCATGATAACACGCATGAAATCCGACAGTAAAGCATGACAAAGACGAAATACCAGGAAGCGGCCACCGACTATGCCCGTGAGTATCTTGAACAACTGCTCAGGATGGAGGACATCCTGAGCGACGGACTCGACAGCCGCATTCGTGACGCAGTGAAGAAGCAAATGGATAAAAATCCAAGTCAAAAGGAAAAACAAAATTAAACAAATTGCGATATGAGAACGAAAACAACCCATCAAAGGCTTAATCTTATGAGCCTGCTCCTTTGCTTTTGGCTGTTGCCGAAAGCAGCCTTGTATGCCGCCGAGGTTCCTGAACCGGTGGACGGCGTGCTCACCATCACCGTTACCTCGGCAGGCGAACTCTACAACGACTATGCCGCCGCCGACATCACGGCCAAGGGCGCCACGACGCTGAAAATCGTGGGTCCGTTGAACAACAGCAACGACTTCAACCGCATCAGAGACGTCATCGACGAAACACTGACGCAGGTGGACCTCTCCGAGGCCGTGCTACCCGACAACACCCTGCCCAGCAGTGCGTTCTTTAACAAGCAAACGCTGACCGCCGTCACGCTGCCTGCCAATCTGACGACCATCGGTGGCAGTGCCTTTAACACCTGCAAGGCACTCACCTCCTTCACCTGCACCACGACCGGGTCGCTGGCAATTGGCAGCAGTGCTTTCTACGACTGCAAGAGCCTGACCGACGTAAGCCTCACTGCTGGTGGCGGTATGTTTTTAGATCATAGTGCCTTCAGCAATTGCACCGTTCTGCGCAACATGACCATCAATGCCGTCGGCGACG
>JAFSYY010000086.1 GCA_017455845.1 Prevotella sp. | reverse complement strand
TACCGCAACCAGAACAAGGACAATGCGACATAAAAATGACGTGAATATTTGGCGGTTTGAGGAAAATATCGTAACTTTGCGCCATTCAAACACAGATAAGGCTATGGCAAGGAAATATCCGATAGGCATTCAGACGTTCTCGCGTATCATACGCGAAGGACTTGTCTACGTTGACAAGACAGACTTGGTGTGGCAGCTTGCCCACTATGCAACCTATATCTTCCTGAGCCGCCCGCGACGCTTCGGCAAGTCGCTGCTCACCACTACCCTGGAATCCTATTTCAAGGGAGAGAAGGAATTGTTCGAGGGACTTAAGATTATGAATCTCGAGCAGGAATGGCAGCAGTACCCGGTGATACGGCTTTCGCTGAGCATGGCAAAGAACCAGGACTCTCCCGACGCACTTCGTGACAGGCTGCTGCTGCTGTTAAAGCCCTATAGGGAGGAGTATGGCAGAGACCCGGAGGAGAAAACCCCCGGAGGCGTGCTCGCAGGACTTATCGGTAGGGTCTACAAGAAAGAAGGGCGACAGGTGGTCGTCCTCATTGACGAGTATGACGCGCCGTTGCTTGACGTGCTTTACGAAAAAGAGATGCTTGACCCCATGCGCAAGGTGATGCAGGAGTTTTACCAACCCCTGAAGGACTGTGAGGCAATGATCCGGTTCTGCTTCATCACGGGCATCACGAAGTTCTCACAGCTCAGTATCTTCTCTACCATCAACAACCTGAAGAACATCACCATGCTCCCGCAGTTCTCCGCCATCTGCGGCATCACCGAGCATGAGGTCAGGACGGTTCTTGCCGAGGGTATAGAGAGCATGGCGGCGGAGTACGGTTGTCCGGCAGATGAGATGTTTGAGCGCATCAAGACACGCTATGACGGCTATCATTTCTCCAAGGAGTCGGAGGACATCTACAATCCGTACAGTCTGCTTAACGCCTTCACCGACTGCGAACTGGCCAACTATTGGTTTGAGAGCGGCACGCCCTCGTTCCTCATTCGCCAGATGAAGCATTTCCGCACCGACATCACGTCGCTCGACAGGATGGAGGTGTCCTCTTCTGCCTTTGACAAGCCTACGGAAGCAATGACTTCTGCTTTGCCATTGCTATACCAGAGTGGATACCTGACCATCAAAGACTATGACCCAGAATCACTGATGTTTACCCTCGCCATTCCCAATCAGGAGGTACGTATCGGTTATACGGAAGGTCTGTTGCCCACATACATAGGTATTGAGGCAAGCGACGTGCAGGCAGGCTTTGCCCTGAAGTTCTGGCGGGCACTGAAGCAGCACGATGCCGACCTTGCCATGCGCGAGATGCAGGCATACATGGCGGCCATTCCGTATGTTGAGGGCTTCAAGAAGAAACTTGCCGAAGCCGCTACCGCTGAAGGATTCTACGAATACACCTTGTACCTGATCTTTTCTATGCTCAACGTCTATGTGCGCACGCAAGTCAAGTGTGCAGGAGGGCGCGTTGACATGGTGGTTTGGATGCCCGACACCATCTATGTGTTCGAGTTGAAGGTGAACGGTTCGGCCCAGGAGGCGTTGCAGCAGATTGACGAGAAAAGCCATGCCATCCCCTACCAGACCGACAATCGGCCCGTCGTCAAGGTGGGCGTGAAGTTTGATGCGGAGAAAAGAGTTCCAGAAGAATGGGTAATCGGCGGGTATTGAGGGTCAAACTTGTCTGAAACGAGGGTCCAACTTGTCTGTACCCTTGTATATATGCGTGTAAAGGCGTACCTTTGCACGCAAATTTTATTGTACACATACAAATGGCAACAAGTGAAATCCTGCTCTTAGTGATGTCCGTCGTCGTGCTGCTGATGGGCATCGTGGTGGCCGTCATGCTGTGGCAGTCGCGCCAGCGTCGCCAACTGCTGCGCCGACGCAAGGAGATCATCGAGCGCGAGCAGCACGAGGTGGAACGCATGACAGAGGAATTGAAAACCATTAAATTTACAGATACACAATGAATATCATCCACATCTTCGTATTTTCGGTGTTGGCAGCCTTAGCCGTACTGTTGGGCTTTGCTGCCTTTCAACTGGCACAGAGCCGCCATCGCGAGGAACGACTGCTCAACCGTAGTGCCCACAGACTGGCAGGGCTCATCAGCCGTCGCCTGCACCTGAGCCACCTGCTCGGCTCGTCACTATTCATATAGAAGTAATAAACTAAAATAAGATACAACTATGCGAAAGAGAACAATGAAATTGGTCGCCCTGCTCTGCCTGATGGCACAGGGAGCCTGGGCACAAGCACTCGTAGACAGCGAGACGGAACTGAGAGACGCCGTCAGCAAAGGCGGCACCATCCAGATGATTGGCAGCATCCAACTGAGCAGCCCGCTGACGATTGCCAACGGCAAGACCGTGACGCTCGACCTCAACACCACGAAGTTGTCGCGCAACCTGAACAGCGCACAGGGCGACGGCAGCGTCATCCATGTGGAGAAGGGCGGCTCGCTCACCATCCTGGACTCCAACACCGGCCATAATGGCACCATCCAGGGCGGCTGGGCCACCAGGGGCGGCGGCGTGTACAATGAAGGTACGCTCACCCTCGAGAGCGGCTACATCACCCAGTGCAAGGCCAGCATCGAGGGCGGCGCCATCTTTAACACCGGCACACTCATCATCAAGGGCGGCAAAGTCAACTATAACGAGTCTCCCTCTGCCGGCGGCATCTATAATACCGGCACCGTCACCATGAGCGGCGGCGACATTGCCAAC
>JAFSYY010000015.1 GCA_017455845.1 Prevotella sp. | reverse complement strand
CGGCACCAAGCCGGACTGTCAACAAAAGCAGCACAGCTTTTTCGCTTGTGTCTATCGATTCAGTACGGCAACAGAACAACTGTCTACTGATTCAGTTAATGAAGAGAAAAAGTGTCTAGTGAAATCAGGAAAAGTCATACAAACTGTATTCAGGCTGTATACAAAATGTATTCCGGCTGAATACAAACTGTATTCCGGCTGAATACAAGTTGTATACAGCCGGAACACGAGTTGTATACAGCAGGAATATAAGTCAGAGTGATGGGCTGGCGGTAAAATGTTATATCAGCGTCATGCCCATCGCCTTACATTCCTCGCGCATGCTGTCGGGCCAGATAGAAGCCTGGATCTCGCCGATATGACCTTTGTGGAGCAGCACCATGCACAGGCGGCTCTGGCCTATGCCGCCGCCGATGCTCAGTGGCAGCCGGTCGTGCAGCAGTTGCTGGTGGAAATAGAGTTGCTCGCGGGCCTGCTGACCCTCCAGCGCCAACTGTCGCAGCAGGCTCTCCTTGTCGACGCGGATGCCCATGGACGACAGTTCGAACGAGCGGCCCAGCACGGGATACCATATCAGGATGTCGCCATTCAAGCCCTGACGACCGTCCTCGGCCACGGTGCTCCAGTCGTCATAGTCGGGAGCGCGGCCGTCGTGCTTCTCGCCGTTGGCCAACTTACCGCCGATGCCTATGATAAACACGGCACCGTATTTCTCGCAGATGGCATCCTCGCGCTCCTTGGGCGAGAGGTCGGGATACATCTGAAGCAGTTCCTCGGAATGGATGAAATGGATCTTCTCCGGCAGGAAAGGCCTGATCTGCGGATAACTCTCGCACACCAGATATTCCGTGCGGCGTATGGCGGCATAGATGCGCTCCACGATGTTCTTCAGGAAGGCCAGCGTGCGGTCCTCGCGACGGATGGAAGCCTCCCAGTCCCACTGGTCCACATAGAGCGAGTGGAGGTTGTCCAGTTCCTCATCGGCACGGATGGCATTCATGTCGGTATAGATGCCATAGCCCGGCTCTATCTGATACTCTGCCAGTGTGAGGCGCTTCCACTTGGCCAGCGAATGTACCACCTCGGCCCGTGCGTCGCCCAGGTCCTTGATGGGAAACGTTACCGCCCGCTCCACGCCGTTGAGGTCGTCGTTGATGCCCAGGCCCTGGAGCACGAACAGCGGTGCCGTGACGCGGCGCAGGCGCAGTTCGGTAGAGAGGTTCTGCTGAAAGAATTCCTTAATCAGTTTGATGCCCCGCTCCGTCTGTCGCATGTCGAGCAGGGGCACATAGTCAATTGGTTTTATAACCTTGCTCATAACAGTCTGAATTTATTTTTGGCCGCAAAGTTAGCAATAATCCGTCAAATAGCAAACGTTTTGCCTAAAAAAGTTTCAAAAAGATAGAAATAATTGACTTTTGATAACAAAACATCCGAAAGTCCTTGCCCGATGCTTTCGTCTGATTCCGTTCGCTTGGCCTAAAAAGACGCTTTCTTGCCTGCGGTAGCAAACGTTTCCTTTTGTCGCCGAGCGGCCTTTATTTTAGGCTGAATGGCGTTAATTCTCCAAAATCCCTCGTTTGTTACAACCTTTTTTCGTAACTTTGCACCGAACTATACTGAATGTAACAGATAATCATGAGAAGGAAGAATAGTGAGACCTGTCATGCCAGAAGGTGGACGAACCTTTTGAGAAGCCTATGGTGCGCCGTCTGTGTGCTGGTGCTCTGCGTGGCCTGTGTCGACGAGGAGGCGTTCGACGACACACCGCAGGGCAACTTCGAGGCTCTGTGGAAAATCATCGACGAGCACTACTGCTTCCTGGACTACAAACAGCATGAATATGGGCTGGACTGGCAGGCGGTATATAATAAATATAAGGTGAGGATAAATGAAAACATGTCGCAGAAGCAACTCTTCGAGGTGCTTTGCGACATGCTGGGTGAACTGCGCGACGGCCATGTGAACCTGACGGCATCCCATGACTACGGGCGCTACTGGTCGTGGTATGAAGACTATCCCGCCAATGTCAGCGACACGCTGCTGCGGCGGTATATGGGTACTGACTATAAGATTGCCTCGGGCATCAAATATACTATCCTGGATGATAATATCGGCTATCTGCGCTACGAGAGTTTCAACGATGCCATCGGCGAGGGCAACCTTGACGAGGTGCTGATGCATGTCATCCTCTGCCGCGGGCTCATCATCGACATTCGCAGCAACGGTGGCGGCATGCTGACCAATGCGGAGAAACTGGCGGCACGCTTCTGCTGGGAGAAGACGCTGGTGGGCTACTATCAGCATAAGACAGGCCCCGGACATAGCGAGTTCTCCAGCCGTGAGCCGCGCTACTTAGAGCCCTCGGCCAATATGCGCTGGAACAAGCCCGCCGTGGTGCTCACCAACCGCCGTGTGTTTAGCGCCGCCAACGAGTTTGCGGTGTATATGAAAACGCTCCCCAACGTCAAACTGGTGGGCGACCATACCGGTGGCGGTGCCGGCATGCCGTTCAGCAGCAGCCTGCCTAATGGCTGGAGCGTACGTTTCTCAGCGGTGCCGATGTATGATGCCCAAGGGCAGTCGGCAGAGTTTGGCATCGCTCCCGACTATAACGTTCAGCAGACCGACGAGGACTTTGTCCGTGGCCGTGACACGCTTATTGAGTTTGCAAGGCAGTTGCTTGTTGAATAGCCTCTACGAGCAGGTCGTTCTCTTCTGGCAACTGAGTGGAAACGCGGAAATGATGGGGCGTGAGTCCCCGGAAATTGGAAGCATCGCGTATCAGTATGCGATGCTTTTCTATTAGGTAAGCCTTCAGTTCTGCTGCCGTGCGGTGCTCTATCGTAGCCAGCATAAAACAGGTGTCGGTAGGCATGACACTGATACCAGGTATGGTGTTTAGTGCTTGGCGCAGCCGTTGCGTCTCGGCCAGGAAGACTGCCATGTCGTTCACGGCCTTGAAGTCGTGCTCCAGCAGCCAGAGGCCAGCCTCAATAGCCAGGGAATTCACCGACCAAGGGCGGACGAAGCGGCGAAGCATGTTGATGACGGCTTCTGTCGCCACTATATAACCGATGCGCAGACCAGGCACAGCGTATGTCTTTGTCAGCGAGTGAATCTGTATGACATTGCCCTGCGCCACGGCCTCCTTTGCCGTCATGACGGGCTGCAGCGTGAAGTCCTCGTATGACTGGTCGAGAACGATGAATGTTCCACTTTCATCATTTCGATCGGTCGAAGGACGCTTGCCACCAGTGGGACACAAGAACATCCCACCTTCAACATCATTCACCGTTCCTGTGGGGTTGTTGGGGTTGCAAAGCCAGAGGATGCCGTCGTCGGCCTCGGTCATGCCAAACAAACGGCAGGCATCCTCGTACTCATTGAACGCTGGCTGCGGAATATGATAATG
>JAFSYY010000014.1 GCA_017455845.1 Prevotella sp. | reverse complement strand
ACACTAAACGGCGAATATATCCCTCGCGCATTAACCATTTTTTGTCGTGAGAATGGTAGTCTGCGGCCAGCCATTCCGACATTGGGCGAGCGTTTTTTCGACGTTCCTCCAATTCTTTGTCAGAAATAAGTTGTACTTGCCCAAATGTTTCATTTACTTTGCGTACGTTATGAAGTAATTCATCACAACTCTTCTCAAAAATTGATTTCAGACGTTTGTAGTCACCTCTTACCTCTTCTTCTTTTCGAATCATATCCTTACAAAGGGCCAACACCGACAGAAGGTGATAAAAGAACGTTGCCAGTTCATGAAGAAGTGTTTTAACCAAGTCAATATAAACTTCCACACCAAACATCTGTCCATAAAACTGTCTGAAAGTTAGTCGACTATAATCTAATGTTGGAACAATGTTGCCCACACTATCTAACTTGCGGCGAACTACAGGACAGAATTTCCGGAAAATCTTCATACTGCCTGTAATGGTAGTACCAATGCGTCTAACAAGTTTTTCTGCTAACCTAAAACATTCATTATTGTCAGTAGCATATTCCTCGATAAAGTTATTAGAAAACTCAACCAAGTCCATCGATTCAATATTAAGTCTAGCCTGATACATACGAACAAGATTGAGTGTCTGCTCTACTTTCTTCTTGTCGAACTTGCAGGCAATAATAGCCTCAAGCACGTTCAACTCTTCAAACTCGCGTGCGGCCAAATACATCTGGTTAAAACCAGTCTCATTTCTTTGGACAATCGTTGAATATAACATATTCGTATCCTGAATTTCTAATTAAACCTAATTTTTAGACTGCAAAATTACTCATTTTCAACAACATTCCAACAAATAATTTAAAAAAGTTTCCCTTTTTAGGGAACTTTTCCGTAATTTCGCAATCAGAAAGCAAACTTTTTGGGAAAGAGAGGTACAAAAAAGGTGGACAAAGAACGATACGAACGGCAGAAAGCCTTTGCAGGCGATAAGAAACCCTCCATGCTGCGGCGCTGTGTGGGGCACGACTATACTGAGCGCATGATGTACATGGTGACGATGGTGACTGAGGGAAGACGCCCGCTCTTTGGAACTGTGGTCGGGCGGAGCGATGCCGAGCCTGGCAGTAACGATGCCCCCCGCATAGAGCTCAGCGAATTAGGTCGGCGGGTGGCTGATGAATGGTGGGGAATCTCAGGCTACTATCCTCAGATAGAAATCAAAGCCCTGCAGATGATGCCTGACCACTTGCACGGCATCCTATTCTTCAGGGAAAAGATGGAGAAAGACCTCAGCCGCGTCATCCGCGGCTTCAAGACTGGCTGCAACCGTGCCTACCGCGAGCTATTCCCCTCTGTTGTGACTCAGGCACCGTATGTTCACTCTGTTGTGACTCAGGCACCATATGTTCACTCTGTTGTGACTCAGTCACAACAAACGGAACGCAAGCCACGCAATGCACACCCCCTCAACGGCCTGCTCTTCGCTCCTGGCTTCAACGACAAGCTGCTGCTGCGCCAGGGCCAGCTGCAGCGGTGGCTGGAATACCTGAGCGATAACCCCCGCCGCCTGCTAATGAAGCGCGAGCACCCCGATCTCTTCCGCGTACAGCGGGGACTGATGGTGAGTGGCCAGCAGTTCTCGGCCATCGGTAACCGATTCCTGCTGTCGAGACCGCTGCGCCTGCAAGTGCAGTGCTCGCGTCGCCTCACCGACGAAGAGATAGCCCAGAGGCAGGATTGGTGGCTACAGCAGGCACGCAGCGGTGCCGTATTGGTTTCGCCCTGCATCTCGAAGGGTGAGAAGGCGGTAATGCGAGCAGCCTTCAACGAGGGCCTGCCGCTCATCATACTACAGGAGAACGGATTCACCGACCTGGCCAAACCCGGAGGTCAGCGCATGGAGGCCTGTGCCAGCGGCCAACTGCTGATTCTCGCTCCATGGGAGTACCACAACGAGCACCTCGCCATCCGCCGCGACCAGTGCATGGCCCTCAACGACATGGCGCGAATGATATGCGAGAATTAATAACTATCCCCGAGATTCCATAATAAGATTGGAATTCCAGGGATTTTATATGTTTTGAGGGTTTTCATCAAAAAAAGTAGGAAAGTAGTGAAAGTCACTTGTCTGCGGCATGGCGACATGCCACAGGATTCCACTATTATGCGTCGCCTTGGCGGAAGAGGTGGGTGAAGTGTTTTGAATACAGCTCCGAGAGGCCTTGGCGGTTGTCGATGGCTTCGCCGACGACGAGCATGGTGGTGAGGGTGAGGTGGTTGTCGTGGACTATCTTGGCGAGGTCTTTGAGTTGACCACGGTAGATGCGCTGGTCTGGCCAGGTGAGATGGTAGCAGGCGGCGACGGGGGTGTCTTCAGGGTACTCCGTGAGCAGTTCGCGCTGAACATCATCGACGATGGAGGCAGAGAGGAAGATGCACATGGTAGATTGGCTGCGAGCCAGCAGGTGCAGCTGCTCGCGCTCGGGCATGGGGGTGCGGCCCTCACCGCGAGTGAGGATAATGGTCTGGCAGCGCTCGGGAATGGTGAACTGCGAGCGCAACTCGGCGGCGGCAGCAAGGAATGAGGAGATGCCTGGCGTGATGTGATAGTGCATGTGGTTGGCATCGAAGAACGCCATCTGCTCCTGAATGGCTCCAAAGATGCATGGGTCGCCGGTGTGCAGACGGACGATGAACTTGCCCTGGTCGTAGAACTGCTTCATCAGCTCACATTGCTCTTCGAGGTTCATATCTGCCGAGGAACGCACGACGGCACCAGGCTTATGACACTCAGTCAGGGCCTTGGGAACCAGTGAGCCGGCATAGAGAATGAGGTCGGCCCGCTCGAGCATCTTGCGGCCGCGAACGCTGACCAAGTCGGGGTCGCCAGGACCGGCACCGACAATTTCGATGAAGCCTACCCCCAACCCCTCCCAAAGGGAGGGGAGGAAAGATACATCCTGAGCTCCTATAATAGGGGAGGAAGACCCCAACTGACCCACAATAGGGGAGGAAAGCCCCTCCTGAGCTCCTATAATAGGGGAGGAATTTCGAAGATACTGATAGGGGATGGCAAGGGCGGCAGTCCAGTTTTTGCCCTTTACCTTGGGGACGATGAGCTTGCCATTGTTAGAGCCGAGGATGGCTGCTGCCTCGCAGACGCTGGGCGTGCCCACATGCTTCTGGACGGTCTGGCTGGGGTTGGGAACATCAACTTGCGCCAGTTGCTCAGCGGTGAAGAACACCAACTCTTCGTCGTATTCGTCTTTCAGCATGGCGCAGAATTCCTCGTCCTGCTTCACGTCGATGGTGCAGTAGCGGTGTGCGCAGGGCAGGATGCCACGGTCGGCAAAAGCATGGTCTATCTCGTCGTAGATGCATTTGTAGTCGTCAGGATGGTGTGCCAGACCGAAGCCTATCGTTCCCACCATCGGTACGAAATGCAGTTCAAGCATGCCTTCGGGGGCAAGGCGCTTATATGGCGACACTATGATGAGCAAAGCATACTTCTGAGGGTCTGCCTCGCTGATGTCGCGGATGATGGTGACGTGGTCAGGCTTTGTGGCCTCCAGATAGTCGGTTCCCTCATCGCGCACCTCTAAGAACAGAGCCGTGGGCCTACGATTGACAAAGGCAAAGATGCAATCGTTCATCTTGTCGTCGCTGGCTATGGTCCAGTCGAACCTCGTCTCGAAAGTGTCGAGAGCCCATAGTCCGACATTGTCGCTCTGGGTGGTGATGACCTCGCGTGCACCAATCAGCGATGCCACCTCGTGAGTAAGGCTGTTGGCACCTCCGATGTGGCCAGAGAGCACGGAAATGGCATTGAGACCTGTGCTGTCGGTACACACCACGGCAGGGTCTTCATGCTTGTCCTTGATATAGGGGGCGATGGTTCGCACACAGATGCCCATGGCGCCGATAAAGACGAAGGCATCGAAGTCGTTCCAACGCTTGCCCACCTCTTGGCGACTAATGACAATAGCGCTAAGCGCTCGTGCTAACGTTTGGGCAATCTCTTGGCCTGCCTCACTGATTTGAATAATTGCTATCTTTTGCATTTCAGTATCTCTATTGGGTGATGTTCATCTATTACAATTCTCATGGGGCGCTCTTGGGTGAGACCGAGTTCGCGGCAGGCTTCGTCCCAGAGTTGGTGACTGTCGGTCTTGACGAGGGGTGCCTTGACGCTGTTCATCACGATGATGCCATCAGGTGCGAGCACCGTCAACACCTTTTCCATTATCTCCTTGAGGTGGCCACCATGACCGCCAATGAAGACGGCATCGGGAAGACACTCCCCAGACTCCTCCCTGTGAGGGATGGGAGCAGATAGGAAGTCGCCGATATGCACGTTGATGCCTGGGGCTCTGAAACGGCGGGCGTTCTCGTGGATGATGGCTTCGCACTCAGGACGGATTTCAAAGGCTTCGATGTGCAGATGCGGAAACAGTAGGCGAGCCTCAATAGACACGCTACCTGTGCAGAAGCCGATATCCCAAAGCACGTGTCGGCTGGGCAGGTCGAGTGCCTGTAGCGTCAGCAGCCGGATGGGCATCTTGGTAATCATTTTCTCGCGGCCATCGAGCAGGGCAAAAGAGGCATCAGGTATTCCAAATGTTCTTTTTCTAAGTTTATTTTTGTCTAAGGAGTCTGGGAGTTTAGGAGTTTCTTCCTGCCCAGCTTCTCCTACACTCCGTTCCTCATTAGAAAGAATCACGCAGTTGGGCATTGAGAACTCTGCTTTGGCGGCTTCTTCGAGTGAAAGCGTTGTGACCTTTTCCTTATTAGGGTTGCCAAGATGTTCGCCCACATACATGGTATAATTGTTATAGCCATATTCCAGCATCCTTTGGGCGATGGCAGCAGGGGTGTGCTCACGGTCGGTCAGCACGCCAATCTTCTCAGAGCGTTCTATCAGAGCCTTGTCGAACTCAGGCCAGGGACGCCCTGTAAGCGATACAATACGCATATCATGATAAGGCATCACCAGACGGTGGGCCAGCATCTGCAGGGAGTTGAATGACGGATAGACCACGATGTCGGCCTCAGGCATCTTGCGCCGGATGGTGTTGGCAAAGCCGAAGAAGAGCGGGTCGCCACTGGCGAAGACGATGAGAGCCTCCCCCGACCTCTCCAAAAGGAGGGGAGAATGGGCGTATCGCTCGAAGACGGCATCGAGCGGCACGGTAATGTCTATCCATTCTGCGTTGGCAGGCAGCAATGGGGCGACTATCTCATGATGGCGCTTGCCACCAGAGAACACCCGTCCCTGCTTGATGATTTCCAGCACCTCTGGTGGAAACCAGGGCTGAGGATTATCCGTTATGCCTATCACTACAAACTTCATGGCGGCAAAAAATTTTTCACTTTTCACTATTCCCTTTTCACTTTATAAGTCGCGCCCTGGCTTTAGTTGTTCTGCATCGTCGAAGGTGAGAATGGCATTACAGAGGGTAGCAGCCAAGTTAGAGCCACCCTTGCGGCCCTCGATGATAATCTTGGGAATGTCGCGGAAAGGCTTGACCATGTGCTTCGACTCTCGGACATGTACAAAGCCAACTGGTGCTGCTATGATGCCGGCAGGATGAGCCTTGCCTTTGCGGATTAGGTCGCAGAGTTCCATCAGAGCCGTCGGTGCGTTACCAAAGGCAAAGAGCGCATCGGGATGTTCCTCGACAGCCAGACGGATACCGGCTTGCGTTCGGGTAAGCAGCATCCCACTATCCCCCTCGGAAGAGAGTGGGGACTTTGTCATTTCTGCCACGCGAGGGTCAGAGAGATAACACTTCGCTTCTATGCCCAGGCGCTGGAGGGCTCCTTTGCGGATACCACTCGTCACCATCGTTACATCGGTCACTATCGTCTTCAGCGAGCCATCCTTAACCTTATTATATAACGTCTCTACGGCATGGTCGTCGGTATAGAGAATCCTTTCCATGTCGAAGTCGGCAGTAGTATGGATGGCATGAAGCAGGGCCCATAGGTGGTCTAAAGGATAGTCCTGGCGTCGCAACTCACCACTGATGGTGTGGAAGGACTCAATCATAATATTCTGGCCTTTAGAGTTGT
>JAFSYY010000085.1 GCA_017455845.1 Prevotella sp. | reverse complement strand
ATCTGCCGACCTAGGTCAACCGGTCTGCCGACCTAGGTCAACCGGTCTGCCGACCTAGGTCAATCGGTCGCGTGACTATGCTTTCTTCTGGCGCTGCCAGAGGATCTCCGGCTGCCCCGCGATATGATTAATCTTCTTGGCCAGCACGAAGAGGTAGTCGCTCAGGCGGTTGACATATTTCACGATGTCCTCGCCAATGGTGGCTACGTCGGCAAGGGCGTCGATATGGCGTTCGGCACGGCGGCATACCGTGCGGCAGACGTGACACTGGGCGGCAGCCACGGTGCCGCCGGGCAGGACGAAGCCCTGCGCCTCGGGCAGTGAGGCCAGCATCTGGTCGATATGCTGCTCCAGCAGTTGCGTCTCGCCCTCGGGAAGGATGGCAGAGGGGTAGAGGGGTGTCTTGCTCTGGTCGGTGGCCAGGTGTGAGCCCACGATGAAGAGGTTGCTCTGGATGCGAATGAGGAGGGCGCGGTCGTCGTCGGCAGACTGCTCCGTCGGCACTTCCGACGTGCGCTGTGCGCGGTCGTCGGCCATCAGGGCGATGAGAAGCCCTATGTGTGATGTCAGTTCGTCGATGGTGCCGTAGGCCTCCAGGCGGATGTCGCTTTTCTTGATGCGTATGCCCCCCACAAGGCTGGTAGTGCCTTTGTCGCCTGTGCGGGTGTATATTTTTGTCATCTTCATAATGTAGAGATTAGGTTTCAGGGAATACAAAGTAAGGTTTTTTAGAAATTAATGATATAGTGTTGCTTGTTCCGCTTGGGGTCGAACATCACGATGCCGCAGTAGTAGAGGTCGAACGACAGGGTGACTTGCTCGTCGTGAATGATGCAGCGCCAGTACTCAGGATATTGCCAGATGTCCATGAAAACCACGAGCGACTGGTCGTTGCACTCCTGGAACAGCCGTTTATAGTCGGTCTTGATAGACACTACGGCCATATCCACATGGCAGGCCTCCTCCACCAGCCATGCCTTGCGGCATCCCGCCTGCAGGTAGTCGTGGTAGCCCGCCCAACTGACAATGGTCTGCGGCTGCCGTTCGTTGGCCAGGCGGAAGCATAGGCGACCCAGTTTGCGGTGCAGCCAGTCGTCGTAGCAGCCCAGTTCCTCGTAGGCGTAGTAGGGCCAGTGCTCGTTGATGACCTGCCGCACGAAGCGGTAGTCGGTAGGCGACTGGATGCCGAAGCCCCTGCAATGGCCTATGCGCCGCAGCCACACGTATGCTCTCCTTAGCCAACTGACGGTCATCTTATTGCGGTTTTAGGATTTGTCGAAGGTTTTGCGGCAGCCATACGCGCATGTTGCTGGGGCCGCGGTGGCACCAGGCGTAATAGGGTATGAGCGTGAGGGGGGCGTCGGTGGAGGCCACGCGGCCTTGGGCATCAGCATGGAGGGCCTGCGCCGTGGTGGTGAGCGTCAGCACCTTGGTGCCGGCTATCTCGGCGTTGCCCTCGGTAAAGGAGGGGGCGGGGGGCAGGATGAGGGTGCTGATGTCAGCGGGGAAACCGCTGACCACGGGACTGCTGGCGGCGCCTTCCGGCGAGAGGGGCTGCTCGGCGCAGTAGACCAGGGGGCCTCGCTCTACGGCCACCATGCCGCGGTCGGCCGCCACCCTGTCGTTGGCCTTGACGATGCGCGGCTGCATGTCGAAATGCAGCAGTACGCGGTCGCCCTTCTTCCATTTCCACTCAATGTTCACATAGCCGTCGGGCGAGATGAGCAGCGGCACGGTGATATTGTTGATCATCACCGAGAAGCCCGTTTGACGGCCGTCGGCATAGGTGTAGAGGTCGGATGGCACGGGCTTGGACCTGAGCCAGCCGGGTATGCGCACCTTGAGGTTGAAGGCTTTTGCGCTGCTCTTGCCAATGATGATGGTGGTCTCGCCGTCCCATGGATAGTCGGTCTGCTGTGTCAGCGTCAACTGCTTGCCGCCAACGTCGAGGGTGGCTGTGCCGGGCACAAAGAGGTTCACATAGACATCGGGGCTGCCGCCCTTGCTGCTGTTGCCGCCCTTGTCGTTGGCAGTGGCCTGATGCTCCTTGACGGCATACACATAGCCGGGCAGCGAGGGGATGAAGCGGCAGAGGTTTGACGGGCAGCAGGCACAGCCGAACCAAGGCTTGCGTTGGTGCTGCCCTGTGCTGGCCAGCGGGTTGGGGTAGAAGAAGGCGCCGCCGTCGAGCGACATGCCGCTGATGAGTCCGTTGTAGAGTGTGCGCTCCAGCACGTCGTAGTATTTCGCCTGGCCATGGAGCAGGAAGAGACGGTAGTTCACATAGACCAGTCCGATGGCGGCGCATGTCTCGCAATAGGCCGTCAGGTTGGGCAACTCGTAGTTGCGGCCGAAGGCCTCGCCGGCCGACGTGGCCCCGATGCCGCCGGTGATGTATAGTTTCTTCTCCACGATATTCTGCCAGATGCGGTCGATGGCCTTGAGGTAGGCCGAGTCGCCGGTGAGGGCTGCCACGTCGGCCATGCCGGCATACATATAGGCGGCACGGACGGCATGGCCCACGGCCTCGTCCTGCTCCACCACGGGGCGATGGGCCTGCGAATAGTCGTGGCGGATGGTGGTCTTGCCGCGATAGTCGAGGAAGAACTTCGCCTCGTCCAGATATTTCCGGTCGCCCGTCACGAGGTATAGTTTGGCCAGTGCCATCTCGGCAATCTGGTGGCCGGGAACCACGCAGGCCTGCCCTTTGGCCGGGCCTACCTCGCGGCATACGCAGTCGGCATAGCGGATGGCGATGTCGAGGAACTTCCTTGACCCTGTAGCCTGGTAGTGGGCGATGGCAGCCTCCACCATGTGGCCCAGGTTGTAGAGTTCATGGCTCAGGTCCTCCTCCTTGCACCATCGTCTGTCGCCTGCCCATTCATGCGGCTGTGCGGGGTTCTGCGTGCGTGCCGTATAGAGGTAGCCGTCGGCCTCCTGTGCCGCGGCAATCACGTCGAGCACAGAGTCGATATAGGCTGCCATGGCCTGGTCGGGAAAGGTCTGCAGCAGGTAACTGGCACCCTCGATGGTCTTGTAGGGGTCGGTATCGTCGAACGACAGCCCGCCAACCTTGAATGTCTTTGATGCATCCTTGAGGTGGGCCGCCGCATGGGAGAAATTGGTGTAACGCCCCGTCTCCTCGCATTTCGAGAAGGCCAGGGGTACGGTGGTGGTACGGCAAGCGTCGAGCCGCTGCCCCCAGAACGACTGTGGCAGCACCTTGACGGCAGTAAACGGCACTGGCGTGATGGGGTATCCCTTCTGTGCCACGGCAGATGTCAGACACAGGCCTGCCACCGCCCAAGTTATCAATAATCGCTTCATAGGTTGTAATTTTTCTGCAAAGATAGTGTTTTTCGGGCAAAAATGTGTATCTTTGCAGCAAATAATTTGAAAAAAGATTTATGAACATCAACAAAATAAAAGTCATTGCCATTGATGCCGACGACACGCTGTGGGACTGTCAGGGCTATTTCGAGGAAGTGGAGAACCACCTCTACAGGCTGATAGAGCCTTACTGCGACAACCCCAAGGAGGAACTTTTTACGACCGAGTCGGGCAACATGGCCGACTTGGGCTATGGCTGTAAGGCGTTCACCATCAGCATCATGGAGACCGCCATGCGCGTGGCCGGCAACGACCTCTCGGTGTCTGCTCTCGACGACCTGTTGCAAGACTGCAAACGCTTGCTCAGGTTGCCGGCCACCCCGCTGCCGGGTGTGGAAGAGACGCTGAAGCAACTGAGAAAGATGAGCAGGCTGGTCTGCTTCACCAAGGGCGAACTGCAGGATCAGGAGAACAAACTGAAACGCTCGGGGCTGCTGCGGTATTTCGACGATGTGGAGATAACATCGGACAAGACGCAGCGTGAGTTCCTTGCCCTGTGCGAGCACCAGCGCATCCATCCCTCGGAGTTGCTGATGATTGGCAACTCCCTGAAGAGCGACATCGCCCCGGCTCTGGCCGTCGGTGCCTGGGCCATCTATATCCCCTTCCATGTGACGTGGCAACTGGAGCATTTCGATGACTTCGACCATGAACGCATGGTGAAGGTTGAGACGTTCAGCGATATTCTTGGGTTTATCGTGTAGTCGAAATTACGCTATCACGCCTTCAGGAAACTGCATGGTACAGCAGTGGAGTGAGCCGTGCTGACGGATGACGCTGCGGCAGTCTATGCCGATGATGTCGCGGCCGGGGAAGGCCTGGGCGATGATGCGCATGGCCTCCGCGTCAAGGTCGGGCTGGGCGTAGGTGGGCACTAAGACCGCGCCGTTGATAACGAGGAAATTGGCGTAGGTGGCGGGGAGGCGGATGATGTCAGCGGGAAAACCGCTGACCACGGACTGCATTGAGGGGGGCACGGACTTGTCAGCGGGAAAACCGCTGACCACGGACGCCTCGTAGATGGGGTGCGGGAGCGGGAGCCTGAGCAGACGGTAGGGCCGGCCGTCAAGGGTGCGGAAGGAGCGCAGTTGCTGTTCCATGAGCAGAAGGGCGTCGTAGTGCTCGTCGGCGGGGTCGTCGCATCCTATATATAATAAGGTGTCATTAGGACAGATGCGCACGAGGGTGTCTATATGGCCGTCTGTGTCGTCGCCGGCCAGGTAGCCGTGGTCTATCCACAGCACACGCTCGGCACCGAGATATTCCTTCAGACGCTCCTCTATCTGCTCCTTGGTCAGGGGCTGGTTGCGGTGCGGTGCCAGCAGGCAGGATGTGGTGGTGAAGATGGTGCCCTGGCCGTCGCTCTCTATCGAGCCGCCTTCGAGCACGAAGTCCAGATGGTCTTCGTATATGCCCTTCACCACGCCGAGGTCGTAGAGGCGGCGGTTGATGGCGTTGTCGAGGCCGGCCTCGAACTTCTCGCCCCAGCCGTTGAAGCGGAAGTCGAGAAGGAAAGCCTCACCCCCAACCCCTCTCCCAGGGAGAGGGGAGTGGTTAGTTTCTCTTGCGGAACTATCGGAATAACTATATACTCCCCTCTCCCCGGGAGAGGGGCTGGGGGTGAGGCTGATGAACCCATGGTCGCGTGCCCAGGTGTCGTTGGTGGGACAGACAACGTGGAGCATGCCAGGGGCTTTGCCCTCGGGTGCAACAATGAGGAGCCGCTCGCGCTTGCTGATCTCCAGGGCTATCTGGCGGTAGGTCTCGGTAATCTCGCTGAGCATCGGTGCCCAGTCGGTGCCGTCGTGCGGCCATGTCAGCATGACGCCGCTCTGCGGCTCCCATTCGGCTGGCAATCGTCTTTTTCTTTCTTTCATGCTGCAAAGGTACGAAATAATTGGGAATTATGAATTAGGAATTAAGAATTATTTATTACCTTTGCAATCGAAATTGTGAATTGTGAATTAGAAAAGATATGCTGGAACTGAACGATGTGCTGGTGGACGGTGCCGAGAAAACGGCATCGATGATGGCCATGGAAGGGCAGGTGACCTGTCTGACGGGCGGCGATGAACAGGTGCGCACGCGCCTGCTGCTGGCCATGATGGGGCTGGAAAGGGTGAAGAGCGGCTTCGTGAGTATCGACGGGGAGCCGCTGGAGCCGCAGACGGTAAGCCTGTTTCGTGGGATGATGGCCTACGTGCCGTCGGATCTGCGTAGCGATGGTGAGGTGGTGGTCTATGAGCCGCCGTCGGTGCAGGATGTCTTCGCGCTGAAGGACAACCGCGAGGCTGCCATCTCCAATGGCTTGCTGGCCGAGGAGATGAAGCGCACGGGGGCAACGTCGCCCATGAAGGCACAACTGCTGGCCGTCGCCGTGCTGCGCCAGCGGCCCATACTCCTGGTAGACGGCCCCGAGGCGGCCTCTGCCGACTATCTGCGGCGGCTGGCTGCTGATAGGCGCACGGTCGTCGTGGCCAGTGATGATGATGCCATCCTTAGGATGTCGGACGAGGTCATCGAACTATGAACTGTGAATTATGAATTGTGAATGATGAATTGTGAATTATGAATTGTGAATGATGAATTGTGAATGATGAATTGTGAATGATGAATTATGAACTGTCCTTCTGGGGTATAGCCCTGACGCTGGTGCTATGGTTGCTGGCCGTGGCATTGTTTCTGCTGATAGACCGCAGGGAGATGCGGCGGGTGTTGAGAGTATCGGCACTGATGGCCGTCCAGTTGGTGGCTGTCGGTGGCGGTGCGTGGGTGGTCTATAAGATGCATGTATGGTGGGCCTGCCTGCTGTGGCTGGTGGTGATGCTGGTCCTGGCTACCGCGTGGTGCGTGCATGAAATAAGAGGGGAGAGGCAAGCCAGCGGGAAAACCGCTGGCCACGGACTCTTGATGAAGGGAGATGCGCTGGCGATGAAGGGAGAAGCGCTGGCGATGAAGGGAGAAACGCTGGCGATGAAGGGAGAAGCGCTGGCGATGAAGGGAGAAGCGCTGGCGATGATGAGAGAGGCACTGGTGGTGGCTGGAGGGCTGCTGGCGGGCTGCGCGGTGGCTGGCGGCAGCCTGATGCTGACGTTGCCAGGTGGTTGTTTTGTGCCTGTCTTTGGTGTGCTTCTGGCCTTTCTGTCGGTGTCGGTCAAGCAGACGCTGCAGACCTATCAGCGCAGCATGCTCCATACCGAGGCCCATAGGCAGTATCTGCTGGCCAACGGTGCCACGCGCCTGGAGTCGCTGATGCCCAGTGTGCGCCGTGCCCTGCGTGCCGCTGTCCAGCCCCAGTTAAAAACAATGGCACAGCCACTGTTGGTGGCTATGCCATTGCTGTTTGCCGGAATGTTGCTGGGCGGTGCCTCGCCTGTCGGCGCTGTCGTTGTGGTGCTGTTGCTCATGGCAGCCACCTTTGTGGCATCTGTCGTGGCGGGCGTGGCAGCGATATACCTAACTCATTCAGCCCTCAACGCTTAGCAGGTACGCCTTGAAGTCCTTAAAGTCCTTGGTCATCGGGACACTCTGCTTCTTGCCCTTCATGAAGGCGGCCAGACGCTCGGGTATCTCTACGTCGATGCCGAGGATCTCGTCAACTTTCTCCTTGAACTTTGCAGGATGGGCCGTCTCGCAGAAGATGCCAACCTCGCCGGGCTGTAGTCCGTCGACGAGGGCCTGATAGCCGCAGGCACCGTGCGGGTCGAGGATATACCCCGTCTCGGCATAGCACTGACGCATGGTGTCCTTGATCTGCTCGTCGCTGTAGGTGGCACCGCTGATGAGGTTGGTGATGCGCTGATGTGTGGCCACCTCTGTCAACTGATTGTTCTCGCTATAGAGGTTGATGATACGGGCGAAGTTCGAGGGGTCGCCTACGTCCATCGCGTTGGCCAGCGTCTGTACCGAAGCCTTTGGCTCATATTTGCCTGTCTGTAGGTATTTATAGAAGATGTCGTTGGCGTTGTTAGCCGCAATGAAGCGCTTGACGGGCAGTCCCATGGAGTGTCCGAAGAGGGCGGAACAGATGTTGCCGAAGTTGCCGCTGGGCACACACATAATCAAATGAGGAATGAGGAATGAGAAATGAGAAATGGCTGCGCCGTCATTTTTCATTTTTTCATTTTCATTTCTCATTTCTCCTTTCTCATTACTCATTTGCATTAACATAAGCCTTGCCACTGCATTAAAGTAGTAGAAGGCCTGCGGCAGGAAGCGGGCCACATTGATGCTGTTGGCCGAGGTGAGTTTCATGTGCTTGTTGAGTTCCTCGTCCATGAAGGCACTCTTAACCAGTGCCTGACAGTCGTCGAAGACACCATCCACCTCGATGGCGGTGATGTTCTTGCCCAGGGTGGTGAACTGGCACTCCTGAATAGGCGAAACCTTGCCCTTGGGATAGAGCACATAGACATGGATGCCCTCGACGCCCAGGAAGCCGTTGGCCACAGCCGAGCCCGTGTCGCCGCTGGTGGCAACAAGGACGTTTACCTCTTCTTTCTGCCCCTCCATGCGTATGAAGTACTGCAGCAGGCGGGCCATGAAGCGGGCGCCTACGTCCTTGAAAGCAAGGGTGGGGCCATGGAACAGTTCCAGCGAGTAGATGTTTTCCTTCACCTTGACGATGGGACAGTCGAAGGATAGCGTATCGTAAACGATATCCTGCAGGGCATCGAGGTCTACATCGTCGCCAAAGAAGGCACTGGCCACGTTGAAGGCGATGTCCTGGAAGCGCATCTCCGGCATGTCGGCGAAGAACGCCTTCGGCAAGCGGTGGATTACTTCGGGCATATAGAGTCCGCGGTCTTCAGCCAGTCCTTTCACGACGGCCTTGTGCAAATCGGCCATAGGGGCCTTTCCGTTAGTGCTATAGTATTGCATGACTTTTGTGGTTTTGTTGTTGGGATGTTATCGGTACAGAAATCAGAAGTCTACCTTGAACTTGTATCCCAGCGTCAACTGAAACACGTTGTTGCGCAGGGTTCCTTCGCCCTTGAACAAGTCTGTGACACCGAAATTATATCGGGCATCAAGCACCCAGTGCTTGTATTCGTAAGAGAGACCTACAGGCACAGAAAGCATGAACTTGCTCATCTGTGTGTCTGAATAGCCTAACATTTGGAACAACTCATCGACATCCATTTTTATACCGTCGGACTTCACTGTGGTCTTCGTGCGGAAGGCGGGCTGAATGCCTGCTTTGACGGCCAGACCCGGCACCACGTAGCAATTGAGCATGATGGGCACGTTGACAAAGTCGATGTCGAGCGTTTCCTTTATTCCAGACTCGTCGTCTTCTGCTCCCTGGCCAGAATACATCAGCCCAGCAGAAAGACTAAGCAGGTCGGTCATCTGGTATTCCATCTCCATACCGAAGGCATAGCCGAAACTTGTCTTGTTGTAGTCGGTCATACTCGAGAGGTTTGCACCTATGCGAGGCTGAACGGTCAATGTACCTTCTCTTTCTTGTGCCATGATACCTACAGCAGAGAGCAGGACAACGGCCAGTAAAAATAGTTTCTTCATATTGTTAGGCGTTTTAGTTGTTCATGAATGTCTGCATGAATTCCTGGAGTCGCAGCAGACCGTAGCCGCCGCTCACGCACGACTCCTCGTCGTAGAATTGCACGTCGTCGGGCTCTATACCTTTATAATATATAAGGAAGGGCACGGGCTCGTTGACATGGATGCGCTGCTCTACAGGCGTGGGGTGGTCGGGCAGGATGGCGATGCAGACAGGCCCGCTCATCTGTTCCGTTGCCTCGAAGATGGGCTTTATCAATCGCTGGTCCAGATAGTCGATGGCCTTGAGTTTCAGGTCGAGGTCGCCATCGTGGCCGGCCTCGTCGGTAGCCTCTACATGAACGAAGACGAAGTCATCCTTTTGCAGGGCTTCGATGGCCGCCTGTGCCTTGCCCTCGTAGTTGGTGTCGGCCAGCCCGGTGGCCCCGGGCACCTTGATGATACGCAGGCCCGCATATTTGCCAATGCCCTGAATGAGGTCGACAGCCGAGATGACGGCACCGCTCCTTACCTGCGGGTACTGCTGCATCAGCGTCTGCATCTCAGGTCGATAGCCGCCGCTCCACGGCCAGATGCTGTTGGCCTGACGTTCGCCGCGCCGGGCTTTCTCTATGTTGTAGGGGTGCTTGGCCAGTAACTCCTGCGAGCGGAGGATGAGTTCGTTGATGAGGTCGGCAGTAGCGGCCTCCCCAAGCCCCTCCGAAGGGGGGGGCGTTTGATTAGATAATGCAGGTGACCCGACATCCCCTCCTTTGGAGGGGCTTGGGGAGGCTTTTACCAGCAGTGGTCTCCACTCCTCATTGGGATGATCATGGGGTGGGGCGCAGGTGATGTGCTTATTGCCACCCTTGATGACCAGCAGATGACGATACTGGATACCACAGATGAACTTGACCCGCTCGAAGTCCTTTGGGCAGTCATTGCCAAGCCTCTGCCTTTCGCGCTCGTTGATGGGCTTGGCCAGATGCTCGTTGAGATAGTCAATGAGCAGGCGGGCATCCTCTGTCTGCAGGTTCCCACCGTTATGGGTAATGATCTTCCCGTCTTGAAGTGTGATGATATTGCAACGGATGGCAAAGTCATCGTCGGCCATGTCATAGCCGATGCTGGCGGCCTCCAAGGGTCCGCGGCCCTCGTAGACTTTGTTCAGGTCGTAGCCCAGGATGGCCGTGTTGGCCACCTCGCTGCCCGGTGGGAAACCTTCGGGCACGGTGACCAGCCTGCCCGTGCGTCCTGCTTTTGCCAGGCGGTTCATGTATTCAGGACGGGCATATTCGAGCAGCGTCTTGTTGCCCAGGCGTTCCACCTTATGGTCGGCCATGCCGTCGCCCAATATAATAATGTGTTTCATAAAGAAAAGAAGGGCAGGACGGGGTGTGACCGTCCTGCGCATGGTTAAATATTAGCGATACTCATGATGTTGGCAAAGACACCAGCGGCCGTGACGGCAGCACCGGCACCGTAGCCCTGGATGAGCATGGGATACTCTTTATAGCGCTCTGTGGTCAGCAATACGATGTTGTTGGAGCCCTCCAGGGGATAGAACGGATGGTTCTGTGGCACCTCTTTCAGGGCGACACTGGTGTTGCAACGCTTGGAAGCATCGCCCACCACGGCCTCCATCGTGGCCACGAAACGCCAGCGCTTGCCTTCCTTCTCAAGCACCTTGCGGCGAGCCTCGAAGTCGGCGTCGAGTTCGGGCAACTTGGCCCAGAAGTCGTCTATCGAACCCTCGAAGTAACTGTCGGGCACGAAGAGATGTTTTTCAACATCGGCCTGTTCTACCTTATAGCCAGCCTCGCGGGTCAGGATAACCAGTTTGCGGATGACATCCGTACCACTGAGGTCGATGCGCGGGTCAGGTTCTGAGTAACGCTGTTCCTTGGCACGACGTACAGTCTCAGAGAAGGGCACGTCGGCAGCAATCTCGTTGAAGATAAAGTTCAGTGTGCCGCTGAGGATGGCCTCAATCTTCAGGATCTTGTCACCTGAGTTGCAAAGGTCGTTGATGGTGCCGATAATCGGTAGTCCGGCACCCACATTGGTCTCATAGCGGAACCACACGCCGCGGTCGCGGGCTGTCTGACGAAGTTTCAAGTAACTGTCGTAGTCGCTCGAGGCGGCAATCTTATTGGCTGCTACGACGGATATGTTGTGCTCCAGGAACGTCTGGTAGAGCGAGGCAATCTGGCGGCTGGCGGTACAGTCGACGAAGACGGAATTAAAGATATTCATCTTCACAATCTCGTCGCGCATGTGCTCTGTATTAGCGGGGTAGCCGGTACGCAGAATCTTCTCGTAGTTGTCGAGGTTGATGCCGTCGCGGTCGAGCACGAAGTTGTCCACATCGCTGATGCCTACCACATTCAACTTCAGTCGGCGTGACTGCATCAGGAACTGCTGCTGCGTGCGTATCTGTTCGAGCAGCATGCCGCCCACGGTGCCGATACCACAGATGAAGAGGTTCAGGACCTTGTATTCCGAGAGGAAGAATGAGTCGTGGAGCACGTTGAGCGACTTACGCAGGAACTTGCCATCGACCACGAACGAGATGTTCGTCTCTGAAGCACCCTGTGCACAGGCGATGACGCTGATTCCCGAGCGTCCGAGCGTGCCGAACAGTTTGCCGGCGATGCCCGGTGTCTGCTTCATGTTCTCGCCCACGATGGCGATAGTGGCCAGACCGCTCTCCACCAGCATGGGATACATGGCTCCCGTCTCTATCTCCTTGGCAAACTCGGCGTTGAGCACCTCGGCGGCAGCCTCGGCATCCTCATCACGTACACCGATGGAGGTGGAGTTCTCAGAAGAGGCCTGCGACACCATGAATACAGAGATGCCCTTGTTGGCCAAAGAAGTGAAGATGCGGCGGTTCACGCCGATGACACCCACCATCGAGAGACCTGTCACGGTGATCAGCGAGGTGCCCTTGATGCTCGAGATGCCCTTGATGGGCTTGTTGTCGTCTTCAATCTTGTCTTTGATGAGTGTTCCCGGATGCTCCGGGTTAAAGGTGTTCTTTACCTTGATGGGAATATTCTTGATGCAGACGGGATAGATGGTCGGCGGGTAGATGACCTTGGCACCGAAGTTACACAGTTCCATGGCCTCGACATACGACAGTTCGTTGATGGTGTAGGCGCTCTTGATGACCTTCGGGTCGGCCGTCATAAAGCCGTCTACGTCGGTCCATATCTCCAGGATGTCGGCATCGAGTGTGGCTGCTATGATAGAAGCGGTATAATCGGAGCCGCCGCGCCCCAGATTGGTTGTCTCATGGGTGTCACGGTCGCGGGCAATGAAGCCGGGCACAACATACACACTTTTCTGGCTGATATCTTTAAAAGCCTCTTTCACCAGTTGCTTGGTCAGTTCGGTGTCGAGCACGTGCTTGCCCTGCTTCTTCTCTGTACGGATAAAGTCGCGGGCGTTCATGCGCACACCGTTCTTGACGATGGCGGCTACGATGTGCGAACTCAGACGCTCGCCATACGACACAATGGTGTCCTCCGTCTTCTCCGACAGGTCGTGAATCAGATACACACCGTAGAGGATGCTCTTCAACTGGTCGAAGAGTTGGTCTACACTGTTGAATAAGTCTACGCGCTTGTTGATGTCTTGGATGATAGTGTCTATCATCTGGTGGTGACGCCTTACCATCGCGTCGAATTCCTCGCGATAGTGCTCGTCGCCCTGTTTGGCCATCTGCGACATGGCAATCAGTTTGTCGGTGATGCCATTGAGTGCGCTTACTACTACGATGACAGGTTGCGTCCGAGCCTCTGCCTCCACAATCTCTTTTAAGCCTAAAATGCTTTTTACGGAACCTACGGACGTTCCGCCGAATTTCATTACTTTCATATTCCTATGCAATTTATCTTTCCAACGGTACCCCTCAACAAGCGGGGCATGTTCCATTGGCGGTGCAAAGGTAATAATTATGTTTGAGGTTTGAGGCTTGAAAATTGAGAATTATGACGTTCCGTTATACTTATTTAACATTATTGCATGAAAAAATGTTGTTTACACTCGAATAAATGACTACTTTTGCATAATGATACATGAATACCAACTTCGCGTTTTGCCGCAAGTGGCGGCCAGCGCAGACAATCTGAGACGGTATGTTGCTGAGGAAAAAGGCTTGGCGATGGGTGCGCTGAAGGCCGTGCGCATACTGAAACGTTCGATAGACGCACGCCAGCGTAACATCTTTGTCAACCTGAAGGTGCGGGCATACGTGAACGAACAGCCTATGGACGACGAATACGAGCCGGTGGTCTATCACGACGTGTCCGACCGTCCGCAGGTCATCGTCGTGGGGGCAGGCCCCGGCGGTCTCTTTGCTGCCCTGCGACTGATAGAACTGGGCTACCGACCCATTGTGCTGGAGCGTGGCAAGGACGTGCACGAGCGCAAGAAAGACCTGGCCAATATCTCGCGGACGCAACAGGTGGACGAAGAGAGCAACTACTGTTTCGGCGAGGGCGGGGCAGGGGCCTATAGCGACGGCAAACTATACACCCGCTCGAAGAAACGCGGTAACATAGAAAAAATCCTTCGGGTGTTCTGTCAGCACGGTGCTTCGACCAATATCCTGGCTGATGCCCACCCCCATATCGGCACCGACCGTCTGCCGCAGGTCATCGAGGCCATGCGCCATACTATTATTAATAGTGGTGGCGAGGTGCACTTCCAGACGAAGATGACGAGGCTGATTCTTAGAGGTGAGAGGCGAGAGGTGAGAGGTGAGAGGTCAGTTTTTGGAGTTGGAACTCAGGTCATTGGCGTAGAGGCAGAAGTCTATCCTCTTACCTCTCACCTCTCACCTCTCACCTCTAAAACCTTTCTTGGTCCCGTCATCCTCGCCACCGGCCACTCCGCCCGCGATGTCTATCGCTATCTGGCTGAGGCTCAGATACAGATAGAGCCCAAAGGCATTGCCGTGGGGGTGAGGCTGGAGCATCCGTCGATGCTGATAGACCAGATACAGTATCACAGGAAAGAGGGTAGGGGACAGTGGTTGCCTGCCGCTGAATATTCATTCGTGACGCAGGCCGACGGCCGTGGTGTGTATTCGTTCTGTATGTGTCCCGGCGGTTTCGTGATTCCCGCCGCCACAGGTCCCGAGCAGATCGTGGTCAACGGCATGAGTCCCGCCAGCCGTGGCACCCAGTGGAGCAACAGTGGCATGGTGGTAGAGGTTCGCCCTGAAGATATTCAGTGCGAACAAATGAGAAAGGAGAAAGGAGAAATGAGAAATGATGGTCTCCTCCGGATGATGGCATACCAAGAGGAATTGGAGCGCGACTGTTGGCAGCAGGGCAACAGGAGGCAGACAGCCCCCGCCCAGCGCATGGCCGACTTCGTGAACGGACGACTGAGTTTCGACCTGCCCAAGAGTTCGTATGCCCCCGGGCTGGTGTCGTCGCCCTTGCATTTCTGGATGCCTAAGAGCATCGTCTCGCGCCTGCAGCAGGGCTTCAGGACTTTCGGCCGTCAGGCACATGGGTTCCTGACTAATGAAGCGGTGATGATTGCCGTAGAGACACGCACGTCGTCGCCCGTGCGCATCGTCCGTGATGCCGAGACGCTGATGCATGTGCAGGTGGAGGGTCTCTTCCCCTGTGGCGAAGGCGCTGGCTATGCTGGCGGCATCGTCTCGGCCGGTGTCGATGGTGAGCGTTGTGCTGAAATGTGTGCACAGTATTTGGAAAAAAATGGATAATTGCTTGTGTGTTTCATTTTTTTTCCGTATCTTTGCCGAAGAGAAGTTAAACCAACAAAATCTATACGCCTATGAATAGGGAGGAAAAATTTGTCATTACCATCAGCCGACAGTTCGGCACTGGTGGACACGAGATTGGAGCCGAGTTGGCTCGTAGGCTCGATGTGAAACTGCTTGACAAGCAGATATTAAACGAGGTGGCCCGTAAGTTTGACATCGTGGAAGAGGCGATGGAGAAGATTGAGGCCCGTAACCCGCTGTGGCGCGATGACTTCACGCAGTTCTACCGCTCGTATATGGCCGGTGCCGAGTATAACGGACAGGAGCATGACCTGACCTCACGCCAGTTGTTTGAGGCTCAGGCCGAGGCTATCCGCAAGATTGCCAACGAGGAGTCGTGTGTGCTGATTGGTCGTTGTGGCTTCCATATCTTCCGTCATCATCCCAACGCACTGAAAATCTTTATCCATGCCGATGACGACTGTCGCAAGCAGCGCATCGGCCGGAAGTACGACATTGCCGAGAACGATGCCGCCGCCATGATTGTTGACAACGACTACAGCCGCGAACTCTATACGAAGACTTTCACCGGCAGTGACTGGCAGGATGCCCGTAACTACGACATCTCGCTCAACGTGCGTAAGTTTGGTGTCAACGGAGCCGTGGACTTCCTGATGAATGTCGTCGGATAATTCTCAATTCTTAATTTTCAATTCTCAATTCTCAATTCAAGAATAGTGGCTTTTGGTAAGTGGATAGGCGGCTACCTGGGATGGAGCGCCTTCGGCCCTTTGGGGGGCTTGGTGGGATTCCTGGTAGGAGCCGTGTTTGATATGGCCACCGATGGATTCGGAGACGGGGAGGGGCAGGCACGCCTCTCCGACGAACATCTGCGCGAGGGTGACCGCAACAGTTTCTTCATCTCCTTTCTGGTGTTGGCGGCCTATATCGTCAAGGCCGACGGCAAGGTGATGCACTCGGAGATGGAACTGGTGCGTGGCATGCTGCGCCAGAATTTCGGCGAGCAGGCCGTACAGCAGGGCGATAATATTATGCGTCAACTCTTTGACGAGCAGGACCGTATTGGCACCCAGGCCTACAAGCAGAATCTGGTGAAGGCCTGTCAGCAGATAGCGATGCACATGGATTATTCTGGTCGTCTGCAACTGCTCAACTTCCTCGTGATGATTGCGCAGGCCGACGGTCGCGTGGATCAGGTGGAGGTCGTGGCCATCAAAGAGGTGGCCCAGTGGCTGCAGATGTCACCACAGGAGGTCGACGCGATGCTCCATCTGGAGGGCAACTCGCTGGAGGATGCCTATAAGGTGCTGGGTGTCAGTCCCGATGCTACCGACGACGAACTCCGTAAGGCCTACCGCCGCCTGGCTCTTGAACATCATCCCGACCGTGTGGCTAAACTCGGCGATGACGTGCGCCGTGCGGCAGAAAAGAAATTCCAGGAAATCAATGCAGCGAAAGAGCGTATTTGGAAAGCCAGAGGACTGTAACGAGGTGCTGCTGCACGCTTGCTGTGCCCCGTGTTCATCAGCCATTGTAGAGTGGTTGCTCAATAATGGCGTGCGTCCCACCATATTTTATTATAACCCAAATATCTATCCTCGCGAAGAGTACGACATCCGCAAGAACGAGAGCAAACGCCATGCGGAGAGCCTCGGCATCCAGTGGATTGACGGCGACTACGACCACGAGGGGTGGCTGCAGGGTGTCTGTGGGTTGGAGAACCAACCCGAACGGGGACTGCGCTGTGAGCAGTGCTTCATCCTGCGCCTCACTGCCACGGCTCGTAAAGCCGCCGAACTCGGCATCCCTTACTTCGCCACCACGCTGGCCTCCAGCCGTTGGAAGAGTCTGGAGCAGATCAACCGTGCCGGCCTTATAGCCCAAGAGACATTGAAAACTGAGAGTGATATCTCACCTCTCACCCCTCACCCATCACCTCTCACCCCTCACCCATCACCCCTTTTTTGGCCGCAGAACTGGCGCAAGGGCGGCTTGCAGGAACGTCGCAACCAATTGTTAAAAGAATACGGCTTCTATAATCAACTCTACTGTGGCTGCGAATTTTCCAGGTCGGATATTTGGTAGTATGGGAAATTCTTCGTATCTTTGCACCCATGTATATGAGGTTAATAGGACTGATGCAAAACTGCTGGCTGGAACGGGTCTTTCTGGCTTTGACTGTCATATCGTTGACTGCTTGCTCCGACGATGACCCCGCTGCCGGCATCAGTGATGACGAGATACATTTCCAGGCCGATGTGTGGCAGGTGATGGAAGGCACACGCGCCACCACCTACGACGACATCACAGCCATGCAGGCATCTACGGAGAAATTCGCCTGCTATGCCTTCGTTGACGGCTCTACCAACCTTTACATCGACGGCCTCGTTTCCACCGTGAGTTGGAACTCCGTTGAGAGCAAATGGCTCTTCGACGATGGCAAACACTACTGGCCCGCTTCGGAATCCCTTAACTTCTTCACATTCATGCCGTATGATATGGCGAAAACATATTGCTCCTTCGACCCTACGGCATACGCCGCCGGCACCAACGACGACGGATACTCGGAGGACTGCCCGCGCATTGTCTGCACGGCCCTGCCCGTTACCATCACAGCAGGCAGTGATGACACCAAGGAACTCGTCTATGCTTATCAGCCGGCTCAATCAAAAGCCGAGCAAGGAGCCAGCGGCGTGACAATGACCTTCAAACACCCCTTCGCCCGTGTCAAGTTCCTGCTGTCGACAGCCAGTGGCAGTAACGTCGTGGTGGACAGAGTGACCATTGCTGGCGTGAAGAACAACGGCACCGCTACCTTCAACGGCACCACAACCACATGGACACCCAGCGGCGATGCCACCAATCTTGTAGTCACTGGCACCCCCGCCACCAGCGACACCCCCTATCTGGTACTGCCCCAATCCTTCGACACATCGCTGACCTTCACCGTCAAAGCCACGTGGAACGACTGGAGCACGGTGACAAAGGATGTCAGCGCCAGCGTCGCTGTAGGCTCCTGGCAGCCCGGCTACAGTTACACCTACACCTTCACCCTCAGCAAGTACGCCCTGAAAGTAGACACCGAAAAATTCACCGAGCAATGGTAAAGAGAAAATATCCCGTAGGCATACAGAGTTTTGAGAAACTCCGCAAGGAAGGATACCTGTATATAGACAAGACCCCGCTTATCTACAAGATGATTACTGAGGGCTGTCCTTACTTTCTCAGCCGTCCGCGCCGCTTCGGCAAGTCGCTGCTCGTCTCCACGCTGCAGGCCGTCTTCGAGGGCCGCCGCGACCTGTTCGAGGCTTTCCAAGCATGTGGCGGGCAAGCAGGTGAGCACACAGCAGTGAAGAACGAAATATTAATGACTGGAAATGGGAATATACATAAACACAGGAAATGCAGGATTTGTAAGGTCTCGCAACAGTGAGTACATCGACAAGTCGGAACTGATAGCCGCTATCAACGACACGCTTTTCACTGAGCGTAGTTTCAGTTGTGTCACCCGCTGCCGCCGCTTTGGCAAGTCGATGGCAGCCAAGATGCTGTGTGCCTACTACGACCAGTCGTGCGACTCGCGCCAACTGTTTGCTGACCTGAAGATAGCCGCCGACCCACAGTTTGAGAAGCATCTGAACAAATATCCCGTCATCTATCTGGAT
>JAFSYY010000084.1 GCA_017455845.1 Prevotella sp. | reverse complement strand
TTCATCATCTGGAGCAATGGTTTGAGCGGCGACGAGGCAGAGCAGACCGACGATCTCCCCTTCGTCAACGGCAAGAAGTACAGCTACTATCCCGAAATCACCAGCGTGAAGATCAGCGGCTCGTGGAACGGCTGGGAAGGCCCGGAAATGGAAGCCATAGAGTATTCTGACAACGCCTACCAGACCACCGTCAACCTCAAGGCATTTACCGACGACCAGGAGTTCAAACTCGTTGTCAACGGCGAGTGGATAGGCTCAGGCGAGCTGACAGCCATTGAGGGCGAGGCAGCAAGCAGCATCACCGAGGGTGAGGCTGGTTCGAACCTCACGCTGAAGGCCGGCAAGGCATACGACATCGTCGCCTTCTGGTCGCAGCCCGGCAAGAAAGTGAAGGAAGGCTGGCTCCTCGAGATTACCGAGAACACCACCGTCGGCGTTGAAGGCGTGCGTGCCAACGCAGCCCAGAAGCAGACCATCCACAACCTGAGGGGCCAGCGTCTGCAGAAGCAGCAGCGCGGCGTGAACATCGTCAATGGCCAAAAGGTGATAAAGAAGTAATCATCAGCAGCATGTATATTGGGTGGGGCGCGTAAAAACGCCCCACTTTTTTTTGTAGTTTTAAAGAAAAACCGTACCTTTGCAGCATACTTTCCGAAAAAAGAAAATTAAACGACGACGAACATGAGAAAACGGTTAATATATGGCATCCTGACGGCACTGCCTTGCCTGCTGCCGCTGGCGGCCGCTGCACAGGCACAGCAAGACAACAAACTGACGCTGAGCGGCAGCATACAGAGCGACGTGCTCATACCGCAGAGCGACGAGGACATTGGTGCCGAGAAGACCAAGGACCTCCAGACCAACACATACGTTGACCTGATGCTGCAACACCAGTTCTTCGAGGCCGGCGCACGGCTGGAATATCTGGAACACCCGCTGCCGGGCTTCGATGACAACGGCTTTAACGGCTGGGGCGTGCCAAACTTCTATGTGAAGGGCAAACTGGACTGGGTGGAACTGACCGCCGGCACATACTATGAACAGTTTGGTTCGGGTTTTATTCTTCGTACCTACGAGGAGCGTACACTGGGCATCGACAACTCGCTCTTGGGAGCACGGCTCTTGCTGAAGCCTGCGCAGGGCGTTACACTGAAGGCACTGGGCGGCAAGCAGCGTCGCTACTGGGAGTGGAACAAGTCATGGATCAGCGGTGCCGATGCCGAGGTGAGCATCGACGAGTGGATCCCCCGCATGCAGCAGGCGGGCACGCACTTGATGCTGGGTGCCTCGTGGGTGAACAAGCACGAGTCTCCCTATGATGATGTGGTGCCCATCATTCGCGACGCAAAGCGCTACACGGTGAACCTGCCACGCTATGTGAATGCGTGGGACGTGCGCGCCAACCTGAACATCAAGAACTGGAGCATGCTGGCCGAGTATGCACAGAAGACAGCCGACCCGCACAACTATAATGGTTATATCTTTAAGAAAGGGTCGGCAGCCATGCTTTCCACCAGTTATTCCAACAAGGGTTTCAGCCTTCTGTTGCAGGCCAAACGCTCGGAAAACATGTCGTCGACCAGCAAACGCTCGGAGAAGAGCACGCATAACGCCTCGACCATCAACCACCTGCCGGCCTTCACCCTCGACCACACCTACGCCCTGGCTGCCCTCTATCCCTACGCCACGCAGTTGGCCGACGGCGAGTGGGCCTATCAAGCCGAGGTGGGCTATAACTTCAAGCGCAAGACAGCACTGGGCGGCAAGTATGGCATGAACGTCAAGGTGAACTTCTCATACGTCCGCGCCATCGACCGGCAGTTTGAGAACGGCTTCACGGGCAACACGCTGGTGAGCGGCACCAACCTCCTGGCAGGCACCGACGGCTATACCTCCAGTTTCTTCAAATGGGGCGACCAGACCTACTATCAGGATCTTGACATCACGATTTCGCGCAAACTGTCGAAACAGTTCAAACTGAACCTCATGTACATGAACCAGCGTTACAATATCTCGCAGATTCAGCAGCATGTAGGTGGTATTGTTCACAGCGACATCTTCGTAGCCGACGGCATGTACCAACTGTCGCCGAAGACGAGGCTGCGCGTAGAGACGCAGTATCTGAGCACCAAGCAGGATGAGGGCGACTGGCTCTTTGCACTGGCCGAACTGTCGCTGGCTCCCCACTGGATGGTGACCGTGAGCGATATGTGGAACTGTGGCGACAGCGACCCGACGATGCACGAGCAGAACACCCATTACCACTACTACCAGGCACTGCTGACCTACAATGTCGGGGCCCACCGCCTGCAAGCCGGCTACGGACGTACCCGCGAGGGCATCAACTGCTCGGGCGGCGTGTGCAGGGTTATTCCGGCTCAGAAAGGTTTCACACTGTCGTATAACTACAACTTCTGAAGAGTGAAGAATGAAGAGTGAAGAATGAAGAATGAAGAATGAAAATTGAAAATTGAAAATTGAAGAGTGATGATGAAGAAGACAACAATAGCGCTTCTATTTAGCGCAGCGTCTCTAACGCTATTCTCCTCCTGTTCTGATATCGACGAGGCAGAGCGGCTGATACCTGCTGGCGACATACCCGTAGATACGATTCCCGGGGGCAGTGCCGATAGTATCTACGAGGCACCTGTAAGCATCGTGCCGCGCCGGGTGCTCATCGAAGACTATACCGGCCAGAAGTGTGCCAACTGTCCCGATGCCAGCGAGAACATACACGCGCTGCAGCAAGTCTATGGCAATTTGCTGGTGCCTGTGGCCATACAGTCGGACTATATGGGCATCATGGAGCCGGAAGGTCTGGCAAACGAGTTGGGCAACACCTATTTCAACAGTCTCAACTTCACGCCAAAGGTGAAGCCCGCCGTGCAGGTGAGCCGTTTCTATGGTGATGTGCTCACATCGAATACGGATGTCAATTTCTACGTAGAGAACGTCATCCCTATACCCACGCCGCTCGACGTGCGCCTGAAGGCCACACAGCAGAGAGGCAGTGGCACCACGGTTGACATCGATGTGAAGGTTATCTGTACAGACTCGCTGCTGACGGATGCCGTGAGCGGCAAACTGCAGGTATGGATCACGGAAGACAGTATTGTGGCACCGCAGGACTACTTGAATGGCCAACACTTCACCGACTATGTGCATAACCATGTGCTGCGTGCCGCTGTCAATGGCGACTGGGGTGAGGCTGTCAGTGTCAGCGGCTGGTCCGACACCAAGGAGTTCCACTATACCGCCACGCTGAAGGCTGGCTGGAAGCCGGAAAATATTGTCATTGTGGCTTTCGTATATAACGACGACGGTGTGCTGCAGGTGGTAAGGAGAGAATTGACAATTGACAATTGAAAATTGAAAATTGAAAATTAAAAGATATGCGTATGAAGAAACTTTTTACTTTCATGGCAGCCATGCTGACAGCATGCATGGCATTTGCACAGGCCGACCAGACCTTCCAGTTCGTTGACAAGGATGGCAACGTGGTGGCCGACGGTTCAACCATCGTTGTCTCGGAACTTAACGAGGAGGGAATGATGGTGGTACCACTCTTCGTGAAAAACATGTCGGGCGAGAAAGCCGCCGTCAGCATGTATGAAACCATTGATGCCATGCCCAATGGTCAGTGGCAGACCTGCGCCTTTGGCAACTGCATGCTGCTTACAGAGACAGGCTACTCGTCGAAGAGCATTGTAGGTGCTGACTTTGATGCCGGCATCGAGACCGAATGGATACCCGTTGCGGGGCAGTACGCAACCTGGACTGCCACGCTGCAGATCCATGTGTTCAACATCATGACGCAGACCAAGTTCGGTGTGACCACCGAAGTGGCTGGCAACAATGTCATAGGCCACGGCCCCACGGTCAATGTCCGCTTTGAATACAAGAATCCCAGTGCCACACAGGAGGTTTACACCGTCTATTCGCCTGACGGCACGCTCACCTATTACTATGACGGCCAGAAGGCCAGCCGTCAAGGTACGGTCTATGACATGTCCTTCACCAGATATTCTGATTTTGATGACTACTGTCACTACGGCTGGAGTGAGCACACCTATTCACAAGAAGGCAACGCCGCCATTCAGAAGATCGTGTTAGACCCCTCTATGGCGGCCTACCATCCCACCTCTATATCCGGTTGGTTTGCTGCTTACAACGTGACCAGCATCGAAGGAATGGAATACTTGAACACCGACGAGGTGACCGACATGAGTGGCCTGTTCTGCACTGCCGAAGTGCAGAGTCTGGACTTGAGCCATTTCAACACCAGCAAGGTGACAAATATGCTGAATATGTTTAATGGTTGTGTAAATCTGACAAGCATCGACCTGAGCCACTTCGATACAGGCAATGTGACCAATATGTCAGGAATGTTTGCTACCTGTCAGGCGCTGAATAGTCTCGACGTGACGACCCTGAACACGCAGAACGTCGTCTTTATGAGCAGCATGTTCCTTGGCTTGAAACTCACTTCTATAGACCTGAGCCATTTCAACACCAGCAAGGTGCAACAGATGGAAGGCATGTTCGCCGGATCAAGTTTCACGTCGCTCGACCTGAGCAGTTTCAATACCAGCGAAGTGCTGAACATGGACGAGATGTTCCAGCAGTGTAAGATGACGTCGCTCGACCTGAGCAACTTCGACGTAAGCAACGTCTATAGGTTTGAGAATATGTTCTACCAGTGCGAGAACCTGAAGACCCTCAATCTTGGCAACTTCAACTCTAAGACAGCACAAACGATGAAAAACATGTTCCGCGGCTGTGTCAATCTGGAGAACCTCGACGTGAGCCATTTCATCACGTCCAATGTCAGTGACATGGAATCGATGTTCTATCAGTGCAGGAGCCTGAAGACCCTTGACGTGAGCCACTTCGACACGAGGAACGTGGAGAGCATGGGGTGGATGTTTGGTGAATGTACCAGTCTGGAAAGCCTTGATGTGAGCCATTTCGACACCTCGAACACGTGGTACTTCAAGGGCATGTTCGACAGTTGCGGCAAGTTGAAGAAGATAGACGTGAGCCATTTCGACACCAGCAAAGCCAGGAGCGAGATGTCGGCTATGTTTAAGAACTGCAGCAGTCTGGAGAGCCTTGACCTGAGCCATTTCAACACGGCCAATGTAGGGTACTTTATTAATATGTTTATGAACTGCACCAGTCTGAAGACCCTCGACCTAAGCAGTTTTGAAACCACGAATGTCATCGCCTCCCACAACATGTTCAATGGATGCTCTAATCTGCAGACCGTTGACCTGACAAACTTTACTGTAGAGAAGAACAATTCGTTGTTCAGCATGTTCGCGGGATGCAGCAACCTCACGACCATCTACTGCAACCACGACTGGGCCGAAGGCAAGACTCTTACATTCGAATGGCAATTGACCAACTTTGCCAATATGTTCACCAACTGCAACAAGTTGGTAGGCGGCAACGGCACGGTCTACAATCCTG
Organism: Prevotella sp.; assembly: GCA_017455845.1. Lineage (GTDB taxonomy): Bacteria > Bacteroidota > Bacteroidia > Bacteroidales > Bacteroidaceae > Prevotella. The sequence continues at coordinate 9,126 of JAFSYY010000084.1, read as the reverse complement.
AAAACACCAATGTGCTGTATGCCCATGTCGATGTGGCTGGCAATCCCGGCTACTTCACCAGCAAGACCTCGGGCATCGCCACGACTACGGTCAGCCAGACAGCCGAGGCTTCGCGCTTCTCGCTCGACGGTCGCCGTCTGTCAGACAGCCACAAGGGTATCAACCTTATCCGCAAGTCCGACGGTAGCGTGAGAAAAGTCATGGTGAAGTAAAAAACAAGTTAAAAATTTGGTAGTGTCGCAAAAAAGCACTACCTTTGCAGGCGATTTCGAAAGAGGTCGCCTTTTTTAGTGGACGATGGTGTAATGGTAACACTACAGGTTTTGGTTCTGTCATTCCCGGTTCGAATCCGAGTCGTCCAACCATGAAAAAGCCAAATGCCTGGCAAGGTGTTTGGCTTATTAATTTAATAAAACAGATATGAGACAGACTTTTTTCATGCTGGCCATGACGCTGCTCACCGTGGCTTGCAGTCATACAAAGGAACAGAGGAAGGAGGGCGAGACGCCCGTAGCCATACAGTTCTCGGCCGACTCGGCATACGCCTTCTGTCAGCAGCAGTGCGACTTCGGGCCGCGTACCATGAACAGCGAGGCCCACGAGCAGTGCGGACAGTGGATTGTGGAAAAGTTCCAGTCCTTCGGCATGCAGGTCACCGAGCAGCGTGCCACGCTGAAGGGCTTCGACGGCACACCGCTGCTGAGCAATAACATCATTGCCCGCTATCAGCCGGCACTCACGGATCGTGTCATGCTCTGCGCACACTGGGACTCCCGCCCCTGGGCCGACAACGACCCCGACGAGGCCAACCACACCAAGCCTGTCATGGCGGCCAACGACGGTGCCAGCGGCGTGGCGGTGATGCTCGAGGTGGCACGCCTGCTGCAGGCCGACACCTGCCGGCTGCCTGTCGGCGTGGACTTCGTCTGCTTCGATGCAGAGGACTGGGGCAGCGACGACGTGAGCGACTCGTGGGCACTGGGGGCACAGTACTGGGCAAGACAGTTCACGGTTCATAGTCCACAGTCCACAGTGGAAAATTCAACAATCCGTTACGGCATCCTGCTCGACATGGTGGGCGGACAAGGGGCACACTTCTATCAGGAAGGCTATTCCCTGTACTATGCTGAAAACGTGGTCAAGCGTGTATGGAACGCAGCGAGCGTGGCTGGCTTCAGCAGTTACTTCCCGATGGAAGAGGGCAGCACCATCACCGACGACCACGGTCCGGTGAACGAGATAGCACAGATACCGTGCATCGACATCATCCCCTACTATCCGGGCTGCACACAGAGCGGTTTCGGACCAACATGGCACACCGTCAACGACGACATGCAGCACATTGACCGAGGCACCCTGAAAGCTGTGGGCCAAACGCTCGTTCAGGTGCTCTGGACGGAGGCGGCGCTACGCTATTGAAGAGTGAAGAGTGAAGAGTGATGAGTGAAGAGTGAAGAATTTGCTACCGCGTTGAAAAGGAACTATGAACTGTGAACTGTGACGATGGCTGACAACGACAATTCACCCATACTCCAATTGCAGCGGCAGCGCATGCTGTTGCAGATGGAATACGAGGAAGAAAAGAAAGCCTTCCAGGAGCATACCGAGGCCATCGGCATGCTGCGGAGGGTGAAGCGTGGCGACGCATGGATGCCGCTGCGCGTAGGCAAGTCATACTATAATTCCTTGAACCAACTCTGCGTGGAGGTATTCCGCCAGGGCGACGACGACATAGACCATAACTTCGAGTTCGGCAAACCGGTGCAGTTCTTTGTATTAAAGGAAAAGGGAACAGTGAGAAAGGATGATGTTCTCACCGTTCCCTTTTCCCTTACCGGCACAGTCAGTTTCGTTGACGGCGACCGCATGGTGGTGTCCGTGCCCGATGGTTTTCCCATCGGGGACCTGCAGACCACCAACGGCCAACTGGGCATCCAACTATTCTTCGACGAGACCTCCTACCGCCTGATGTTCGACGCCCTCGACCGCACCATGCGTGCCAAAGGGCGGCTGGGCTATCTGCGCGACCTCTTCTATTCCAACCAGAAGGCCGAGACCTTCTCGTTTCCCGACATGGGCTTCTCCTATCTCAACGCCACGCAACAGCATGCCGTCAACGAGGTGTTGCGTGCCAAGGATGTGGCCATCGTCCACGGTCCTCCCGGCACGGGTAAGACCACCACGCTGGTAGAGGCCATCTACGAGACGCTGCGCCGCGAGAGTCAGGTGCTCGTGTGCGCCCAGAGCAATATGGCCGTCGACTGGATCAGCGAGAAACTCGTGGACCGCGGCCTCAACGTGCTGCGTATCGGCAACCCTGTGCGTGTTGACGACAAGATGCTGTCGTTCACCTACGAGCGTCGTTTCGAGGCCCATCCCGACTATCCGCAACTATGGAGCATCCGCAAGGCTATCCGCGAACTGCGCAGCCACCACTCCCGTCGGGTTACCGACGGCTATCACCAGAAGATGGACCGCCTGAAAAGCCGCGCCACCGAACTGGAGATACGCATCAACGCCGAACTCTTCGGCGAGGCACGTGTCATCGCCTGCACCCTCGTAGGCAGTGCCAACCGCTTGCTCGACGGCATGAAGTTCGGCACGCTCTTCATCGACGAGGCGGCACAGGCCATGGAGGCGGCCTGCTGGATTCCCATCCGCCGTGCAGGGCGCGTCATCCTGGCCGGCGACCACTGTCAGTTGCCACCCACCGTGAAATGCTACGAGGCACTGAAGGGCGGGCTGGGGCGCACGCTCATGGAGCGTCTCGCAGAGCAGAAGCCCGAGGTGGTGACGCTGCTGCGCATGCAGTATCGCATGCACGAGGACATCATGCGTTTCTCTTCCGGCTGGTTCTATCATAACCAGATGATAGCCGCCCCGGAGGTGAAGAACCGCAGCATCCTCGATCTGGACTTACCCATGACGTGGATTGACACTTCGGAATTCTCCAAAAACGCAGATGACGCAGAGAACACAGAAAAGATCTCCATTCACGAGGAATTTGTGGGCGAGTCGTTCGGACGCATCAACAAGACCGAGGCCGAACTGACGCTGCTTTCCCTCCAGGCCTATTTCGAACTCATTGGCAAGCAGCGCATCCTCGACGAGCGCCTCGATGTAGGCATCATCTCGCCCTACCGCGCCCAGGTGCAGTACCTGCGCCAACAGATCCGTAAGAAGGAGTGGATAAAGCCCTTCCGCACGCGCATCAGCGTGAACACCGTGGACGGTTTCCAGGGTCAGGAGCGCGACATCATCGTCATCTCGCTGGTGCGCTCTAACGACGAGGGGCAGATAGGCTTCCTCCGCGACCTGCGCCGCATGAACGTAGCCATCACCCGTGCCCGCATGAAGGTCATCATCCTTGGCGACCGTAACACGCTGACCCGTCATCCCTTCTATCGTAAACTCTGGAATTACGTGAAAAGCCTACGTACCAATAGTGAAGAGTGAAGAATGAAGAGTGAAGAATGAAGAATGAAGAGTGTAGAGTGAAGAGTGAAGAGTGAAAAGTGAAAAGTGAAGAGTGAAGAGTGAAAAGTGAAGAGTGAAGAATGAAGAATGAAGCGCTCGACCTCTGGTCGCTTGCTACCGAAGGGACGCAAGAATTTGCTACCGCGTTGAAGAGGGAAGAGGAAATATTATGAATGTTAAGGAACTATACGACATCATTCAGCAACTGGCAGCCAGCGAGCGTCCGTGCGAGGCGGTTTCCCCGCCTCGGAACCCGTCCCCCCAGCACCTCCGCCAGTTGCACGCGGTCATTGCCCTCGTTGCGGCAGAGGGCTGCCGCACGCAGGGCGGCACCTTCGGCAACCTCTTCTCGCAGGTAGACTTCGTGTGCAAGCACTTTGCCCTGTCCCCACAGCAGCGATGGGCCGTACAACAGGCACGCCTCCATTCCAACGGCAACGAGACGCTGACAAACGAAGACTTTCTCTACGACCTGCGGGCAGTGACGACGCTCATCAGCGCCGTCTTTCATGAGGATGTGCCGGGCACACTGCTGCAAATCCTTCCTCCCGCATCCTCCCTCCCGTCTCCTTCCTCCCGCCTCACCGTCAACCGCCGCTACGTGCGTTGCATCGTGCGTTCCTTCGACGATACCACCATCACCGCCGACACCGAGGATAGCGAAATACTGGTTGACTATGCCAACACCGAGGGCGGGCGCGACTTCGCCTACCTCCGGAAAATATTGCGTGAAGGCATGCAACTCAACCTCCTCGATTGCCACGAGGCCGAGCAAATCCATTCCCGCACCTCGCACCTCGTACCTCGCACCTCGATTATCCCGGGCCTCATCGTCGTTGAGCCCGACTTCATGCTCGATGTCTCGGCGCTGGCGGCCTGCTTCACGACCTACGGCCACCACCCCCTGCTCTATACCGTCAACCGCCTGAAGCCACGGCCTAACACACAGGCCACACTGCTGGGAAACTTCGCCGGCACGGCCCTCGACGACATCATCCATAACCCCGAGGTCACGCTCCAACAGTCGCTCAACCGCTCCTACCGTGAACAGGCCGACCGCTTCGCTGCCTGCGACGACTTCGACCAGGAGAAGTTCGAGCAGGCCGCCGCCGTACAGATGCAGAATATCCGCGAGGCGGTTGCACTTCTCACTTCTCACTTCCCACTTCTCACTTCCCAAGCCCTCCTTGAGCCCTCGTTCATCTGCGAGCGTCTTGGTCTGCAGGGGCGCGTGGACCTGATGACGGCCGACATGAGTCTGCTGGTGGAGCAGAAGTCGGGCAAGAACCCCAAGATAGACTATCAGAGTCACGATGCCCACGGCCTGCAACTGGAGAGCCACTATGTGCAGTTGCTGCTCTACTACGGCATCCTGCGCTATAACTTCGACAAGAGCGACACGCAGGTGGACACCCGTCTGCTCTATTCACGCTATGCGCCCGACAAGGGCCTCGTGGCCGTGAACTATTACCGCACGCTCTTCCGTGAGGCCATTAAGTTGAGGAATCAGATCGTGGCCACCGAGTTGCTGATTGCCCGTGATGGCTTCGGGCGCATCCTGCCTCTCCTGAATGTCGACATAATATATAAAGGTATAGCCCGCGATGCCTTTTTCCACCATTACGTCCTTCCAGAACTATCCACCCTCCACCCTCCTCCCACCACCCACCTTCCGCTGGAGCGTGCCTATTATGAGCGCATGATGACCTTCGTCTATCGTGAGCAGCGGGCACAGAAGTTAGGCAGCAGCGAGCAGACCCTGCACCATGTAGGCGGCTGCGACAGCGACCTATGGCTCATGCCGCTCAGCGAGAAACAGGAGCAGGGCAACATCATGACAGGGCTGCACATCGTGGAGCGCGAGAAGACCGACCCCGATGGCGGCTACGACCGTATCACGCTCTGTATGGAGAAGCAGGATGATTCGAGGAAGGAGGAAGGAGAAAGGAAAAAGGAGGATAGTCTTGCTCCCCTCAATTTCCGCGTCGGCGATATGGTCTGTCTCTACCAATATGGGGACTCTTATACCTCGAACTATTCTCCTTCCTCCTCGTACCTCGTACCTCGCACCTCGCACCTCGTACCTCCATCCCCAAGCACCCCTCACCCCTCGAAAAGCATCCTTTACAAAGGCTCGCTGCACGATATTCGCGACGGCCTGGTGACGGTACTTCTAAACAACGGTCAGCACAACGAGGCCGTCTTCACACCCTCTCATGGCCTCTGGGCCATTGAGCACGGCAGCAGCGACGTGGGCATCAACGGCAACATCCGCAGCCTGCATCAGTTCATTCAGGCTTCGCCCCGCAAAAAAGACCTGCTCTTAGGACAGCGAGTGCCAGAGGCCGACATCTCGCTCACGCTCTCCCGCTCCTACAACCCTCATTACGACGACATCGTGCTGAAGGTACGTCAGGCTCGCGACTACTTCCTCTTGGTAGGCCCTCCCGGCACTGGCAAGACCTCGATGGCGCTCCGCTTCATCATAGAGGAGGAACTTGCCGCCACCAGTGCCGCCGCCAGTGCCGCCGCCAGTGCCGCCGCCCCCCTCCCTCATCCCTCCTCCATCCTCCTCATGGCCTACACCAACCGCGCCGTCGACGAGATCCGCGCCATGCTCCGTGATGCCGGCTTGGATGGGTGTTCGTGCCCGGCGGTTTCCCCGCCGGGTGCCGCCTCCCCGCCGGGTGCCGCCTCCCCGCCGGGTGCCGCCTCCCCGCCGGGTGCCGTCTCCTCGCCGGGTGCCGCCTCCCCGCCGGATGCCGTCTCCCCCTCCGCCCGCATCGTCGTAGGCACTACGTCGATGATGCTGGCACGCCCGTTCTTGCTGGAGGGCCGCCATTTCTCCCTGGCCATCGTCGATGAGGCCTCGCAGGTGCTGGAGCCGGGGCTCATAGGCCTGTTGAGCAGCGACCAGATAGACCGCTTCGTGCTCATTGGCGACCACAAGCAACTGCCCGCCGTGGTACAGCAGAACCCCGAGGAAGCAAGGGTCGACGACCCACTGCTCCGCGGCATCGGCCTCACCGACTGCCGCCAGTCGCTCTTCCAGCGCCTCTACAACTGGGAGCGCATGCAGGGCCGCACGCAGTTCATAGGCACCCTCAGCCACCAGGGGCGCATGCACCCCGACGTGGCACTGTTTGCCCGTCAGCATTTCTACGGCTCATGGCTCACCACCGTGCCCCTACCCCATCAGCAGGAGACCGCCCTCGATTACACCCTGCCCTCTCAGGATGCCCTCGACGACATCCTGAAGACCCGCCGCATGGCCTTCTTCGACACTCAAACCTCTCCCCTCTCACCCCTCACCCCTCCCCTCTCACCCCTCACCGCCCTCCTCGCCCAGCGCATCCGCCGCTTCTATGGCGACCGCTTCGACCCGCAGAAGACGCTGGGCATCATCGTGACCTATCGCAAGCAGATTGCCGCCATCCGAGAGGCCGTGCCCGACGTGACCATCGACACCGTGGAACGCTATCAGGGCTCACAGCGCGATGTCATCATCTACGACTTCGGCATCGACCGCCTCTACCAGTTGGACTTCCTCACGGCCAGCACCTTTACCGACGACGAGGGCCAGACCGTGGACCGTAAACTCAACGTGGCCCTGACGCGGGCACGCCGTCAGATGCTGCTGGTGGGCGATGCCCGCCTGCTGCGTCACAATCCTCTCTTACGCCAGTTAATAGACAACTATTTAGTAATAAACCCTTTTAACAAACAGTTTAATGATGAAAAAGATTAGTTTAAAGGCAGCCACAGTGCTGCTGGCAGGTAGTTTCCTGTGCAGTTCGTGTATCGGTTCGTTCAGCCTCTTCAACAAGTACGAGAAGTGGCAGTGTAACATGACCGACACCAAATTGGTGAATGGCATCGTGGGCCTCATACTTCAGCCCATCGTGGGCGGTGTGTGCCTCGTCGTAGATGCCCTGGTGCTTAACACCATCGAGTTCTGGAGCGGTGAGAACCCCATGGCCAGCCTCGACACGAAGACCGTGAAAGGACAGGACGGCCGCTACTACACCGTGAAAGCCCTGAAGAACGGCTATGAGGTGAAGGCACCCAATGGTGAGTTGACCATGTTTGTCCATGACCAGAAGACCGACTCATGGTCCATGACGCAGAACGGCATCACCAAGGAGATTATCCGCTTCAACGCCGACGGCACCATCCAGGCCACCCTGCAGACGGGCGAGAAGATGACCGTGACCAACGACGAGGCCGGCCTGAATCAGGTGCGCGACGCCGTCTATAACGACCACTGCTACGCCCTGCGCTGATAACTGCTATGTCCTGCTCTGACAGCAGGAAATGCCCCGATAGGAAAAACCCTAAACAAGAATAGGAGATTCTCCTTCCACAAAAAGGGGAATCTCCTTGTTCTATTCATATAAGGTACGTACCTTTGCAATGTCAAAAAGATGTTGAACCCTTTAAAAAGATACGACTATGAAGAAGTTTTATACCTACATCGTCATGTTTATGATGACCACGGCCATGCTCACCAGTTGTGACAGAGAGTTCTGGGAGGACCTGGAAGACCGCCAGGAGGCAAGCACACTCAGCGGCACCTGGACAGGCTATATAGACACCTACTACTACGACCGCTGGGGACTGACGGGCAACACCTATCGCACCACCATGTATTTTGAGCGCGACAACGCCTACAGCGGATGGGGCTACGAGGTGGACTACGACCTGAACAGCCGCTATTCCGACTATTACTACTGTGAGTTTGAGTGGGACATCTACAAAGGCAGCATACGCATCCGCTATGCCGACAGTTGGAACGATGTCTATATCAACGACTACCAACTCAGCAGCAACCGCTTCGAAGGCTATATGGACGACGGCACAACGAAGGACATCCGCTTCAGCCTCTCATACGACAGCCGCTTCGACTGGGGCTACTGGACACGCAGCACCACACGCGCCGCCGCCAGCAATGCCACCAACATCACCACCGACAGCACCACCGACAGCACCACCGACAGCACCACCGACAGCACCACCGACAGCATCGGTAATGATGCCAGGGTGAAGGCCAGCGGCAAGTTCCGTCCCAACCTTTAGAATTGGTTTTTGTATTCCGGCCGAATACAAGTTGTATTCAGGCTGTATACAAAATGTATTCAGGCCGAATACAAACTGTATTCAGGCTGAATACAAACTGTATACAGCCAGAATATGAGTTGTATACAGTTTCGATACTCCGACATGCAGTTTCATCCCTTCATCGAAAAAAAATCCGAATCGCTTGGCGGTTCGGATTTTTTTCGTAACTTTGTAAGAATTCGCAGGATCTCTTTGTATAAACCCACATCGGTCGTTAGACCGAAAATGTTGTTTTTGTTGTCATTGTTGTCTTTTTAAAAAAACACCTTTTGTTCTTTTTAAGACAACATGTACAACATAGACAACTTATAACGGTCTAACGACCGTTTTGGGTTAATTTTTTACTCAAACCGCTCGCAATTCGAAAACTTTTATGTACCTTTGCAGCGGAATTACAAAATTCATAGCGTTATGACAGAGACTAAGACTAAAAAAGCTTTCAAGGATTGGGACATCAGCGACTTCAAGGACTTCACCGACATGGGCGGTATGCAGAAGTTTGAGGAATCGCGCTCCCACCGTCCGTTCTTC
>JAFSYY010000083.1 GCA_017455845.1 Prevotella sp. | reverse complement strand
TGCCTATAACTCATCGTCGAACAGTCTTAGTTGGCCAGTCATCTCATCGATTATCTGCTGTCGGCTCTTGCCTGCGTAGGGGTCGGTGGCATCCTGTTTGGAAGGGGGCGCTGGAGTCTCCGATGCCTCCGGCCTTTCCTGTCCCTCTGGTTGCTTTGGCTCGTTCTGTTGCTTTGGCTCGTTTTGTTTCTCCGGTTCCTCTGTTGCTTCTGGTTCCTCAGTTGCCTCTGGCTCCTCTGGGAATCGTACGGGCTCCAGTTCCTCAATGCTCTCCACCTGCCAGGTGCTGATACGCTTGCCCTTGGCCTTGAAGCCCTTGACGGCTATGAACTGCTCGGCATCGATTTCCTCTGAGCCGCGCGCTGCATCGGCACCGCCATAGGTCACCTTGATGAGCGGGTAGACCACGTCGGTGAGGAGGACCATCTGCGACTGCGGGTTGTCGCCCAGGAAGTTCTGCTTGCGCCTGTTGCCCTCCATCAGGAATCGTTTCAGGTAGGGATAGCCCTGGTTGTCGGCATCGAAGAGCACGCAGGTCCACACCTTGTCGGGCTCGAATTTCTCTATGCGCAGCATGTTTTCCTCGTAGTGGTTGTTTGCGTCGAAGTTTGTCAGGTAGAACTCGCCGTTTCTCAGCACCACCAGTATCTGGTCATCATCGAAGAACTCGCCCAGCAAGCGGCCGTGCTCGTCGTAGTTCAGGCGGTTGACATCGGGGTCGAACCACACCTTGCGTCCTCCCAGCGTGGAGTGTCCCTGGCTCTTCAGTGTGATGCGGTGCACGGGGAACTTGGTCAGGATGAGACCTTTCGACGAGCGTCCCTTTATCTCGATGCTGGCAAACGAGCGCTCCATGAAGAGGCTCATGCGCGGATGGGCATTGAGCACCACGGCGTCGAGCGTCACCTTGATGACCTCGGCCTCGCCGTTGGGGTTGGCCGTGAAGTAAAGGATGCGCGAGCCCGGGGTGCCCTGTGTCAGATCCACCTCGCGGTCGCGGGTGATGCCTGTCACGTTGAAGCGCTTGATATAGCAGGTGCCGGCCTTGCCGTCGCGATACACCATATTATATATAGTACGCTTGTCGTTTCTCTTGAAAACGCCCAGCCAGATGATGTTCTTGCCGACGAAGAGTTTCTCGGCCACACGCACCACCTTGAACTTACCCTCGCGGTAGAAGATGATGATGTCGTCGATGTCGGAGCAGTTGCACACAAACTCGTCTTTCTTCAGCCCCGTGCCTATGAAGCCCTCGTTGCGGTTGATGTAGAGTTTCTCGTTGGCCTCGGCCACCTTCGACGCTTCGATAGTGTCGAAGTTGCGTATCTCGGTCATGCGCGGATGGTCTTTGCCATACTTGTCCTTCAGGAACTGGAACCAGGCGGCGGTCACCTCCACGAGGTTATTCAGGTCGCGGTCTATATCGTCGATCTCGGCCTTGATGCGTGCCATCAGTTCGTCGGCTTTCTCCTTGTTGAACTTCAGGATGCGCTGCATCTTGATTTCCAGCAGTTTGAGGATGTCGTCCTTGGTCACCTCGCGCACCAGGGTGGGGTAATAAGGCGTCAGGCGGTTGTCGATATGCTCGCACACCTTGTCAACATTGGGTGCCTCTTCGAATTTCTTGTCCTTATAGATGCGCTCTTCGATAAAGATTCTCTCCAGCGACTGGAAGTGCAGTTGTTCCAGCAACTCGTTCTTGCGGATCTCCAGTTCCTGCCGGATAAGGTCCTTGGTGCGGTCGGTGCTGTGGCGCAGCACGTCGCTCACGGTGAGGAACTGCGGCTTGTCGTCTTTGATGACGCAGCAGTTGGGCGAGATGCTGATCTCGCAGTCGGTGAAGGCATAGAGGGCATCAAGGGTCTTGTCGCTGCTGATACCCGGCATGAGGTGAATCTGTATCTCCACCGTGGCCGATGTCAGGTCGGTGACATGGCGGGCTTTGATCTTGCCTTTCTCTATGGCTTTCTTGATGCTGTCTATGAGGCTGTCGACGGTCTTGGAGTAAGGCAGGTCGCGGATGACGAGCGTCTTCTGGTCGAGTTTCTCAATCTTCGCCCTCACCTTCAGCACGCCGCCTCGCTGGCCGTCGTTGTATTTGGATACGTCGATGCTGCCGCCCGTCAGGAAGTCGGGATAGAGATGGAACTCCTCGCCGTGGAGATAGGCGATGGCGGCATCGCAGATCTCGCAGAAGTTATGGGGCAGGATCTTCGACGACAGCCCCACGGCAATACCCTCGGCACCCTGCGCCAGCAGTAGCGGGTACTTCACCGGCAGGGTGATAGGCTCCTTGTTGCGGCCGTCGTACGACAACTGCCATTCGGTGGTCTTGGGGTTGAAGACGGTGTCCAGTGCAAACTTGCTCAGGCGTGCCTCGATATATCGCGGTGCTGCGGCACGGTCGCCCGTGAGGATATTTCCCCAGTTGCCCTGCGTGTCTATCAGCAGTTCTTTCTGTCCCAGTTGCACCAGGGCATCGCCGATGGAGGCATCGCCGTGTGGATGGAACTGCATGGTGTGGCCCACGATGTTGGCCACCTTGTTATAGCGGCCGTCGTCCATGCGCTTCATGGAGTGCAGGATGCGGCGCTGCACGGGCTTGAAGCCATCCTCGATATGTGGCACGGCACGCTCCAGAATGACATACGAGGCATAGTCGAGAAACCAGTTCTGGTACATGCCGCTGAGGTGGTGTACCACCGAGGCATCAAAGCGGTTCACGGGCTTGTAGTCGGAGTGGGCGGCGGTTTCTTCGGGCTCTTGTCCTTTGCCACCTGTTCCTTGTTCCTCTATCTCCTTTATTTCGTCGTCCATTGATTGTTCGGTTTTCAGTTTGTTTGCAAAGGTACGAAAAAAAGAGCAAAAGACCAAATTTATTTGAGTCTTTTAAAAGTGAATTCGAAGTACAAGGTGCGTGTTACAGGGTGCGAGTGACGGGTTTTACGGCATCTTGCACCACTAAGGCGGCCAGCATGAAGCCGAAAATGGCAGTGATATGAGCAATGGTGCCGTTGCCCTTGTCGTCAGGGTCTATAGGCATCTTGTTTTCTAACAGTTCGTCGGAATAGACACACTGGAACTTGCGCTTGGGGTACTGGCCATCGCGCTTGAAACGCTTGCGCAGGGCACGCGCCAGGGGGTCGCCATGTACCTTCCAGAACTCGGCGGTCTTGATGCGCGTGGGGTCGAGTTTCAAGGCAGCACCCATCGATGAGAACAATGTAGGCCCCCTCTTGTCGCCACGGCTGGAGGGAAGCCCTGTGGCCATCAGGATGAGCAGGGCCTTATCTTTCAGCGAGTCGATGGCATCGATGATATAGTCGTATGTGTCGAGGCTGAAACGCTCTGCGGTGTCGGCAGAAAAGACCTGTTGCAAGGCCGTAATCTCTGCCGAGGGGTTGATGCTGAGCAGGCGCTCCTTGAGGGCATCCACCTTCACTTGACCTACGGTCTCTGTCGTTGCCATCAACTGACGGTTGATGTTGGTGATGCACACACGGTCGGAGTCAACAATCGTCAACTTCCTAATACCACTACGCACCAGGCTCTCTGCGCACCACGAACCTACTCCGCCCACGCCAAAGATGATTACACGCTTCTCACTGATGCGGCTCATGGCCTCATCGCCCAGTAGGAGTTCCGTCCTACGAAAAATTGCCTGTTCCAACGCTATCTGTTTAAGGATAAGTATATGGCGCAAAGTTACGACATTTTCCTCAAACCGCCAAACAATCAGCATAGAAAAATCCCGGTCACAGTACTGTGACCGGGATTTCCGTTATAATATCAACGATAATTGCTTTACAGCGGATTTACTCTTCTGCGGGAGCCTCTGCCTCATCAACGGGAGCATCCTCCACGGCAGGTGCCTCCTCAACAGGTGCCTCCTCGACAGGAGCCTCCTTGACGGCGGCCTTGACGGGCTCTTCGCCAGCCTCGGCAACGACGGTGACAGGAATCTCGGCGCTTACCTCCTTGTGGAAACGCACCACGGCAACATACTCACCGACCTTCTTGATATCCTTGAGGACAATGATCTTGCGGTCAACCTCCTTGCCCAATTTGGCAAGTTCCTCTGCAACGGTCATGTTGGTCACAGAGCCGTAGAGTTGGCCATTGCTGCTTACCTTGGCGGTAATGGTCAGAGCCACGCCCTGCAGCATGGCAGCCTTCTCCTCGGCGGCAGCCTTCTGTGCTGCCAACTTGTGAGCCTGCTGCTTCAGGTTCTCGGCCAGAACTTTCTTGGCAGAGGGAGAGGCAATAACGGCCTTGCCCTGAGGTATCAGGTAGTTGCGGCCATAGCCAGACTTAACGTTCACGATATCGTTCTTGAATCCCAAGCCGATAATATCTTCTTTCAATATCAATTCCATTCTTGCGTCCTCCTTTGTTTACTTCATCAAATCGGTTACATAAGGCAGCAATGCAATCTGACGTGCACGCTTAACGGCCTGAGCCACACGGCGCTGGTACTTCAACGAGGTGCCGGTGATGCGACGGGGCAGAATCTTACCCTGCTCGTTAAGGAACTTCTTCAGGAACTCGGGATCCTTGTAGTCGATATACTTGATACCGCTCTTCTTGAAACGGCAATACTTCTTCTTCTTCGT
>JAFSYY010000082.1 GCA_017455845.1 Prevotella sp. | reverse complement strand
CCGGCCCTATTCCAGCCTGCAAAATGAGCTATTGAGCAATTTCAATCGCCGAATTATGCCTGAAGCTAGCTTAAACTCTTAAAACGCCTGTATTTATGGTGCTTTCAGAAAGGTTTCAGCCTGCAAAATGAGCTATTGGTCCAAAATTACGAAGATAAGTTGGAATGGGCAAAGAAAAAGAAGATTATTTGCAGAAAAGGCTCAAAACAAACGGGAGGAGTATACGGAGGGAGTATGGCAGCGAGGGTTGGTTATCCTCGCTTCGCTTTCTCCCAGGTGCCGCTTGACTTATGGGTTGAGAGATAGCGGATGCCAAGGAAGACGTTGAGATTCATGAACAGGAAGTAGGTGGGCACATACAGCAGTTTGTTCCTGCGACCCATGGCTTTCAGGATATGTCCCAGGGTAGCAGCCAGGTAGAACAGGAGTTGCAGGATGCCGATAAGCAGATACAACTTGCCTGCACCAAGGATGACGAGAACAAGATTCAGGGGTATGAGGGCAAGGAGGGCAAAGGGCGTGATGCTCCAGCGGAGCACACGATGAGAGATAAACTGAAAGGCCACCTTGGGGTGTGCGAAGGGGTTCAGCAGGTCGCGCAGCCACCAGATGCTTTGCAGCCCTCCGGCCGCGATGCGCCGTTTGCGCTTCGACTCTTCCTGTGTGTTGGCCGAACCGTATTCCGTGGCGTAGGCCTCGCTGGTATAGGCTATGCGGTGGCCATCCTTCAGGATAAGCATCGACATCATGAAGTCATCGAGGAGCGCATTGGCGGGGGCCTCGCGGTAGTGCTCCATGCGCACGGCAAAGAGTTCGCCGGCGGCACCCATGGCCGAATAGAGGTCGCTGTCCCACTGTTTCAGGGTGCTCTCGTATTTCCAGTAGAGTCCTTCGCCCTCGGCAGCGGCCTCGCCTACCCTACGGGCTGCGACACGTTTCTCGCCCGACACACAACTGACGTTCTTTTTCATGAACTGTCGGACAATCTCGCGTATGGCATCAGCGTTGAGCATCGTGTTGGCATCGGTAAAGACAACGTATGGGGCCTTGTTCTCCCTGAGCCCGTGCTGCATAGCCATGGCCTTGCCTTTCCTTTCTGGCGAGAACACCAGTTTCACTTCGGAATAGTTGCCGAGCAGTTCATTGGTACGGTCGGTGCTGCCGTCGGTGACCCACATCACGCAGAGTTTATCCTTCGGATAGTTCAACTGGCGGATGTTCTGCATCTTCTCGTCTACGACCTCCTCCTCGTTGTAGGCACAGACCATCAGCGTCACGTCGGGCAGCAGGTCCTCGTTGAGAGGCAGGATAGGACGCGCCTCCTTGCCGAAGAACATCTTTTTTACCTTCAGAATGACAAAGAGCACAGCACCGTAGCCTATATAGGTATAGACTACGAGTGCTATGCAACACCAGAAAACTATTTTCAGTATCAGCATGGGTGCAACTATAAACTATGAACTATGAACTGTAAAGCATCACCTCACGACTACCTTCTTGCCACCAACAATGTAGAAACCCTTCTTCAACTTTGAAGACTGAGAATCATGGATTGAAGATTCCACACGGCGGCCCTGCAGGTCGTAGACCTCACTATTTACAATTCTTTCTTCGTTATTCACTAGCACAGCGCCGATGCCCGACGGGTCGTTGGGATCGGTGCCGCCGAAGAAATGCAGTCGGAAGTTGTCGAAGATCACCCAGTAGTAACTATCCATTGTCGACGAACGTATGCCTATTTTGAGCGATGCGCCGCTGGTTGTCACTGGCACGTCGACAAAGTTTTCATAGAGTCCCTTCTTGAAATAGAGGCTTGCCGACTGCATGTCGTTGGGAATATACTTTCCTCCCACAGCCGATTCGCTGCCGCCAATTTTCTTGGACTGAGCCTCGGCACAGGCCTGCAACAGTTTCTTACTCTTGGTGCCGCCATAGATAAAGGCCGTCACCTTGTCGTTGCCCGAGGTGTATGCGGAATAGGCATCGGCTGCCTTTCCCGGACGCTGGAAGCCTTGTGCACGCACCCTATAGTTGCCTGCAGGCAAGTTCTTAATGGTCTGATTGAAATCAAAGGTGGTTTGATAGAACTCCGCGCACGAATAATTAATGGTGGCTGTCGTCGACCATCCTTCCGTGTCGTTGTCAAGCCCAGGATTGCTGACAAGGTATGTCAGGTCGAACGGCCTTTCCACATCTGTCGCCGAGACGTTGGAAAGGAATTCGAAGGCTGCACTGTTGGCTTCAGTAGCCAGCGAGGTCAGTTCAGCAGCCGACATGCTGCTCTCCAGCCGTTGCTCAATATCGCTGAGGGCAGCGGCAAAGGCTGCGTCGGCACCAGCCGTGTTCTCTGTATGCGGCACCTCTGCCAATGGCTTGACGAGGGCCAGCACATCTGCAGCCTGCTTTTTCAGTTGAGCCATCATCAGGTTCTCCACCTCAGCCATCTCAGCGGCAGTCAGGATGAGCCATCGCTGGGCAGTGGCACTGTTGGCAATATTAAAGGTGGCACTGCCAGTATTGCCGCTGGCATTGGCCTGCAGACAGTTGGGCGTAAAGGTGCCTGTGGGATGAATGAGCCAATAGCCGCGCTTGGCCTCGCTGCCCTCTCCCACGTCAACACGTCCCTTCATCAAGTGGAAATTATCTGCACTGGTCAGCGACGAGCGGTTCAGGGTCTTGAAGCCGCCGCTAAACGTAAGATACTGCCCCGTGGATGCGTTGCGGAACTGATAATACTGATTCTCAGGGGTGAAGGTGATATACCAGGCGGCACTGTCGTTTTCCTGTGCCTCGGCCGAGGTCATCGTGCGCCATTTCAACAGCCCCGACCCGTTGGGAACGAGGTATGAGGTATAGAGTCCCCTACTCTCTGACTCATTTTTCAGATAATACTTCGTGTTGTCATCCTGATTAAAGACATAGCATGGCTCGGCAAACACATCGCTGCGATGCTCCAGGCCGTCCTCGCCCAGTGCCTGCCCGATCATGGCGTTGGCATAGTAGGTCTTCAGTGCACCATCGTCTTCACTGGCACCGTTGATGCCGTAGGGCCACATGTGCTGGTAGTCGCCATTCAAGTGAGAGCCGGTGGTGTTGTCCCAGAAATCGAGAAATTCCGACACGCGGTCGCCCAACCAAAGGCCGGTGCCTCTGCCATCGCCGTCAAGACTGGCTCGGAGGATATTCTTGTTCCACTGCGTGGTATAGGGAACAAGACCCAAACCGTGTTGCATCTCGTGCATAATGGTTCCTGTCCTCTGATAGGATGCGCTGGGGCCCATGTTCATCCAAGGCTCATCGGCATAGTAGCAGTCGGCCGTGGGCGTACCGGCGCTATAGCCGATGCTATAATGCTTCCTGATACTGGTGAGGTTGTTAAAGATCTCGCATGCCTTGGTGGCGGCATCGTTGACACGGGTGTTGGCGGCCTCATCGCCTCCGTTGTTGTACCAGTAGGTCACCTGTCCCATGGGCAGGGTGGAGAACTTGATGGTTTCGCCATAGCCTGTCTCACCGTCTTTATTGGTGGCGTATGCCCGCATGTAATACATCGTGGCAGGTTTGAGATCTTCGAAATAGTAGATGACGCCATTGTTTGACAGAGTCTTTTTGCTGACAATGTCATCGACGGTAGGTTCGGGTGTTTCTGCGATGCAGAATCCACGTTTTGTGACAGAACTGCCGCCATTGGCACTGATGGACGTTATACGGCCGAAGGCCATGGTGGCCCCGCGTGCAAAGCGGGTGTCGGCATTGACAACAGGCTGGGCATCCACGGTGCTGATGGCCATTGCCACCAGCATCATGGTAAGGATTCGTTTTCTTAGAGTCATAGTTCTTTTGTTGTTTCAGTTAGTAATAATCATAAATGGTGCTCCTGGCTACTTTGTCACCTCTTCGTTCTCTTCCTGCATGTCAATAAACTGACGCTTGGCGTCATAGAACTCGTATTGCAGGAATGCCATTTTTTGGTTCGGTATAATACGTATGCCCAGGCCATATTTCAGTTGCCAGCGCCGCTTCAGCGAGAAGACGCCCTGATTGATAAAGGCTGCAACGTATGGGTGGACATGCAGTGAGAAGTGCTTAATGCCTATCTTGTTGACCAGTGTGTCAATTTTGCTCTCCAGTTGATCAGTGAACAGAATGCTCGATTTTATTTTCCCGGTGCCATGACAGGTAGGACAACTCTCATCAACGGCCACGTCCATGGCAGGACGCACGCGCTGACGGGTGATCTGCATGAGTCCGAACTTCGACAGCGGGAGAATATTATGGCGGGCGCGGTCTTTCTTCATATTCTCGCACATCCGCTCATAGAGCATCTGTCGGTCTTCGGCCAGGTTCATGTCGATGAAATCCACGACGATGATGCCACCCATGTCCCTCAGACGCAACTGGCGTGCCAGTTCGTCGGCAGCACCCAGGTTGGTCTCCAGGGCATTGGCTTCCTGTCCGTTTTCTTTCTTGATGCGTGTCCCGCTATTGACGTCCACCACATGCATGGCCTCTGTATGCTCGATGATGAGGTAGGCGCCGCGTTTATAGTTCACGGTACGTCCGAATCCGGATTTAATCTGTTTCGTTACGTCGAAATTATCGAAAATGGGCACATTGCCTTTATATAACTTCACAATGTCGGCCTTTTCGGGGGCTATCAACGAAACATAGTCATGAATCTGGTTG
Organism: Prevotella sp.; assembly: GCA_017455845.1. Classification (GTDB taxonomy): domain Bacteria; phylum Bacteroidota; class Bacteroidia; order Bacteroidales; family Bacteroidaceae; genus Prevotella. Next base: position 10,157 of record JAFSYY010000082.1, on the reverse strand, counting down.
AAGATGTCGGCATCGTTGACATGTATGCCGTCGTAAGTGGGGTTAAAGAGGTCGCGCAATAATGCCACGGCACGTGTCTGCTCCTCGAATACCAGTTGTGGGCGCTCGGTGGTCTTCTGTACCTTAGTGATGGCATCCTCCCATCGCTTCATCAGCACCTTGAGTTCCTGGTCTAATTCTGCGGCACGCTTGCCTTCGGCAACCGTACGCACGATGACGCCGAAATTCTTCGGCTTCATGCTCTGGATGAGTTGCTTGAGGCGGCTGCGCTCCTCTCCACGCTTGATTTTGCTCGATACCGAGACTTTATCGCCAAAAGGAATGAGCACCATATAGCGCCCGGCAAAACTGAGGTCGCAGGTAAGGCGCGGCCCCTTAGTGTTGATAGGTTCCTTCACCACCTGCACCATGATTTCCTGGCCCACCTTCAGTATGTTCTGTATACTGCCGTCTTTGGGGAGTGTAGGCTGGATAGTGGCTTTCTGTATGGGATAAAGTTTCTTTCTGTCGCTTGCAACCTGCTTGAGGTATTTCTCGAAAGAACTGAATTGAAGTCCTAAGTCAAGATAATGCAGAAAAGCATCTTTTTCCGAACCAACATCCACGAAACAGGCGTTCAGTCCAGGCATCAGTTTTCTCACTTTACCCATGTAGATGTTTCCCACGGCAAACGATGCCTCACGCGGCTCGTTCTGGTATTCCACCAGGCTCTTGTCCTCCAAGAGTGCGATGGATATTTCCTTGGGTTGTACATCAATGATAACTTCGCTTGTCATGTTGTTGTTATTTGACTTGATTTGTAAAAAACAAAAAAGGAGTGAATCAAGCACGTCAATGCTTGCGACACTCCTTTCATTCTCTTGTTCGCCGGCAAGGATTACTTGCTCTTATGGCGATTCTTGCGCAATCTCTTCTTACGCTTGTGGGTTGCCATCTTGTGGCCCTTCTTTTTCTTTCCGTTTGGCATAGTTGTAAAAATGTTTATTATTTGAATTTAAAATCAATAGTATCTCAGGGTTATGAACACTTGTCTGTGCAGTCAGAGAACCTTATTTCTTGTCCATGCGGTCAATGAAACTCTTGCAGGGCTTGAACGCCGGCAGGTCATGGGCTTCAATAACAAGTGTGGTATTCTTGGAAATGTTGCGTGCGGTTTTCTGTGCACGATGCTTCACGATAAAACTACCGAATCCGCGAAGGTAAACATTCTCTTTGTTGTCTGCAAGGCTATTGCGGATTTCCTCCATAAAAGCCTCTACGACGACCGAAACCTCCTTGATATTTACGCCTGTTTGCAAAGCAATTGTCTTAACAATTTCTGCCTTAGTCATGTTATGTTTCTCCTTATTATTATATGTTTTTTAATTTGGGACTGCAAAGATACTCATTTTCAGTGAGATAAGAAAATTTTTTTGCTTCTTTTTAGAAAAAACGTGCAAAAAAGTTGTTCCCGGTCACAAAAAAACTGATTCCTGGCAGCCAGAGCAACGATTCTTAGTCACCAAAATAGTCGGCCAGTTCCTGCTGTGCCCCAGAGTCAACATTCGAAAGGTCTCTGATTATCTGTCCCTTCTCCAACAAGGCTATGCGTGTTGATATCTCGACAGTGTGCTGCAGGTTGTGGCTGCTGACAAGCACAGTGGCACCTACGCTGGAGGCATACTGCGTCAGCGTTCGTTTCAGCACATTCTGACTGGTGGGGTCAAGGAAATTAAACGGCTCGTCAAGAATCACTATCTTGGGTTCGCGGATGAGTACCGAGATAATGCCAACCTTCTGTTTGTTGCCGGCAGAGAGGTTACGTATGAGTTTTTTCTGGCCGAATATCTCACCTCCCGCAAAGTGCTCATATTGTTCGAGCCGGCTGTCAACAACATTTTGCTGAATACCGCTGATTTTTCCCAGGAAGGCGAAATACTCCTCAGGAGTGAGATAGTCTATCAGGAAGCCTTCGTCGATATAAGCCCCCGTCTGCTGTTTCCATTCTTCCGACATGGCCGGATTGATGCCATCGATGGTAACAGTTCCTTCGTCGGGCTTCAGAAGATCCAGCATCATGCGGAACAGCGTGGTCTTGCCAGCGCCATTGTTGCCTACCAAGCCCAGAATATCGCCGTCGTTGATAGTGAACGACGGGATATTACAGGCAACGGTCTCTCCAAACTGTTTCTTGAGATTCTCTATTTTTATCATGGGGCTTATGAGTCTTATGGGACCTATGGGACTTATAGGACTAATGGGACTAATGAGGCTAATAGGGCAAATAGGCCAAGGGTGGCTTATACAATGCCCTTGCCGTGGCAGTTCTTAAACTTCTTGCCGCTGCCGCAGGGACAGGGGTCATTGCGTCCTGGCAACTTATCCTTGATAATCGGGTTGCGAGGCTGTTGGGCACGGGTGTCGTGCTGTGCAGCAGCCTGCTGGCTCTGGTCCACGAGTTGCTCTTCCTGCACGTTCTGCTTGTTCTCCGTGTACTGGCGACGGTCGGTATGTTCCTCCGGGGCTGCCTCGCGCACCTCCTGCTGCATCTCAGGTATCTGCCCACGGTTCAGCACTGCCATGGTGCGGTTGTTCATCTCATTGATCATATTGTCCCACACCTTCGCACTCTCCAGTTTGAAGATGAGCAGCGGGTCTTTCTGCTCGTAACTGGCGTTCTGCACAGAGTGACGCAGTTCGTCAAGTTCACGCAGGTTCTCCTTCCATGAGTCGTCGATGATATGTAGCAGCATCTGCTTCTCAAACTCCTTGACAACGGCCTTGCACTCCGTGTTGTAGGCTTCCTCCAGGTTGCAGGCAATATTGTAGACGCGGCGACCGTCGGTGATAGGCACCATGATACGCTCGTACATCTGGCCCTGTTCCTCATAGACGCGCTTGATAACGGGCCATGCCACCTCACGGATGTGGTCTGTCTTGCGGGTGAAGTTGGCCAGTGCAGCCTGGAAAGCATCCTCTGCCAGTTTGTCGGGTTTCTCACTCTGGAACTGCTGTTCGGTGAAAGGCACCTCCATGGCAAAGAGGTGTATGAACTCCTCCTTACAACCCTCGTAGTCGTTGCGCTCGATGATGGTGCTGACGCGATCCCAGATAGTGTTGGCAATATCCATGCCTATACGCTCACCCATCAAGGCGTGGCGACGCTTCTCGTAGATGACGGTACGCTGCTTGTTCATCACGTCGTCGTATTCCAGCAGGCGCTTACGGATGCCGAAGTTGTTCTCCTCAACCTTCTTCTGTGCACGCTCGATGCTCTTCGATATCATCGGGCTCTCAATCATCTCGCCCTCCTTGAAGCCAAGACGGTCCATCACAGAGGCGATACGCTCGCTGGCAAAAAGTCGCATCAGTTTGTCTTCCAGCGAGACATAGAACACTGATGAGCCCGGGTCACCCTGGCGGCCTGCACGACCACGCAACTGACGGTCCACGCGGCGGCTCTCGTGGCGCTCCGTACCAATGATGGCCAGACCGCCGGCAGCCTTCACCTCGGGCGACAACTTGATATCGGTACCACGACCGGCCATATTGGTGGCGATGGTCACGGCACCACGTCCCTGGCTGTCCTGCTGGCCGGCCATAGCCACGATGTCGGCCTCCTTCTGGTGTAATTTTGCATTCAGCACCTGATGGGGTATGCCCTCGCGAACGCCCGTGACAGGATTCACATACATGTCGAGCATACGGCTCAGCAGTTCAGAGATCTCGACGCTGGTAGTACCTATCAGCGTGGGACGTCCTGCATTGCGCATACTGACAATTTCCTCGATGACGGCACGGTATTTCTCGCGGGCGGTCTTATAGACGCGGTCGTCCATATCGTTACGGGCTACGGGCTTGTTGGTGGGAATCTCCACCACGTCCAGTTTATAGATGTCCCAGAACTCGCCAGCCTCCGTAGAAGCCGTACCGGTCATACCCGCCAGTTTGTGGTACATGCGGAAATAGTTCTGCAGGGTGATGGTGGCAAAGGTCTGCGTGGCAGCCTCCACCTTCACGTGCTCCTTGGCCTCCACGGCCTGGTGCAAGCCATCGCTCCAGCGGCGGCCTTCCATGATACGTCCTGTCTGCTCGTCCACGATTTTCACCTCGCCGTCGATGACCACATACTCGTCGTCCTTGTTGAACATGGTATAGGCCTTGAGCAACTGCTGCAAGGTGTGTACGCGCTCACTCTGCACGGCATAGTGGCTCATCAGTTCGTCTTTCTTGTTCAGGCGTTCCTCGTCGGTGAGGGTTGTTTCAGCCTCGAGAGCCGACAGTTGTCCTGCAATGTCGGGCAGCACGAAGAGTTCGGCATCGTTCACCTGGTTAGCCAGCCAGGCAGTACCCTTATCTGTCAGGTCGCAAGAGTTCAATTTCTCGTCAACGACGAAGAACAGCGGCTCGACCGCCTCCGGCATCTTGCGGTTGTTGTTCTCCATATACTTCTCCTCGGTGCGGAGCATACCGGCCTTGATACCTTCTTCAGAGAGGTATTTGATAAGGGGCTTGTTCTTGGGCAGCGACTTATGCGAGCGGAACAGCGAGAGGAAGCCCTCTTCTATCATCTCTTTGTTGTTGGTCTTCTGACCCTCTGTGATTTTCTGCTTGGCATCGGCCAGGAACTGGGTAGCCAGTTGCTTCTGCACGCCATAGAGTTTCTCCACGAGGGGCTGGAACTCCTCGAACATCTGCACCTCGCCCTTTGGCACGGGACCACTGATGATAAGAGGTGTACGGGCATCGTCGATGAGCACGGAGTCCACCTCGTCGACGATGGCGTAGTTATGGGCACGCTGTACCAGGTCGGCCGGCGATATGGCCATATTGTCACGCAGGTAGTCGAAGCCAAACTCGTTGTTTGTACCGAAGGTGATGTCGGCTTGATAGGCCCGTCGGCGGGCAGGCGAGTTAGGCTGGTGCTTGTCGATACAGTCGACGCTCAGGCCGTGGAACATATAGAGCGGTCCCATCCATTCGGAGTCACGCTTGGCCAGATAATCGTTCACTGTAACCACGTGAACGCCGTTGCCCGTCAGTGCGTTCAGGAAGACAGGCAGCGTAGCCACGAGGGTCTTACCTTCACCCGTAGCCATCTCGGCAATCTTTCCCTGATGCAGCACCACGCCGCCAAACAACTGCACGTCGTAGTGTATCATCTCCCATTTCAGGTCGTTGCCGCCGGCCGTCCAGTGGTTGTGATAGATGGCCTTGTCGCCGTCGATGGTGATAAAGTCCTTGCGGGGGTCGCCAGCCAGTTCACGGTCAAAGTCATTGGCCGTGACGATGGTTTCCTCGTTCTCTGCAAAGCGACGGGCCGTCTCTTTCACGATGGCATAGACCTCCGGCATCACTTCATTGAGAGCCTTCTCGTATTCGTCGAGTGCTTCCTTCTCTATCTTGTCGATCTTGGCAAAGATGTCGGCACGCTCGTCCAGCGGTGTGTCCTCAATGGTGGCCTTGAGTTTCTCTATTTCCTCTTTCTGTGCCTTGGCTGCTGCCTGCACCTGCTGGCGTATTTCTGCCGTTCGTGCACGCAGTGCGTCGTTGTCCAGCGCCTCAATCTTTGGCGACTCAGCCTTCACTTTTTCCACGAAAGGCTGTATTTTCTTCATGTCTCGCGACGACTTGTCGCCAAACAGAGCCTTCAGAATATTATTGAAATTCATCTTGTTTATTTACGATTTACTTATTTTCGATTTACGATTTACTTATTTTCGATTTACGATTTACTTATTTTCGATTTACGATCTATTTTCGATTTACGATTTATTAGCGATTTACGCTTTATTTACGATTTGGGGTGCAAAGTTAGTGATTTTTTGCCAATAATCAGCATAAATCATCCATTATTTGATGTTTTGATGCTTTTTCTTCATCAAAACAATGGCTTTGAGGAGCATGCATTGGGTGCCCTGATACGGATAGCACGGGCAATTGTCGGTGCTATCTGATCAACGGTTACAGGCTGTGGAATCTGCTCTGATGTGATGCCTGCACCGTAGAAGATTATGGGAAACTGTATATGTGCTGCTCTCGACAGTTCGCTCTCATACGTGTCTTCATTGAGCACATGCCAGCCGGGAGCGGCCTCTATGACCACATCGCCGCAGTTTTCAGGATTATAGGCGTTTCTCACCTTTTGTATCTGCTCGTCGTTGCTGGTGAGCAGTTGCAATGAGGTATAGACATTCCTGATGCCCGTCATCATCGACAGGAACTCCTGGGCACGCCCCAGGGCGTCAGCCATGCTGATCTTCTTGGTTTCCAGCAGTTTCCTGTTGAGGAACATCTGGTTCCTGTAGGTGGTTTCCACATAGTTGCCCTGTCCCCAGATGGCTCCCAGGTAAATATTCAAGAGGTTGGAAGCCCGCTTCATATAGAAGGTGCCCGTAGGTATTCTGTAGGCATTATAGTCCACCTTTTCCTCGTCGCAATAGCCCGTACTGGTCAGGACGAACAGCACATTGGCCAGCCCCAGCCTGTTTTCCAGTTTGTCTATAAGCCTGCCCACTTCATTGTCGAGCCGGATATAAGTGTCGAGAATCTCCGACTGACAATCTGTCACGTCCTTGTCGTTGAACCTTCCTGCATAATAGGTGATGTTGAGCAGGTCGGTCACCCTGTCATCGCCCATGCCGTTGTTGGCAACACACTGAAGGGCCACGTCGGTCACTTCGGCGTTGACCAGTGCGCTGGTCTTGAACTCCTGATAGCGGCGCTGGCCAGTGAAACGGTATTTGAAGGGCACCTGCTCGCTGGTGAGGATAATGTCTGCGCCATCTTTTTCCATGAGCGGACTCGATGTCCACTCTATTTTGTCTATCCTGCGGCATGGTGCCTGCTGCCGGTCGTAATCCTGAATCCATGGGGGCAGTGACTTGTAGTAATAGCACGACGAGCACCATTCGCCCTGCCAGTCGTCTATCCACAGGGCGCCGTCGGCGGCATGTCCGCCGGAGAGTACGGCGGCATCGCGGAATGGTGCAATGGCAAACACGATAGCCTTGCCGCCGCTGGCCATCTTCAGTTCGTCGCTTAGCGTTGAGGTGCTTAGTTTCGAGGGCGAGGTCGTGTCGAGCGTACCCAGACCCGTGTATTTCTTGTCGTCAACACATCCTACAGGTCTCAGGGTCTCCCTGTTCAGCCATTGTCTGCCTATTATATTATTATAATAAGGTGTAACGCCGGTGGCGATGGCAGCAGTAGCCGATGCCCTGTCAACAGGTGTGAAGGGATAGGACACATTGGTATAGACCATGCCCTCGCTGAGCAGCCGCAGGAAGCCCTTATTGGAATAATAAGGGGCGAAGGTTTCCAGATAGTCGCTGCGCAACTGGTCTATAGTGATGTTGACCACCAGGCGCGGCACGCCTTTCGCAACAGTCTTTCCTGCCACGAAGTCTGCCTTGAAGCCCAATACGGCCAACAGGGTGATATAAAGGTATCTATTTGTCATTGTAATGTCTCACACATCTTAACAGCAAACATAATGCCAACAATTCCATGCCCTCGGCATAGTCTTGCCAAAAACCGCCTACGAGGAATGTCAGCGTGAAGAACGCAGAAAGGCGGAACCACTGCGTTCTGCGCCCTTTCCACACAGGCCAGACAAAAAACAGGGAGAGGGGATTCAGTATCAGTATCTGCAGGTTGATGCTGGTGGTGGGGTGCTGGGAGAATATCATGACAAACAGCACCATGCCAGCCAAGCCTGTCAGCAGCATCAGCAGGATATCGAAAAGCCTGACGGTGGCTTTCCTGGCATACTCGTATAGCAGCACGACAATCGACAACAGCAAGAGGATAATGCCGCAAACGGTAGGCGAGAGCGGGAATTCCTGCTCTACAACCTGCACGCCGGGAGGCACCAGTTGCCTGCGCTCTTTGACGAGTGGCTCTCGCCTGCCCTCCCGTTCTATGGTAGCATGGTCGAAATCGTATCTCAGATTGTCGGGCAGGAACTCCTGCTGCCGCATGGCGGTCTTGAGGTCAGACCTGATGCCCAGCAGCAGGTCTATGCCGAATGTGCTCCAGGGATGCCCCTTGGTATGGGCATGAACCATTTCCCTGTACGTTGGCGTATAGTCAGCCCTGGGCTGATACACAATCTTTCCAACCAGGTTATTCTCAATCATATCGCGGGGGCGCGTAGAACAGTTGTCGTAAAAGTAGTTATAGCGATAGACGCGGTTTTTGGGCATATAGTTGATTTGCAGAGCCATGATAATGCGCTGCTTCTCCTCCGGCGTGAGGTTCAGCACCTGTTCCGTCACCTGACTGCCCCAATGGGCATAATACTCCAAGAAAGGCATCGTAGGCGCAATGCCCAGTTCATAGTCGGTGAGCCCGAAGACAAACCGCATGAGGAAATGGGGAGCCTTGAAATTAAAGACACCATAGTTGAACACACAGTCCATGCCCGACCTCAGGTCGTGGTATCTGATGGCAGTATGTCCGTAGAGGCTGTATATTTCCTCGTGAGGTGAACAGGTGATGAGCCCAATCTCCACGCTGTCCGCCTCGGTGCGCTGTTCTGTTTGCGCCTGGACTGTTAACGACAGAAAAAAGGTCGTAAAGGCAACAAAAATAATCCTAAAAATGTTTTCGAAACGTTTCACGATGCAAAATTAATCTATATTTTCCACTTTCAGTGCATTTAGTTCGATTTTTTTTAATAATTTTGCACCCTGAAAGTAAAAAACGATTATGAACAATAGAATTATAATTGCTGTTTTGGCAACCATGGCATCGCTCTCAGGCTATGCCCAGGGCGGCTCCAAGTCTCCCTATAGCCAGTATGGTCTGGGAACCATTGCCGACCAGTCACAGGGTTTCAGCCGCGGTATGAATGGCGTAGGCCTGGCTTTGCGCAAGGGCAATGTGGTGAACACACTCAATCCTGCCTCCTATTCCTCCATCGACTCCCTCACAATGGTGTTCGACGTAGGCATGTCGGGGCAGTCGACCAATTTCAAGGAAAACAACACCAGCCTGAATGTCAAGAACGCCAATTTCGAATATGCCGTCGGCAGTTTCCGCCTGTTTAAGAATGTTGGTGCTAGTTTCGGCGTGTTGCCCTATTCCAATATCGGCTACGACTATTCGTCGACCACAAAACTGGAAAACAACTTCGGCACCGTCACTGAGACCTATTCCGGCTCCGGCGGCATGCACCAGGCTTTCATCGGTGCCGGCTGGCGCGTGATGGAGCCGTTGTCGGTTGGTGTCAACGTGTCTTATTTCTGGGGCACTTACAACCGCTCGGTAGCAACAAGCAGCAGCAACTCAAATATCAACACCATCACCAAGAGTTACTCAGCCAACGTCAACAGTTATCTGCTGACATTCGGTGCCCAGTGGCAACAGCGGCTGTCGCATCGCGATGCCCTGACAATAGGTGCCACGGTAGGCGTAGGCCACAAACTGGGTGCTGATGCCTCCTGCCAGATCATCAATGTCGACACCACCTCGTTTGTCGTCTCCAATGCCCTGGAGGTTCCTATGACCTACGGCCTGGGCCTGGGCTGGAACCACGGCAGCAATCTTTTCGTCGGGGCCGATGTCATGTTTCAGAAATGGGGAGGGATAGACTTCCCTGAAGTATCCACGAAAGACAACCAGACCATCTATGCCATGCGCAGCGGCTTACTCAAAGACCGCTATCAGGTGAATGTCGGTGCCGATTACGTGCCCAACCCCATAAGCCAGCATTTCATCAACCGTATTCATTATCGACTGGGTGCCGGCTATGCTACACCTTATTATAATATAAATGGGAAAAACGGCCCCAAGGAGTTGAGCGTGAGTGCCGGCTTCGGCATTCCCTTGCAGAACCGCTGGAACAACCGCTCCATACTCAACGTCAGTGCCCAGTGGGTTCACACCTCTGCCACCGACCTGATTACTGAGAACACTTTCCGCATCAACGTGGGGCTGACCTTCAACGAGCGCTGGTTTGCCAAGTGGAAAGTCGATTAAAAAATAAAAAATTAAAAAATTAAGAAATTAAGAAATTAAAAATCAAGAAAGTAAGAAAGTAAAAAGTAAAAAAGTAAAAAGGTAAGAAATGACTTGTCTTAAAAACATAGTTGCAATGGTTAGGGTAAAAAGTCTTTTACCCTTTAACCTTTCTACCTTTTCACCTTTTTCCTTTTTTACTTTTTTATTTTTTT
>JAFSYY010000081.1 GCA_017455845.1 Prevotella sp. | reverse complement strand
ATGCGGCACCAAGCCGGACTGTCAACAAAAGCAGCACAGCTTTTTCGCTTGTGTCTATCGATTCAGTACGGCAACAGAACAACTGTCTACTGATTCAGTTAATGAAGAGAAAAAGTGTCTAGTGAAATCAGGAAAAGTCATTGATTTTTGTATTCCTGCCGAATACAACTTGTATTCAGGCTGTATACAAAATGTATTCCGGCTGTATACAAACTGTATTCAGGCTGAATACAAGTTGTATACAGCCGGAATACGAAGTGTATACAGTTTCGATACTCCGGCGGCATGACTATGAACTGCGAGAGGCATGGAAGCCCTCCATGTTTTCATACTTACGCTTCATCATGCGGTTGTAGATGTTGCGTAGCCAGATGGGATGGGCCAGGGTGAACAGGAGGCCGACGAGTGCCAGCACGATGTAGGCCGTGGTCTCGCTGGCCACGATGATAAGCAGTGCCACGAGCACCAGTGGCACAAACATGGCCACGAGTTCGATGATGAGTTGCATGCCGTTCTCCACGTTGCCCTTGCCCGTGAGTTTCTGGTCGAGGGGCAGCGTCTGCTTGTTGAAGACGGCCAGTTGGAACAGCATGAAATAGAGCATGCCGCTGCACAGGAGCATATAGGCCACCATCATCAGCACTGAGAACTTGCCCGCGATGACGGCTGGCAGCATGAGCAGACAGGGTATGAAGAGGATGGCCACATGGAAATAGTATTTGGCCTTGAGCAGGGAGAGGATGTTTTCGCGGTGGGTCATCAGCAGGTCTATGTAGTTGCCTTCGGGCCCCATGACCTTGACCAGCGTCGTCATGCCGTAGATGGCGAAACAATAGAAGCACCAGAAATTGAGCATCATCTTGCCGTCGTAGACAGAAGTGTAGGAGATGAGCAGCGTGAGCATGACGATGAGGCCGAGGCTCATGACTACGCGTGAGCGTATGGCCTTGTTGCGCATGATGCTCTTCACCTCCAGTTTCAGGTACTCGCCCGTCTGTCCGAAGCGTTCGAGGAAGGTGAACTGCGACACCGTCTTCATGGCCGTCTCTTTCTTCTCCTGCCTCGACACCTCCTCTCGCACGAAGCGGAACTGCATCCATCTGTTCAGCCAGAACAGAAGGGCCAGCAGCACCATGCATGCCAGCGGGAACCACCAGGTGGCGCAGGCCTCGGTGACGGCATCCATCTGCGTGTCGAACAAGTCCTCGTCAACAATCAGCGTCGCCCAGAACGAGCCATAGAGCACCACGGGAACAATCCACCAGAGCAGCGAGCGGCCCACCAGTGTACGCACCATGAGGTATATCTGGCTGTTGGCCATCATGAGCACCATGCCCGAGAACACCACCGACAGTGCCATCAGCCAGGATGCCCCGCCGCAGAGCACCACAAAGGCGTAGGGCAGCAGCATGGCCAGCCATGTCCAGTTATAGCCCGCCAGCAGGCTGTTGACCAGGAAGGTCTCGACGACGGTATAGAAAGGAATGGGCTGTAGCATATAGGGCTTGACCATCATGGATGGTGTCTGCTGCACCATGAAGCGCAGTCCGAAGTCAATAAGCATCCATAGCGGCATCATGGCCAGCAGCAAGGCCGGCGTATGGCTTTCGGCCGCGGGCATGGCCAGCATGGTGCCGATGAATATCAGGTAGATGATCATGAAGCCTGCACCGAAGAGCATCATCACACGCGCCACCATGCTCTGTTCGAAGGCAGGGCTGCGCCTCAGTGCCAGGCTGTTTTGCTTCCTCAGGAGGAAGAATAGTTTCAAGCGGTTCATGTACTGTCTTGTGGCTGTGGGTCCTCCTATCTCAGGTCAATCACCTCGGCCGAGGGGAAGTCCTTGGAATTAAAGCGGAACTCTGCGTCGGCCAGTTTTGTGGTCTGCAGGTTCTCAATGGTAAAGGTGGTCCATTTCTGCTTCTGCAGCAGTTTCACCTCCGCAGGGTGGCTCGTGGCCTTGTCGACGGTGATAAACATCTCCTGCACGCGCTTGGTCTTATCAGAGGCCGTCAGATGCACGTTGTAGACCTTGTCGGTCTGGGTCATGGTATAGGTGAATCCCTTCTTGTACATGTTGATGAAGTTATAGGGGTTGAGCACCTGCAACTGTGCCTCCGAGGGCGATGTGACGTTGACCTCCTCGTTCTTGGCCATATAGGTCCAGAGCGTCTTGCCGTCGAACCACATCGTTGCGGCAGATGTCGTGGCATGGAACATCTTTCCCTTGACCGCAATCTTGCCGCTGAGGTTGCCATACTGTGCACTCTGCATGGTGAAGTCGGCCTTTACGCCGTCTTTAGAACTGATGGTGGCGGCACACTTATCGAGCACCTGCTTGGCGGTCTGGGCGTATGAAGCCACAGTAACACCCAACATCAGCATCAAAGCAAAAACAATCTTTTTCATATTACTAATACTTTTATTATTTTACCACGAATATTTAAAAAAACACGAATTACACGAATTATACGAATTGAAGCGGTAGCCGCTCGGCTTTGCCGCTTTTACAAAGCGTAGCGACTAAAAGAAATTCTTCATTCTTCATTCTTCACTTTTCACTCTTCACTCTTCACCGTAGTGAATTCAACAGATTCTCCAGGCTCACATCATCCTGTATCAGCACCTCACGAGGCTTGGAGCCGTGGGCCTGTCCTACGACACCAGCCTTCTCCAACTGATCCATGAGTCGGCCGGCGCGGTTGTAGCCGATGGCAAACTTACGCTGGATGAGACTCGTAGAACCGCTCTGCTCATGCACGATGAGGCGGGCGGCATCGTCGAACATCGGGTCGAGATGGCTCAGGTCGGCATCATTGCTGGCCGCGGAGCCGCCATCGCCGTCGCCGACAGGAGGATCAGGCAGTTCGAAGGGCTCTATGTAGCCCTGCTGCTGCTGCACAAACTTGTTGATGGCAATCACCTCGGGGGTGTCGACGAAAGCACACTGCACACGGATGGGGTCGTTGCCCTGGAGGTAGAGCATATCGCCACGGCCAATGAGTTGTTGCGCACCCATACGGTCGAGGATGGTCTTCGAGTCGATGCCCTGAGAGACCTTGAAGGCGATGCGGGCAGGGAAGTTGGCCTTGATGGTACCCGTGATGATGTTTGTGGTGGGTCGCTGCGTGGCAATAATCATGTGGATGCCTACGGCACGTGCTTTCTGGGCAATACGTGCTATGGGCAACTCAATCTCCTTGCCTGCCGTCATGATGAGGTCGCCATACTCGTCGATGACCACGACGATATATGGCATGAACTTATGGCCCTTCTCGGGATTCAACTGTCGCGAGATGAATTTGGCATTGTATTCCTTGATATTGCGCACGTCGGCATCCTTCAGCAACTCGTAGCGGGCATCCATCTCCACGCAGAGGCTCTGCAGGGTGCGGATCACCTTCGACGTGTCGGTGATAATGGGATTGTCGAACTCCTCGGGCAGGGCTGCCAGGAAATGGCGGTCGATGGTGCGGTAGATGCTGAACTCCACCATCTTCGGGTCTACCAGCACGATCTTCAGTTCCGCCGGGTGCTTCTTATATAATAAAGAGGTGAGGATGGCATTCAGTCCCACGGACTTACCCTGACCCGTTGCACCAGCCACCAGCAAGTGTGGCGATTTAGCCAGGTCGAACATAAACACCTCGTTGGTGATGGTCTTGCCCATGGCACAAGGCAGTTCCATCGTCGTCTCCTGGAACTTCTTCGAATTAAGCACCGACTCCATCGATACGATGTTGGCCTTGACATTAGGCACCTCGATGCCGATGGTACCCTTGCCGGGTATGGGTGCGATGATACGTATGCCCAGTGCCTTGAGCGAGAGGGCAATGTCGTCCTCCAGGTTACGGATCTTGGCAATGCGCACGCCCTGCGCCGGGGTTATCTCATAGAGGGTGATGGTGGGGCCCACGGTAGCACGTATCGACGAGATCTCGATGCCGAAGTTGCGCAGCACCTCAATGATGCGGTTCTTGTTGGCCGTCTGCTCCTCCATGTTGATATAGGGCTTGCCGTCCTCTTCATAATGCTTCAGCAGGTCGAGCGTGGGGTAGTGATAGTTCTCCAGGTCGCGCTTGGGGTCGTAGGGCTCCATGTCTTCCAAGGCACTCTTGGCAACATCGCCGCCGTCGGCCTTGGCTTCCTCCGTGGCCACCTCCACCACCATCTCGGGCTCTTTACCCTCGTCGTCACCCTTGGGCGCGGGGCGTGGAGCCTCAGGCTTATCGTCACTGGCAACCTGGGCGTGGTGTTCAAATTCCACCACCTGCTCCTCGGGGTTGTCAAACACCTCAGGGTCTTCCTCGGTATGGATAAGATTCTCGTAAGAGTCAGTGTCTTCGGGCTTCGACGTGTCGTTGATGGTGAACTTCACCTTCTGCAGGAACCTGGTGGGATTCAGCAGTTTGCGAATCCATATAATGGTCTGGCCGCTGACATACATCAGGAAGCACACGGCAACGATGGCCAGGACAGCCACCAGGCCAGGCGTGCCCACATAGCGCTCGATGAGGTCGCCCATGAAAAGGCCATGCTCTCCGCCCGGGCAGAAATGACTCATGGGCATCAGAGGCGTGACAAACACGGCCAGCGTCACCGACACCCATATCATCACCACGGCAATACACATGAACCACTTCAGGAGCGGCGGCCTGTAGGCCTTCATCAGCGCAAGGGAGAGGAGGAACAGGAACAGCGGGATGCCAAAGGCGGCCACGCCGAAGCAGCGGTTCATCAGGAAATACGACATATAGGCACCAAGGCTTCCCACGGCGTTGCGGAACTTCTCGCCCTGGTTGGCCATGTCGCCGTCGCGCAGATTCTCAATGATGCTCTGGTCTACGGCACCTGTGGAGAAATAAGAAACAAAAGCCCAGGTCATGCAAATAGACAGGGCAAACATCAGCATACCAATAAGGAAATGAAGGCGCTCGTTCTGGAAAATCTCTATGATGCGCTTTAAGCCGAGCGCCTCAAGGAGGGATTTCTTCTCCTCCCCCCTCTGGGCTGTCTTAGACTTCTTTTTATCTGTTTTCTTTGACATTTTTTCTTGCATTTCGTTAATTCTTCGGCAAAGGTAGCAAATAATTATGAATTAAGGACTAAGATTTATGAAATATTTTGTATTTTTGCACCTCGAAAACCACTTGACATGCCAAAAACGATATACAACAAATACGACAAATCGCTGATTTCATCGCTTCCTGTCGAACAATTTCAGGGAAGAATCATCGTGATTCTCACGGCAAACGACACAGAGAGAGCCGTGCGCTACCTGCTGTCGCAGCCCATCCTGGGCTTCGACACAGAGACACGCCCCTCGTTCAGAAGGGGTAACCAATACAAGGCGGCACTGCTGCAAGTATCGACACCCGACACCTGCTTCCTCTTCCGGCTGAACCACACTGGGCTGACACCGGCACTCATCAGGCTGCTGGAAGACCAACAGGTGAAGAAGGTTGCACTGTCGTGGCACGACGACATTAACTCGCTGCACAAATGGGGACATTTCAAGCCAGGCGTCTTCATAGACATTCAGAACCTGGTGAGCGACATTGGTATAGAAGACCTGAGCCTGCAGAAACTCTACGCCAATCTTTTCGGACATAAAATCAGCAAGCGACAGCAACTGAGCAACTGGGAAGCCGACATCCTGAACGACAAGCAGAAGGTCTATGCCGCCACCGACGCATGGGCCTGCATAAGGATATACGAAGAAATCATAAGGCTTAAAGAATCAGGCGATTACAAATTAATCATTAAAGAAGAGAATAATGAAGCAAATATATCTGAAAAGAGGTAAGGAGGAGAGCCTGCGGCGCTACCATCCCTGGATTTTCTCCGGGGCTATTCACCATATCGACAAGGACGTGGAAGAGGGCAGCGTGGTACGTGTGCTGACAGAAAGCGGCGACTTCATTGCCGTAGGCCACTATCAGCAAGGTTCCATCGCAGTGAGGGTGCTCACCTTCAACGACGTAGAGATTGACCACCTGTTCTGGACATCGCGCCTGCAGTCTGCCCTTCAGATGCGCATCGCCATCGGGCTGGCATGTCCGTGTGAGACGGTTTCCCCGTCTCAACCCCTCGCCACCAGTCCGTGTGAGACGGTTTCCCCGTCTCAACCCCTCGCCACCAGCCGCGAGACCAATGCCTTCCGCCTGGTGCATGGCGAAGGCGACCACCTGCCCGGGCTTATCATCGATGTCTATGGCGACACCGCCGTGATGCAGGCCCACAGCATTGGCATGCACCTGGCCCGTCATGCCATTGCCAAGGCCCTGGCACAGGTCATGGCCGACCGCATACACAATATCTACTATAAGAGTGAGACCACGCTGCCGTTTATGGAGCCTGAAAACGGATTCCTGCTGGGGCATACCGACAATAACATCGCAGTGGAAAACGGCCTGCGCTTCTATGTGGACTGGCTGCGCGGACAGAAGACGGGATTCTTTGTTGACCAGCGCGACAACCGCGCACTCCTGGAGCAATATGCCCAAGGGCGCAGGGTGCTGAACATGTTCTGCTATACCGGCGGCTTCTCGTTCTATGCCATGCGTGGTGGAGCCGAGTTGGTTCATTCTGTCGATAGTTCGGCAAAAGCCATCGAACTGACGCGCCGCAACGTGGAACTGAACTACCCCGGCGACCCGCGCCATGAGGCCTTTTGCGAGGATGCCTTCAAATACCTCGACAACATCCACCATCCTACATCCGACAATCGCCGTGCTTACGACCTCATTATCCTTGACCCGCCGGCTTTTGCCAAGCACCGGGGGGCACTGCACAACGCACTGAAAGGCTATACCAGACTCAACCAGAAGGCTTTCGAGAAGATAGAGCGGGGTGGTATTCTCTTCACTTTCTCGTGCTCGCAGGTGGTTACCAAAGACCATTTCCGCAATGCTGTCTTCACCGCCGCTGCACTGGCTGGGCGTAAAGTGCGCATCCTCCATCAGTTGCACCAGCCCTCCGACCATCCCATTAATATCTACCATCCCGAAGGCGAGTACCTGAAAGGACTTGTGCTGTACGTGGAGTAGTTTAGAGTTCAGAGTTCAGAGTTCAGAGTTTAGAGTTTAGAGTTCAGAGTTTAGAGTTGGGGTTTCTTGATACCATAGAGCAGTTTATCGGCAAGAATAACTTGCTGAAGCGGCAGGGTCGCTATCTGGTGGCACTGAGCGGTGGGGCCGATAGTGTATGCCTGCTGGCGGCATTGCGCGAACTGGACTACCAGACGGAGGCCGTTCATTGCAATTTCCACCTCCGTGGCGAAGAGAGCAACCGCGATGAGATATTTGTGACAGACCTGTGCAAGAGACTAAACACCGAACTACACTTAATCCACTTTGACACAAAGACATACGCTTCTTTGCATCACGTGAGCATTGAAATGGCTGCACGCGAGTTGAGATACCGTTATTTCGAACAACTTCGTCAGGATTTGGACTTCGACGGTATCTGTGTGGCCCACCACCAGAACGACTCCGTAGAGACGGTGCTGATGAACCTTCTGCGAGGCACAGGCATACACGGACTCACCGGCATCAAACCCCGCAACGGATACATACTGCGCCCTCTGCTTGCAGTAAGCAGGACGGAGATAGAAGACTGGCTGAAAGAGCAAGGCCAGGACTATGTAACCGACTCCACCAACCTGGAAGCCGACGTGATGAGAAACAAGATCCGGCTGAACCTCATGCCCCTGCTGCGTGACATCACCCCTGCTGCCGATGACAACATCCTGACGACCGCCCGACGGATAGGCCAAGGTGCCATTGTCTACGACCATGCCATCACAACGGCACTCAACCGTTTGATTGTTTCCGGCTCCAACGATGTCCCCCACCCCCATGCCGGCTCCATCGACATCAAAGCCCTCCTCAATGAACCCTCGCCCGAAAGCATCTTGTTTGAATGGCTCCGCCCCATGCATTTCCCACCGGCAATGATAGAGCAGATCAGTGAGTCGCTCCCGGTCTTACAGCCGGGACGCGAATGGACATCGGACACCCATCAACTGACCATCAGCCAAGGCCGTCTGCTGGCAGAGCCCCTCCAAGAGCAACGCCCCATCTTGCGCATCCCGGAGCCAGGCACATACATCTACGATGAGCATACCAAGATACGCATCCAGAAGCAAGACGGCCGCCATATCTCAACACAGGCAGGCACGGCCTCGCTCGATGCCGGCAAGGTGACCTTTCCCCTGGTCATAAGACCCGTAAGACAGGGCGACCGCTTCCAGCCGTTTGGCATGAAAGGCACCAAACTGGTGAGCGATTACCTGACCGACCGTCATCTCTCGGTATTCGAGAAACGACGCACGCTGGTAGTATGCGACAGCCAAGGACACATTATCTGGCTGGCAGGCCACCGCCCTGATGCCAGATACTGCATTGATGACTCCACCACCGTTACCCTTGATTTTTCTTTTTTTAACTAAAAAAAGCATATAATTAGGTACAACGTATTGATTTTTTTTGTAACTTTGCATCCGCAAAACAGAGAGTTTATACGTATAAGCCTAAATATCAGGCAGTTAGTTTAGAAAAATTAGGATAATGAGACAACTAAAAATTCAAAAGAGCATCACCAATCGTTCAAGCGAAGCACTGGATAAGTATCTGGTAGAAATCGGCCGCGCTCCCCTCATCAGCATTGACGAGGAGATAGAGTTGGCACAAAAGATTCGCAAGGGCGGTTTGGAAGGCGAGCGGGCCAAGGATAAACTGGTGACGGCCAACCTGCGCTTTGTCGTGTCGGTGGCCAAGCAGTACCAGCACCAGGGACTTACGCTGACCGACTTGATTGACGAGGGAAATATCGGCCTGATAAAAGCAGCACAGAAGTTTGACGAGACACGCGGCTTCAAATTCATCTCATACGCAGTATGGTGGATTCGCCAGAGCATCCTGCAGGCTATTGCCGAGCAGAGCCGCATCGTACGTCTTCCCCTCAACCAGGTGGGCTCACTCAACAAGATCAACCATGAGATCAACAAGTTTGAGCAGGAGAACCAGCGTCACCCCTCTGTGAGCGAACTGGCCGAGATGACCGACCTGGACGAAGAGAAGATAGGACAGTCTATGCAGGCGGACAGCCACCACGTGTCTATCGACGCCCCTTTCCAGGACGGCGAGGACAACTGCATGCTCGACGTGATGGCCAGTGGCGAGGACAGCCGTACCGACCGCCATGTAGACCATGAGTCCATGGCCCAGGAGTTGAACTCCGTGCTGTCGAAGGTGTTGAAGGATCGTGAGATTATCATTATCCGCGAATGTTTTGGAATAGGCTGCCATGAGAAAGGCCTTGAGGAGATTGGCGACGAACTGGGTCTCACCCGCGAACGTGTGCGCCAGATCCGCGAGAAGAGCATCGCCAAACTGCGCGACTCGGGCAATGCAAAAATCCTGATGAAATATCTTGGATAAATCTGGGAAAATCTTGAAGAATCAGATCATCCCTGATAAAAAATAACTTCTATATTTTTTGTCGTTTCATTTTTTCTGTGTACCTTTGTGCCTGAAAAAATGAAACGATTTTTATTAACCATATTATTTATCAATCTGACCTTACTGTCTATCGCCGGCGAAGAAGCAGACTCGCTGGTGATGAACCGTTTGTTTGACTACAAGGAAAAATACACCCACGACATCAAGGGATTCTCGACCAACGTCTACACCAAGCATCTCTATCAGATACACAAGCGCAACATCAGCATCTGGGCCATACCGTCGATGTACACCATCGCACACGGACAGCGGTCGTTTGTCAGCGAGATTTACAGCCGCTTCACCTTCAACGACGTCGACGACTACGAGAACAAGGAGCAGGTCTACTATACCACCATACCCCGCAACCGCCGCACCATGACGGTGCTCAGGGACTACCTCATGCCCAACCTCTATGGCGTGACACTCTACAAAGACCATGTGCTGTCGCCTTTCTGCCGAGAAAACAGCAACTTCTACCGCTACCAGACGGTGCCTTTGGCCAACCATCAGATACGTCTGTATTTCCGTCCGCGTGTGGTGCGTAACACCCAATTGGTGCGCGGTAAGGCTATCATCGACGAGCGCACGGGCCGCATCGAGCAAGTGGAGATGGAGGGCGAGTATGACATGATACGCTTTCAGACACTGACGATGATGGGCGACGAAGGCAGACACTCCCTGCTTCCGAAAATCTGCCAGACCAGCATCTCGTTTAAGTTTGGAGGCAACCACGTCACCTCTCAGTATGAGGCCGTGTTCGACTGCCCCGTCACCCTGCCCGACTCTGTCTATGTCAAGGGCGACCGCTACTATATCGACTCCATCAGGCCTGTCAGCCTGTCGAAAGAGGAATTGAAAGTCTACGAGGACTACGACCGCGAACACGGTTTGATAGAGCCGGAAGAGCCAGAAGAGGAAAAGGACACGCTCACGGTCACGATGGCCTGGGTGAAGGAGGACGAAGAGGAAAAGGTTGAACAGGAGAAAGAGCGCCGTCGCAACTATCTGAAAGAGATTGGCTGGGACTTGATTGGCGAGAACCTGATAAGCAGCATCTCGGCAAGATCGGACAAAGGCTACGTGAAACTGTCGCCTATCCTGGATCCTCAATATATCAGTTACAGCAAGAGCAAGGGATTCTCCTATAAGATAAAACTCGGTGCGGAATACCGCTTTAACGATTATTCCCGCATCAGGCTTAACCCCTATATCGGCTATAACTTCAAGTTCAGGGAATTCTATTATTACCTGCCTATCCACTGGATCTACAATGCCAATAAAGACGGAGGCCTGCAACTGGTGTTTGGTAACAACAACCGCATAGGCAGTTCAACCATCCTGGATGAAATAAAGCGCGAGCACGGCGACTCCATCGAGCAGAACTACAAAGACCTGGACCTCTTCGATGACAACTACATACATCTGTCCCACCATATAGAGCCACTGAACTGGCTGCGCGTGGAGGCCGGCGTAATGTTCCACCAGCGCAAGGCCGTCAATGCCGCTGACATGGCACATTTCGGCAAGGCCACGAAGTATTACTCGCTGGCACCATCGTTCAGCATCAGGCTCTACCCATGGGAGAAAGCACCCGTCTTCACCATCGACTATGAAAGGGGCATCAGGCTGAGAGACAACTACATGAATTATGAACGCTGGGAGGTGGACGCCTCTATGAAGCACCACATGAACTGCACCCGGCTGCTGAACGGACGCCTGGGTGCCGGTCTCTATACGGCCAAGAGCAACGACATGTTCATGGACTTTGCCAACTTCCGCGACAACAACCTGCCCGACGGATGGGATGATGACTGGTCGGGAGAGTTCCAGTTGCTCAACTCGCGCCTCTACAACGAGTCGAAATACTATATCAGAGGCAATGTGTCGTACGAGTCACCACTCATCGGAGCCTATCTGGTGCCGCTGCTTGGCCGTTACGTGGAGCGCGAACGCTTCTATCTGAGCACGCTCAGCATTGACAACACCCGTCTGTATTCCGAGTTAGGCTACAGTTTCACCTGTCGTGTTTTCTCCATGGGTATCTTCGGCAGTTTCCTCAACACCACCTATCAAGACATTGGATGCAAATTCACATTTGAACTGTTTCGCAAATGGTAAAACCACTTATTGTGTATGAGGCAAGTGCCGGCAGTGGCAAGACATTCACCCTTGCCGTAGAGTATATCAAACTGCTGGTGCAGAACCCCCAGGCTTTCAGGCAGACCCTCGCCGTAACGTTCACCAACAAGGCCACGGCAGAGATGAAGCAACGTATATTGAGCCAACTCTATGGTATCTGGCGCGGCTACGAAAGTAGTAAGGACTATAGCGAGAAAGTATGTGCAGAACTGGACATCAGTCCGGAACAGGCATCCCGACAAGCAGGCATCGCCCTCCAGTTGCTGCTCCACAACTACAGTTATTTCCGGGTAGAGACCATCGACTCGTTCTTCCAGAGTGTGCTGCGCAACCTGGCACGCGAACTAGACCTGACGGCCAACCTGCGCGTAGACCTGAACGATGTGCAGGTGGAAGAGCAAGCCGTCGACCAACTCATTGAAAGTCTGAAGTCCACCGACCTGCTGCTGCAATGGCTGCTGAAATATATCATGGACACCATCAGTGACGACCGTTCGTGGAACGTCATCTGGCAGATCAAGAAGTTCGGACGTACCATCTTTCGCGACTTCTACAAGCAGCAAAGCCGGCAGATCAATGCCATCAGCAATGAAAAAGACTTCTTCGACAACTATACGCAGATGTTGCGGGGAGAGAGGGCGAAGGCTGCCGAACGTATCAAGAAGATAGCCGACACATTCTTCGACATCATCGCAGACGAAGGCCTCACCATCGACGACTTCTCCAACAAGAGCCGCGGCGTATGCTCCATATTCGTGAAGATGCGTAACGGACAGTTTGACGAGAGCATACTCACCAAGACCGTGCTCGATGCCGTGGGCAATCCCGCTAAATGGTACACCAAGTCCAGTGAACGGGCCGACCACATCCACGCACTGGTAGACAGCCAACTCGACGGTCTGCTTCGTCAGGCTGTTGAAGAGCAGCCCCGCCAATGGCTGCGCTATCAGTCGGCCACGCTTACCCTGCGCCATCTCAGTCAGTTGCGCCTTCTGGGTGCCATCGAGAAGCAGGTGAGGCAACTGAACGAAGCATCCAACCGTTTTCTGCTCAGCGACACGCAACAGTTGCTCCACGAACTGATAAAAGGCAGCGACTCGCCCTTTATCTTTGAGAAGATCGGTGCCCGTCTGGAGCATATCATGATAGACGAGTTCCAGGACACCTCCACGGTGCAGTGGAAGAACTTCAAGGTATTGCTTGAAGAGGCGATGAGCCATTCCGGAACGGGAAACCTCATCGTTGGCGACGTGAAGCAGAGCATCTACCGCTGGCGCAGCGGCGACTGGCGGCTGCTGGCCAATATCAAAAACGAGTTTCAAAATGCCGACCAACTCATTGACATCAAGCCCCTTGACACCAACTACCGCTCGCAGCCAAACATTATCCGTTTCAATAATGCTTTCTTCGAAGAGGCTGCCAAGACAGAGCAGGTGAGTGCCTACGACGATGTGGAGCAGCACTGGCCCGACAGCAGGGAAGACACCGGCCTGGTGAAAATCAGACTGCTCAACGATACCGATTATAAGCAGGCCATGCTGGAAGCCACTGCCAGCGAGGTGGCACAACTGATGCAACGAGGCATCGCTCCGCGCCATATTGCCATACTGATGCGCTCCAACGCCAACATCCCGCTCATTGCCAACTACCTGATGAAGCAACTGACGGGCATCACCGTGGTGAGCGACGAGGCCTTCCGGCTCGATGCATCGCCCGCCGTACAGGTCATCATCCAGGCGCTGCGGCTGCTCATACAACCCGACGACGCCATCTCCAAAGCGTTCCTGGCGAAGGTCTGCACAGGAACACTGGATGGCATGCTGCCGCCAGAATACACCGACAACCGGACGGCACTGCTACAGATGCCGCTCTACGACCTGACGGAACGGCTCTATGCCATCTTCGGCCTCCATACGATGGCCAACCAGAGCGGCTATCTCTGCGCCTTCTTCGACCAGGTGGCGGCATACGCCAACGACCATACACCCGATATCTATGCCTTTCTTAAAGACTGGGACACGACCATCTGCGGCCAGACCATACAATCGCAGGACATCAACGGCATACGGATTATCTCCATCCATAAGTCCAAGGGGCTGGAGTTCGACCACGTCATCATCCCCTTCTGCGACTGGCGCATGGAGTTCTCGGATATCCTCTGGTGTCATCCAACGGAGACACCATACAACCAACTGCCGCTGGTGCCGGTGGACTTCAGCCAGAAGGGCATGAAGGGCACGGTGTATGAGAACTTCTATGACGAGGAACACCAGCAGATAGTGGTCGACAACCTCAACCTCCTCTACGTCGCCTTCACACGGGCATCGCAGAGTCTGTGTGTCTTCGGCCGCCGTAATGCCAAGTCATCACGCTCGGCACTCATAGAGCAGGTGCTGCCCGCCCTGAGGCTGGAGGGTGCCGTGCTTGAAGGAGAGGCCGACGAGAAAGGGCCGCTGGTATTCACTTACGGCGAATACCCGCGGCCCGAACTGGATTCAGACAAGCCAGAAAAGAAGAAAGAGCCCAACCCCTTCAAGCATGATGCTGCCGTCATTCCCGTCACGATAGAGGTGTTCAGTCAAAAGACGGTATTCAAGCAAAGTAACAAAAGCATGGACTTTATCCAGGATGAGGACGAAGATCAGACGCAGGCAAACTATATCCAACTGGGCAGTGTGCTACACAATGTCTTCGCACATATCCGCACCGCCGCCGATATTGACGAGGCCTTGCGACAGATGGAACTGGATGGTATCATCTACGACAGTCATATCACCCGCGAGCGTCTGGAAACCATGATACGCAAGCGTATGGAAAATCCGCGTGTGGCCGAATGGTTCGATGGCAGATGGACGCTGTATAATGAATGTACGATCCTGCTGCCCGACGGACAGGAACGACGGCCCGACCGCGTCATCACCGACGGCCAGCAGACCATCGTCATCGACTTTAAGTTCGGCAGGCAGGACGAAGAGCATCACGACCAGGTGCGCGAATACATGGATCTGCTCACACAGATGGGACATTCCCGTATTCAGGGCTTCCTCTGGTATGTCTACTCCAATAAAATCATAGAAGTGAAATGAAGACTTTCCTTGAATACGTAGCCGAAGATATTGTCAGGAAGTACGGCAGCGACCTGTCGCATGTCACCGTCGTGTTTCCCAACAAGCGAGCGTCGCTGTTTCTCAACGGCTATCTGGCCCAACTTTCCGACAGGCCGATATGGAGCCCCGCCTATATAACCATCAGCGAACTGTTCAGACAGCAAAGTCAACTGACGGTGGCCGACCCCATCAAACTGATATGCGAACTGCACAAATCATTTGTCAGCGTGACGGGCATCAAAGAGACGCTAGACCATTTCTACGGATGGGGACAGGTGCTGCTGGCCGACTTCGACGACCTGGATAAGAACATGGCCGATGCCGACAAGGTGTTTGCCAACATACGCGACATCCATGAACTCGACAGCGTGAGTTACCTCACACAGGAGCAGCGCGAGGCCATCAAACAGTTCTTCAGCAGTTTCTCCGACGACCACGACACGTTGCTGAAGCAGCGCTTCCTTCAATTATGGTCGAAGATAGCCGACATCTACCACGACTTCAACGAGCGGCTCCTAAACCAAGGACTGGCCTACGAGGGTGCCCTCTACCGCGAAACCGTGGAAAAGCCCAATGGTCAATGGTCAACGGTCGATGGTCAATATATCTTCGTAGGCTTCAACCTGCTTCTGCCTGTAGAGCAGAAACTGTTTCTCACACTGAAACGGCTAGGGGCGGCACACTTCTACTGGGACTTCGACCATGCATACATGAAGGGTGACGAGGCCGGACATTTCATCGGCAAGTATCTGGAGGATTTCCCCAACGAACTCGACATCGACGATCCTACTATCTATAGCCAGTGGTCACACCCCAAGGACATCAGGCTCATATCTGCCACCACCGAGAATGCACAGGCCAGGTTTATCAGCCAGTGGCTCAAACAGAACCAGCGTATAGAGGCTGGTCGCAAGACCGCCATCGTGCTATGCGACGAGGCACTCTTGCCAATGGTCATCCATTGTCTGCCCGACGAGGTGGAGAAGGTCAACATCACCACGGGATACCCGCTGTCGCAGTCGCCCGTTGCCTCGCTTATCACCTTACTTATTAACATGCGCATGATGGGGAGTAAACGCAAGTATGTCGAGGCAGTGATGCGCCATCCCTACATCGCCCTATTGCAACAGGACGAAGCCCGCCAGTTGGTCATCGCCAAAGAAGACCTCCTGCCCTGGATAGCCGCCATCCTGAAACGCATCGCAGTAAGCAGTGCGTCCGTGTCCGGCGGTTCTCCCGCCGGAAGCAGCGACCCGCTCCTCCAGGAGTCTCTGTTCCGTGCCTACACCCTGATAAACCGCCTCCAGAGCCTGACGGCCAGCGGCGACCTGCGCGTTGACGACACCACCCTGCAGCGACTCATCGGCCAACTCATACAATCCACCTCAGTGCCCTTCCACGGCGAACCTGCCGAGGGCCTGCAGGTGATGGGCGTGCTGGAGACACGCAACCTGGACTTCGACCATGTTGTCCTGCTCTCCTGCAACGAGGGTAACATGCCCCGTGGTGTCAACGACTCCTCGTTTATCCCGTCTGCCATCCGCAAAGCCTACGGCCTTACCACCATCGACCACAAGACAGCCATCTATAGTTACTATTTCCACCGTCTGCTACAGCGTGCCTCCGACATCACCATACTCTATAACAACAGCACGACCAACGGTCAGACTGGCGAGATGTCGCGCTTCATGCTACAGATGATGGTGGAAAACCGCCACCACAACCTCACATTCCACTCCCTGGAAGTGCCTGCCAGCATTTCTCATGCAGAGCCTCAAGCCGTCAAACAGCATAGCAAACAGGCAGTGCCGTTCCTCTCGCCCACTGCCATCAACACCTATCTGCGGTGCCAACTGCGCTATTACTACAAATACGAATGTAACCTGAAGGAGCCGCAGGAAGATGCCGACGACACCATCGACAACCGCATCTTCGGCAACATCTTCCATGAAGCCTCGCAGATCATCTATGGCAAACTGACAGAGAAGAGTGCACTGATTATGCCGGGCGACATTGATGCCATGCTGAAGGGGCGCGTAGACATTGAGCGGGCCGTTGACCAGGCCATGCAAAAAGAACTGGCCGCGCTGACCTCTGCCAATAGCGGCACGCCGCTTTCCACAGCAGGTCTCAACGGCCTGCAACTCATCAACCGCGAGGTGCTCATCCACTACCTGCGCCAACTGCTCACCATAGACCGCCGTCTGGCACCCTTCAGCATCATCGGCTTGGAGTGTGATGTCTACGGAACCATTGAGACACCCCACATCAAGACCACCATAGGCGGGCGCATCGACCGCCTTGACCGGATCATAAAGGACGGCGAGGATTGTATTCGCGTCATCGACTATAAGACAAGCAGCAGAAACGTCAAGCCGCTGCCCGACGTTGATGCCATCTTCCGGCAAGAGAGCCTGGCTAGCCACAGCGACTACTACCTCCAGGCAATACTCTACGCCATACTTGTGAAAGAGCAGCACCCGCAGACGGCAGTATCACCCGCTCTCCTTTTCATCCAGCATGCCGGAGCCGACAATTATGACCCCACGCTCTGCTTCGGCAAGGAGCCTATCAAGGACATCAAAGAAAGCAGTGCCCGTTTCCAGACACTGCTTCAAGAGGTTGTTGATGATATGTTCAATCCCGATATCCAGTATCAGCCTACCGACGACCGCGACCGCTGCAAGGCATGCCCCTATCGCCTGCTCTGCGAATACACGCCCGAGAGCCGTGACCAGGCTGTCACCTGAATCAACGGCTGTCACCTGAATCAACGGCTGTCACTTGAATGTTAAGGTGATGAGAGGAGCCTGTCGACAGTTATGCCGGCATGTCTCATATACTCTCCTACCTGAATTACGGGCTCACGGGTAAAGAAATCACTACCCAGAGCCTGGTTGATAACATATTGTATCTTCGCCATGTGCACATGGCGCAAAGGCACTGAGTCGGCGGCTTCGGCCGGCATGGGATAATGTCCCAGGAGATAGAAACTCAGACAGTCGGGCACGATATACTGGCGCGTCATCATCTGACGCTGCTCCTCGGTATAGCCGTATTTCAGATAGACGGGATAATCCTCGCCCAGGTATTTATCGAGCGAGATGCCAACAGCCGAGTCAGCCACGACGATGCTCTGGTCCAGCGAGCCAATCTGCGTATAGATGCGCGGCACCTCTATGCCGGGCAGTAACTCTGCCAAGCGTTCGAACGCCTCTGTGAACTCTTTGTTGAGGTCGCTCATGTCGTGATACTGCGCTTCCACATCGTGCATCAGCATCTGAAGGGTGGAGTCCTGAAAGAAATGGAGAAAGCGGGCATTGATGTCAGGCTCGTCAACAAAACCAAGTTGTAGCACATCCTCTATCAGCGTGCGCGTCTCTTTGGGATAGACGGTCTTCATCTGCTGTAGGGCGGCAAAATCGCCCGTGGTAAGAAAGAGCCGTTCGGCACGGTCGAAACGCTCAATAACCACCAGCCCGGTCTCGCCCTTTGCATCGTTGGCATGCCATTGCCACTGGCATCCCATGCAGGCTAACAGGGTAAGTAAAAGGGTGAAATAGAGTTTCTTCACGTGTCCGTTTGTTTTACTTTTGTTAAATACGGATGCAAAATTACTAAAAATCCTTGAATTATCCAAATTTTAACCTAATTTTTTTTAAACAATATACATCTTTCACTACTTTTGTTTAATTTTGTAGAAAAACTAAGACACGCTATGAAACAAATCCTACTGGCTATTGCCCTTGCCATGCCACTGGCAGCAAGCGCACAGCAAACTATCAGCATCAACGTTGCCAACCCATCAAAGGCGGCACGTACCGACCAGCCCGTCGTCATCCCATTGGAGAGATACGGTGAGGTGCGCTCTGCCATCGTCACCGTCGACGGGCAGGAGATACCCTGCCAATTAGATGACATCAACCAGGACGAGACCTTCGACGAACTCTGTTTCCTGGCCGACCTGAAGGCGCGGGAGACCAAGACCTACAGCGTCACGCTGCTCAACGATGGTGAGCCGCGCCCCTACCCTGCCCGCGTCTATGCCGAGATGGTGATGCGCAACGACAAGGTGAAGGAGAAAAACAAACACAACAACTATATCCAGAGCCTGACGGCACGCGGCGACTGCGCCAACCCCTACAACCTGCAGCACCACCACGGCGTAGACTTTGAGAGCGAACTCAACGGCATACGCATCTATTTCGACAAGCGGCAGACGCTCGACCTCTATGGCAAACGCCATAAGCGGCTGGAACTGCAGGCCACACAGTTCTATACCCAGGCCGACCAGAAGGCGCAGGGCTATGGCGACGATGTGCTGTGGGTGGGCAACACCTTCGGTCTTGGTGCCTTCCGGGGCTGGGACGGCCATGAGCCAACAATGATTGAGCCGGTGAAGACCCGCACGCAGCGCGTCATCTCATACGGCCCATTGCGCACCATCGTCGAGGTCATCGACCGTGGCTGGAAGCCCAACTGTGCGCTCGGCTCTGCCGCTTCGCCCGTCGAAGAACTGACCATGACCCTCCGCTACACGCAGTATGCTGGTCACCGCGACACCGACGTGGACGTGTTCTTCAACCGCGACGTTGACGGCTATCAGTTCTCCACCGGTATCATCAACGTAAAAGACTCCGAGGAGTTCAGCGACAAGCAGGGTCTTCGCGGCTGCTGGGGCACCGACTATCCCTCGACCGACACCCTGAAGTGGAGTCGCGAGACGGTGGGACTGGGCATCCTGATTCCCCGTGAGTATATCGTCAGTGAGCAGCCTGCCAACAAAGACAACTATGCCTTTGTCGTCGGCACCAAAGGCCGTCACCTGAAATACAAGGTTGCCTACTGTTCTGACAACGAAGACTTTGGCATGCACTCGGCCAAAGAATGGTTTGAATGGATGAAAGCATGGCGCAAAGAGGTGGAACAGCCGATAACGGTAGACCTTTAACTATGAACTATGCGCTCGGCTCTGCCGCTTCGCTCGTCGAAGAACTATGAACTTTTAAACAGTTCCACGATAACCATATCACTGACAAACAGTCCCTCACGTGTCAGGCGCAGGCGGCCATTGTCGAGCGACAGCAGCCCGCTGTCAAGAAATGGCCTTGACTGTTCGAGGCAGTAGTTGCGGTAAGCCTCCGGCAGGCTGTCGGTCTGCAGTCCGTCGCTGGTGCGCAATGCCGTCATCACCACCTCGTTATAGCGGTTGTCGGGGGTGAGTATCTCGCGCTCCACCACGGGTTCGCCCTTCTCTATACCTTCCATATAGCGGTGGATGTCCGACACATTCCACCGACGGTTCTCGCCATCAAAGGAATGGGCGGCAGCACCAAGGCCTATATAGGGGGTCTGGTTCCAGTAACTGCTGTTGTGGCGCGAGCGGTAGCCCTTGCGGGCAAAGTTGCTGATCTCATAGTGCTCATAGCCGGCAGCGGCCAGGCGGTTCTTCAGCATGTAGTACATCTGCCGCGACAATTCCTCGTCTGTTTCCTTCACCTCGCCTCGCTGCTTCATCCTGTAGAGTGGCGTGCCCTCCTCATATTGCAGGGCGTAGGCCGACAGATGCTCCACCTGCAGTGAAAGAGCCTGGTCGATGTCGGCCTGCCAGTCGGCCAGCGTCTCACCCGGGAAGCCATACATCAGGTCGATACTGATATTAGTAAAGCCCGCCTTGCGCAGACGCTCTACCGCCAGCGGCACCTGGGCAGCCTGATGACGGCGGCGGAGAAACTGCAGGCGATGGTCAGAGAAGGTCTGGGCACCCATGGAGATGCGGTTGACAGGCAGACGCGACAGCATAAAGGCAAAGTCCTCCGTCACATCGTCGGGGTTGCACTCTATGGTAACCTCGCACCTCGAACCTCGTACCTCGAACCTCGCACCTCGTACCTCGCACCTCGATCCTCGTGTTTCCTTTTTTCTTTCTCCCCCCTCCATCACATACACCTTATTTATATATATAAAGAGTTGGCGCAACTGGTTTTCTGTCAACAACGAGGGCGTGCCGCCACCCAGATACACGGTTTGAATGTCCAATCCCCCTCTTCCTTCGCACCTCGTGCCTCGCACCTCGCACCTCGCACCACGCATATCCATCTCCCTGCATACAGCATCCACATAACGCTGGCGCAAGTCCAGCGAGGTCTGCGAATAGAAGTCACAATAGATGCAACGACTTTTGCAAAATGGAACATGAATATAGATTCCAGCCATTTCGCATGCAAAAATACATATTAACCATGACATCTCCAACAATTATCTAAAAAAAATTTTGCTGTTACTGGAAATATTCTTACCTTTGCACCAACTCGAAGAATAAAAGAGAATAAAGAAGAATAAAAGAGAATAAAAGAGAATAAAGATGAATAGTTTGTTTCAACCTACTTTCGGAAACCGTCCTGAACAGTATATCGGTCGAGACGGGGTTATTGAACAATTCATGGCAGGACTGAGAGAACCTGTGGGGGCGCGTAACCGTTGCACGCTGTTTCTCGGGCAACGTGGCATGGGCAAGACGGCACTACTGCTGGAACTTAGCGACCGTGCGCAAAAGGCTGGATACGTAGTGGCCCGTGTGACGGCTCACGAAAGGATGCCGCAGGCTATCATCGAGCAATTCCAGTTGAACGGCTCGAAGTTCTTCAACGATGACAAACGGAAACTGACGGGGGTGAGTGCCGGTGCGCTTGGATTCTCGTTCGGGCTTACTTTCTCTGAGGCTGCCGAGCGGCAGTACGGCTTTCGCTCGAAGATGTCGCTGCTGTGCGACAAGTTGGCAGAAAAGGGCAAGGGGGCACTGGTCCTGATTGACGAGGTGAGCACATCGGCAGCCATGCGCGAAGTGGCTGCGGCATATCAGGAACTGGTGGGCGACCGCAAGAATATAGCAATGGCTATGGCGGGACTGCCGCATGCGGTATCCAGCGTGCTGAACGACAGCGTACTGACGTTTCTTAACCGAGCAACCAAGGTGGAACTGGGATTGATTTCTACAAATATCATTAGGGTTTACTATGAAAAAGCGTTTCGGTCGACGGGGATAACGGCTTCAGATAGTATCCTTGACCGCGCAGCACTGGTGACCCGTGGCTTCCCATATCTGATGCAACTGATTGGCTACTACATGATGCAATATACGCCGGAGGGAAAGGAGGTAACGTCTGCCATTATGGACAAGGCAGAGAAGTCTGCAATGAGCGATTTAGACGATAATGTGTTCAAACCGATTCTGGCTCCACTGTCAGATAACGACGTGGTTTTCCTAAAAGCCATGGCACGTTGCGGTGGTACAGTGACAACAGCCAAACTGCAGGCGGCACTGGGACGGAAAGGACCAGCAATACAGCCTTATCGCAAGCGGCTGCTTGAGGCGGGTGTGATTGAGGCCCCCCGACGAGGCGAACTGGTGTTTGCTGTTCCATATCTGGCAGAGCATCTCCGTTGAAGGCCATCATCTGTTTACCTTTTTTTTAAAAGAGAGCAATAGCACAATGGCAAAGCCCAGTATCTTTCAGCGCCCAGTATGGGTTGCCTTGTTTGCATTCACAGCAGCATTTCTGTGGGGATGGGCCTATCCGCTCATCAAACTGGGGTTTTCCGAGTTCGAAATCACCACATCGATGACGGGCAGTAAGATGCTGTTCGCCGGCATCCGTTTTTTCACGTCAGGCATCATCATTCTCTCTGTAGCCCGCATGACCCATCGGCCGTTTGGCCTGAGGGAGACAGCGAAAGTCCACATCATCGGCAGCGTATTGTTCTTGCTGGTGTTCACGCTGTTGAACACGACACTGCATTATGCCTGTTTCTATATCGGACTGTCTCACAGTCAGGGCAGCCGTGCCGCCATCCTCAATTCGTTGAGCGTGTTCGTGCTGGTCATCATGGCCTGCGTCTTCTTCAAGAGCGACAAACTGACGCTCCGGAAGGTAACAGGCTGTACGGTGGGGTTTGCAGGCATCCTCGTGCTCAATCTGGGCGGTGAGCAAAGCGGCGCGTACACATGGCTGGGCGACGGCATGATTATCCTCAATGCACTCTGCGGTGCCTGTGCCGGACTGCTGACGAGAGGCGTAGGCAAGCGGGTGGATGTGTTTGTTGGCACGGGCTACAGCCTTGCCGTAGGCGGTGCCTTGCTGGTGGTGCCGGGCCTGCTGATGGGAGGCACGCTGCCTCACATCACCCTCACCGGCCTCTTCTACCTGCTCATGCTTATTGGTATCTCCACCGTCGGCTTTACGCTCTACAATAAACTGCTGACGTGTAATCCTGTAGGCAAGATAGCCATCTGGAACTCACTGATACCCGTTGTGGGAGCCGTCACCTCCTGCCTGTGTCTCCACGAAGCGTTCGAATGGAAGTATGCCCTGGCTGCCACACTGACCACTGCGGGTATCTACATCATTAATAAGGGGGCGCATCATTTAGGTTCCCTAAGAACAAGGGGAGGATACACAAAAAGGATATAATTATTTGGCGGTTTGAGGAAAATGTCGTAACTTTGGGGTCGCCTGAATTTTTCCTGTGCCACGCCCGATGCGAAGTTTGTGTCGACGATAACCACTGCCGACGGCGACCCGGTGACCGCTACCATCACATGGAGCGACAGCATGATGAAGGCAGAGCATATCACCATTGAGGGCACTCGCTACAAACTGGGCGACGTGGACGGCAACGGCACGGTGGACGTGAGCGACTATATCGGCGTGGCAAACATCATCCTTACCGGGTCGGCTGACGGCAAGTGAGTGTAACTCTACTCATACGGCGAACTGACATATTTTCGCGTCTAACTAGGTCAGTTTAATTCCTTTGGGAACGCTACGCGTCTAATCAAAAACAAATAAAAACAAAAAAAACAAATAAAAACATTTTTCTATCTTTGCACCCCGGTACTTCCGAAACTCGTGCTAAGAAAGGCGGTTTTTATTTGTTTTTTTTGTTTTTATTTGTTTTTTGAAAGACCGCTTGCGGTTAGAATACTGACCGAGTTAGCGGCGTTAATAGGTCTGTTTCAACCGCAGGTCGAAAAGTTTCTGTCGTTTTCCGAGGCGGTGAAGTACATCCAGAAAGAACTCCGGCCATATTGGGAGAATCTGCGTACGCATTGACAACGTTACCGCGTGACCTAGGTCGGCAGATCGGTTGACCCGGGTCGGCAGATCGATTGACCTAGGTCGACAGATCGGTTGACCTAGGTCGGCAGATCGGTTGACCCAGGTCGGCAACTTGGAAAGGAGCCTGTTTTGACCTGCAAACGAGCCTGTTTTGACCTGGCAAACAGCCTCCATTGACTTACATTCCAGTATGAGGCTATCATTTCAGTAACCGTTAACCCGTATTGCTGGCATCAGGTTCTATAACTCCTTGATTTTCTTTGCCTTCAATTTTTCGCTCTGAAATTTGTACCCCCACAGATTTTTTCATCTTGTAGGGCATGGGGCTGATGCCGACCTTCTCGCAAATCTCCT
>JAFSYY010000080.1 GCA_017455845.1 Prevotella sp. | reverse complement strand
CGCATCGACGACTGGGGCGTCACCACCAAGACGACATTGAACAAGGGAAAGAGAAAGAATGGTGACGACATCACCGAGTTCACCATCGAGGTGCCTGTAGCCGACAACGCCGGGAAGCCCATTATGGGCATGAGACTCATCGGCCCCGACGGGAAAACGGCCGCCAATCTCTGGCCCGCACCCATAAAGGACGGCAAGGCCGTCGGCAAGTTTATGATTCCCAACGCTAAACTGTGGACACCCGAGACACCTTATTTATATAAGGTATATGTCACTCTCCTCGACGGCAAGAGCGACCCGGACCACAAGGTGTACGACGACTTCGGCAGCGTTATCGACGAGAAGACCTTCACCGTGGGACTGCGCACCGTCAGCGTCAGCAAAGAGGGCGGCTTCCAACTCAACGGTGTGACGCGCAAAATCAAGGGCGTATGCCTGCATCACGACCTCGGACCCCTCGGTGCCGCCATCAACAAGGCAGCCCTCATCCGTCAGATCAAGACCATGAAGGCCATGGGCTGCGATGCCATCCGCACCAGTCACAACATGCCGAGCCAATGGCAAATGGACATCTGCGACTCGCTGGGCATGATGGTCATGGCCGAATCGTTCGACATGTGGGTCTACCCCAAGTGCAAGAACGGCTACGCACGCTTCTTCAACGAGTGGGCCGACCGCGACATGGAGAACCTGGTGAAGGCCAACCGCCTGCACCCCAGCATCGTGATGTGGTCCATAGGCAACGAGATTCCTGAGCAGGGCATGAAGGGCGGCCGCGAGATGGCCATGCACCCGCAGGACCTCTGCCACCAACTGGACCCCACGCGCCCGGTGACACAGGGCATGGACCGCGCCGAGAGCGCACTGGGCACGGGCTTTGCCCAGGCCATGGACATACCAGGTTTTAACTACCGCGTGCATAAATACGACAAGAACATCAAGCAGTTGTGGCAGGGATTCCTCCTTGGCTCTGAAACGGCCTCAACAGTATCGTCACGCGGCGTGTATAAGTTCCCCGTCATGCCCGACGACAACTCGCGCTTCTCCTCATGGGCCAAGGGCTACGACCCCAGTGCCATCAAGACTGCCGACGGCCAGTGCTCGGGCTACGACGTGGAATACTGCCCGTGGAGCAACCTGCCCGATGACGACTGGCGCTGGCAGGACGACTATCCTTGGGTCATCGGCGAGTTCGTGTGGACGGGCTACGACTACCTCGGCGAGCCGTCGCCCTACGATGAATACTGGCCCAGCCGTTCGTCGTACTTCGGCATCTGCGACCTCGCCGGACTGCCCAAGGACCGCTACTTCCTCTACCGCTCGCACTGGAACAAGGATGAGCACACCATCCACCTCCTACCCCACTGGACCTGGAACGCAGCCAATGCCAACCGCACCGGCCTCGTCACCCCCGTCTATTGCTACACCGACTACAACGAGGCCGAACTCTTCCTGAACGGCAAGAGTCAGGGACGCATCAAGAAGGTGAAGGAGGACAAAGGCAAATGGGCCGACAAAGACCGTCTGGACCGCTACCGTCTGCGTTGGAACGACGTGAAGTACGAGCCGGGCGAACTGAAGGTCGTCGTCTACGATGAGCAAGGCCAGCCCGCAGGCACCAAGACCCTCCGCACCGCCGGCAAGCCCGCCCGTCTGCAACTCGACACCTGGACGCAGCAGTCCGACCTCTCACCCCTCGCCTCTCACCCCTCACCCCTGAAATCCGACGGCGAGGATCTGGCCTTTGTCACCGTCTCGCTGACCGACAAGAGGGGCACCCTCATCCCCTACGCCTCCGACCAACTGACGTTTGAGGTCAGCGGCGCCGGCACCTTCCGCGCCGTCTGCAACGGCGACGCCACCAGCCTGGAGTCGTTCACCAAGCCCACCATGAAACTCTTCAACGGCCAACTCGTGGTCGTCGTACAGGCCGGAAAACAAAAAGGCAGGCTGACCCTGAAAGTCTCCGACCCCCAGCGCAAACTCTCCCAAACGGTGGTCATTCCTGTGATTTAGAGCCAAAAAACACTAACATATTTACAATTGCCCAACCAGATTTCAGAGATGGGCAGTGCCGTCTTCCAGTCGTGCCAGAACCTTGAGAGCATCAACGTGCCGACGGGCATCGACTATGTGCCCTATGACTTTTGTGAGGGTTGCCAGAAACTGAAGAGCGTGCAGATGCACGATGGCATCCGCATCATCCACTGGGATGCTTTCTGGGACTGCAAACTGCTAACGGCCATCGACCTGAACGACCAGATCACGAGCATCGAGAACACGGCCTTCCGTGGCTGCGAGAGCCTCGCCTCGTTCAGTACGACGAGCCAGACCGTCGCCCTGCCGTCGGCCCTGACCTTCATCGGTCATAACGCCTTCCTCAACGCGAAGGCCCTCACCGGCACCATCAACGTTCCCGAAGGGGTCACCGAGATAGAATACAATGCCTTCGACGGCACCGCCATCACCGCCGCCACGCTGCCCGACGGCCTCGCCAAGTTAGGCACCGGCATCTTCGCCAACACGCCCAACCTCGCCAGCGTGACGCTGCCCGCCACCATCACGCGCATCCCAAACTATATGTTCCAGAGGGCTACGGCACTGAAGGGCATCACCATGCCTGAGACCGTCCGCGAGATAGGCTACTGCGCCTTCGAGTATAGCGGCTTGGAAAGCATCGAACTACCCGACTCGCTGAAACTCATCGAGACCTATGCCTTTGGCAGTTCACAATTGCGCACCATCCGCATCCCCGACGACACGAAGACCGTGCAGTGGGGCTTTGCGCAGAGCAGCAAGCATCTGAAGAGCGCATACCTTGGACGTAACATGAACTACGACCTCGTCACCGACTTCAACTACTTCAACGAGTGTGACTCGCTCGAGTTCATACGCATCTTCGCAGGCACACCGCCGGGCATCAGCGAGTGGTACACCCGAAACTACCGCACCAACTGCGTGCTCGAGGTGCCTGAAGACCAGGTAGACCTCTACAAGGAGACCGACATCTGGAAGACTTTCAAGGAGATTCGCGGCTTCTTCATGGGCGATGTGCTCGACGACTTCGACTATGCCGTGCTCTGCAAACTCTATCGCGAGGCCGATGGCAAGCACTGGAAGAACACCGCCTGGGATATGACCAACAACCACCATGCCGCAGGCAAGTGGCCCGGCGTGACCACCGACCACACCGGCAACTCGAAGACCTACTTCATCACCGCCATCAGCCTGCCGGAGAAGGGTCTCAGCGGCAACCTGCCCGACAGCCTCTTCCTGCTGCCGCGCCTGCAGGCCCTCGACCTGAGCAGCAACGCCCTGCGCGGTGACATCGGTGCTGTCCGTGTGCGTGAGGATTCCCCCCTCGCGGAAGTGAACCTCAAGGGCAACCGCCTCTCCGGCGACCTCTATCCCTTCGCCGCCCAGTTGCCCAGCGTCACTAAACTTGACGTGAGTTACAACCTGCTAACCGACATCTCGCAGCCACTGCCGAACGACAAACTCACCGACCTGAACACCAACATGCAGTTCGTAGACCCCGTCACCTACGAGGTGAGGGCCGACGACGGTTCCCCCGCCGTCATCACCAACCTCACACCAGGCATTCCCACCGACATTCCCCTGCCCACCATTATGACCTACAACCACAGCGCCCAAGACTACAGCCGCGTGCCCACCGACCTCGCGCGTATATATAAAAGAGGTGACAGTTTTACCTACGACTGGGAACTGCGCAAAAACGGCGACGGCCTCTGGGATCTCTACAACGACAACACGAACTATGTGCTCCGCGCCCCGAAGGGCGAGGTGCTGGTCTACACCAACCACGCCTCCTGGTCGGAGTATCACACCGTGCTCGTGCGCTTCGACTGGCAGGACGGCGACGTGAATGCCGACCAGACCGTCGATGTCAGCGACCTGCAGAGCGTCATCTACTACGCCCTGCGCGACCGCAAGCCCGAAAGTCAGATGTTCAACTTCACCACCGCCGACGTCAACAGCGACCAGGCCATCAACGTGAGCGATGTCATTGGCTCTGTGGACTATGTGTTGGGGGTGAGGCTTTTCTTGGCTTCAACGGCAATGCCGTCACCCTCACTACTTCCGCCGAGGTGGCAGCCCTGCAACTTCCCCATTGGCGTCAAGGACAACATGGATAACGACGGCGACCGGCTGGTACACATCACCGCCTCGGTCTATATCAGCGACTGTAGTTGTACGGTGGTGGGCAAGAAACAGGCCTCGGTGACCGACTC
Organism: Prevotella sp.; assembly: GCA_017455845.1. Classification (GTDB taxonomy): domain Bacteria; phylum Bacteroidota; class Bacteroidia; order Bacteroidales; family Bacteroidaceae; genus Prevotella. The sequence continues at coordinate 5,362 of JAFSYY010000080.1, read as the reverse complement.
GCTGCTCATTACCGACAACGATGGCAGCACCCTCTCGATGACCACCAGCAGGGTCACCTTCCCCTCGGAGATCACCATCCCCGCTGGACAAAAGTCGGTTACCTTCGAATTCTCTGTGCCTGCCAACGACACTGAGGAGGGCGACCGAACGGTGAGTCTCACAGCCCGTGCCACCGGCTTCAACACCGGGTCGTGCTGGATGCTCATCACCGACCGCAACCTGCCCGACGGCATCATCAGCAGTCTCTCGCTCTCGAAGGAGCAGGCATCGCCGGGCGATGCTGTGCAGGCCACCATTGTGGTGGAGAACCAAGGCATGGGCACACTGCCTACGGGCACCATTGTCAGGCTGACCTTCGGCAACGACACGTGGCTGGACTACACCCTGCCCGAAGCCACGCCACGCGGCGAGAAGCGCACGTTCGACATCCAGTTGAAAGCACCCGTATGGACAAACTGCTGCGCACATTTGAGGCTGATGCGTGGAACACGGTTTGTCTGCCCTTCACCATCGACGATGCCCGGACGGTGTTCGGGGCATCGACACAGGTGGCCAGCCTGACAGGGATCTCACGGGAGGCTGTGCTCTTCGAAACCGTGGAGAACGGCAGGATGGAGGCCAACATACCCTACCTCATCAAGCCGGGTAATGTCACCACGACAGGTGCCAAGGTCTATAACGTTACTGAGACGGCCACCAAGACGGGCTCTACCACCATCTCTGCCGAGGGCATACAGATGATTGGCACCTATACCGACGTGGACCTCGCACCTCGCACCTCGTACATCCTACCTCCTGCCGCGTACCTCGCACCTCCTGCCTCGTACCTCGCACCTCCTGCCTCGTACCTCGTACCTCGTGCTCAACGACAGCAGCACACCGTCAGGCCGCTTCCGTGCCTACTTCGTGGTGAGCGCAGCCGACATGCCCGACACACTGCCCATCAGCGTCGACGGTGCAATAACCACCGGCATCGATGCCGTCGTCTTCACCAGTGCCGACAAGGTCTATACCATCGGCGGACTTTACGTGGGGCATGCTTTTGAACTCAGCAGCAAGCGCAGCCAGGGTCTGCTGCCGGCCGGCATCTATGTGATAGGCAACAGGAAGATGGTGGTGAAGTAGTATTTCCGCCAGAGTATCGAAACTGTATACAACCGGTATTCCTGCCGTATACAACTTGTATTCAGCCTGAATACAATTTGTATTCGGCCGGAATACATTTTGTATACAGCCTGAATACAAGTTGTATTCGGGCTGAATACAAAAGTCATACATTACCTTTGTCTAAAAAACAATTAAAAACCAGAATTTAGACATAATAAGTAAAGAGAAAATATCTAAAAAGATAAAAAAAACACGTTTTTAGACAAAATTACTTGCAAATGCCGAAAATTCTGAGTATCTTTGCAGCAAACTATTCGCTAAACCGAAAGCAGAGATGAATATCTATGGAGATAATTGGAAGAAAAACTGAAAAACAGGCATATCTGCGGTCATGAGCGAACAGTCGACATGGTACGTCAAGAATGGGCCGGATACAGCCGGCAGAGGTGCACAGATTGATATGCTCATCGCACGGCGCGACAGGGTTATCAATATATGCGAGATGAAATTCTCGCAAAACATGTATGTGATAGACAAAGACTATGAAATGCAACTGCGCAACAAACTAAGTGCTTTCAGGGAGGCTACACACACACGCGATGCCCTACAAATCACCATGATAACCACGTTTGGGGTCAAGGAAAATAGTTATAGCAGCATCGTTCAATCGCAGGTGACCATGGACGACCTGTTTACAGCGACAAGATAAACAGCAACAATAGGATACTGTAACCAATGATGTAACATGTAACGCGGCGTGTTACATCATTTTCTGTTTGCCACGCGAAAAAACACTACCTTTGCAAATGATAATATTATTTTAGTAAAAAAAACAGCCCTGCATGTTGCTGTGAAGCAAGCCGCAGGGCTTTTTTACTGACAACGGACGATAGGCTACAGGCTTAGGACTGCAGGCTTCACCGTAGGCAAGACAAAAAAAAAGGACTACACATATTTATTATTATAACATTACTAACATTTAAACGTTTAAATTATGAGAAAACTAAAACTATTAATCGCGGCTGCCGCACTGCTCGTTTGCGCAGGTGTGCAGGCACAAAAGGATGTTACGTCACAGTACATCACGAACGCTACGTTGTCTAACGGCACTAACGGTTGGACTAATGTGAACTTCAACACACCTGTGCAGGGCAACAACACAGTTGGCTATGCCAGTGAGTGCTATGCAGGATGGGGAAGTCTGGAGAAGGACAACTACAGCTTGAAACAGACGATTACGCTGCCTGCGGGACACTACACGCTGGTGAACTATTCGTTCTTCCGCTATGGCCTCAATGCTGACACCGACGCATCGAAGTCTCTGGCATACCTTGTAGCAGGAAGCGACAAGGTGGCAGTGAAGACACTGGGAAGCATCACCGCTGCGGGCTATGCCAACAGCCAGGCCGAGGGTGCCAACGCTTTCGACTCGAAGATGTACCGCAACACGGTCAACTTCACCATCGATGCCGACAACACACCCATTGAAATCGGTCTTGAGGGCACTTTCGACCTGAAGCAGTCGTGGATGATCTGCGGCATGTTCGAACTGATCAACAACGACATCCTGGCCACTATGGATGCTCCGTTCGACGTCACGGGCTATATCACCAACCCTGGATTTGAGTATCGCGACATGACAGGATGGACGCAGGATCCCAGCGGATTCTTTGGAACGCAAAGCAACTCTCAGAGTTTCAGGGTAGGCGGCTATTATGCTGAGAAGTGGCAACCCGCAGCAAGTGGTGCCCTTGCCGCTGGCAGTTTTAGCCAAACCTTAAGCGACCTGCCCGCTGGCCTGTATAAACTTACCGCCAACCTCGGTGGCAACGGCACTTATGTCGGTCTGAATGGTAAGACCGCGAACTGGGAGGCCGACAAAGACTACACCGTAGGTTATGTGCTGGCTGAGAACGAAGACCTAACCATCACTGCTGGTAAGACCGCCGAGGGAACCGCCAACTGGATTCACTTCGACAACTTCCGTCTACAGTTCTGCGGCGACGTGGCTGCTGCCCTTACAACCCTGTGCGCTGATGTGACCGAATACGAAAGCAAACTGTCGGCTTCCGACTATGCTGCACTTCAAACTGCCGTGGCTGGTTACAACAAGAATTACTCTGACGTGGATGAGCTGCTTGCAGCCATCGATGCAGTGCAGGCTTTGTACGATGCTGCCGATTTGTATGTTGCCTATACTGATGCCCTTACCGCAGCCCAGACTGTAGACCAGACAGCAAAGATGAACAATGATGTTCTCACTGCATTACAGACAGCGATTGCCACGGAAATCACCATGTCGTCTACCGCTGCTGATGTGGTTGCAGCAACAAATGCCCTGAATACTGCCACAACTAATGCAACAGCCTCTATCGCCAACTATGCAGAGGCAAAGGCTATCCTTGATGCAGCCAACACATACGACGAGGCAGGACAGGCAAGTTACGCCGCCAACGAGACCATTGCCGCCATCCAGACAGCATACAACGATGGAACGCTGACAGCCCTAACCGCAGACCAGAAATCTGCTGCCGCCGCTGCTCTTACGGCTGCTTGCAAGGCTCAGACTCAGCCTGCTGACGGATGTGACATGACTGCTTATATTGTCAACCCTGGTATTGATGGCAATACTACTGGTTGGACAACAACCAAGTATGAAAATGGAGGTTATACGGGTGGCCCAATGAAGCCCTCTAATGATGCCATGGAATTCTGGGCCGGTGGAACTCAGAGTGACCAAGATAAAGGAAAGGGCTTTGATTATTATCAGTCCATTTCAAATCTTCCCAACGGTGTTTATACAATTGGTGCCGACTTGCTGAACTCAACGAATGGTGAAGAGGGTGCCACATGGAATTCCGAAGGCCAGACTGGTGTCTATGGTAAGACAAACAGTGCCGAGGTTATCAAACTCGTTACTACCGACAGTGAAGTATTCGCATCTTATACCACAGGCCAGATTTTCGTTTATGATGGCACATTGACTATTGGTGTTAAGAATATCGCCCCCATGACTGGCCGCTGGTTTGCTTGCGATAATTTCAAATTGACCTACGTCCGCCAATTGACCGATGAGGACAAGAACACCGTCACTTCCGCTTATCTGGCAGGCTCGTTCAACGAATGGAAAACGACCGCTTTAGAGTTGGCACAGGTCGGTGAGACCAACAGTTATGCTTGCGAACTTGACATCGAGGACTATGTGGATGTAACCTTCAAGCCCGTCATCAACGGAAACTGGATGGACTACACGAAGTTCACTTTCGACGCTCCAAACGGATGGATAGAGAACGCCGGAGACACTGACAACAACATCAAACTGAACAACACCACCGCCCTCTACAAGACCTACACCGTGACCGCCACCTGGACGCCGAACCTCGACGTCACCGCTGGCTGGACACTGAAGATTGAGGGTAAGGATGCTCGGCCTACAACCACATTCACTGCAAGCTATATCAACAACGACTGGAATGATGTCTATGCTCATGTATGGAATGGTACGTCAGATGTCATCACTGGCAATTGGCCTGGTCAGAAGCTTGAAAAGTCTGGCACAGTGACCGACGCTGTTAAGAGTTATGATGTCTATACTTACAGCTACGAGGGCTATGAGGCACCCGATCATATCATCTTCAACAATGGTAGCGGCACGCAGACGAGTGACTTGGACTTTGTCGATGGTATGATATTTGCTGATAATGTGACATTTAGCCCCGTCTATTACGTCGTAGGCAGTAATCAGGCCAAGACCGACAAGGCTATCTTCTCGGGCAACTGGGATGCAGTCACCACTACCGACGAGATGACTGCTGCTGACGGCAAGTGGACTATCAGTTTTAACAATGTGACACTGACGGAACCTATCATCTTCAAGGTCATTGCAAAAGACTATAAGGAGGCTGCCGAAGTCAAGACTTGGTATCCCTCTGGTGACGACGTGACAATCAGCGAGACTGGCGACTTCAACATCGTCATCACCTTCGACGGCACAAATGTTACCTACACCGCCACACCGCTCACAGAGCTCTTCACCGTTACCAATGCTGGCTGGGCAACCGCCGTCAGTCATTATGCTGTTGACTTCACAGGCGTAGATGGTCTGAAGGCTTACACAGCAACCGTTGCTGAAGGTAAGGTGACACTTGCTGAGGCTGGCGCAGTTCCCGCCGGAACGGCTCTGGTGCTGAAGGGCGCAACAAAGGCTGTCCCCGTTGTGGAGAGCGCAGAGGCTGTGACAAACGACCTGAAGGG
>JAFSYY010000079.1 GCA_017455845.1 Prevotella sp. | reverse complement strand
TCTACGGCATCCATGTACCCAACAGACTCGAAGAGTTCATTTTGAAAGTGACTAGTGAAGAGTGAAGAGATAAGATTGAAGAGTGAAGAATGAAGAATTTGCTACCGCTCCGCAGTACCTTCATTGACAACATTGCAGCGGTAGCAAATTCTTCATTCTTCATTCTTCATTCTTCACTTAAAGCAGCGGCCATGGCGCGCCCAAGGGCCTCGCACTGGGCGAAGGTCTCGGGCGTGAGGCTCTGCTTGATTTCCACGGGCTCGCCAACGGCCTCATAGTGCAGTTTTTCCCCATTCCATCGGGAAATCTCGGCTACGGCCTTCGAGGCCCAGCCATAACTGCCGAACCATCCGAAGAGGCGGCCCTTGATGTCTTTCTGCGACAGTTCGGAGAGCAGCACGTCCATCTCGTGATAGAGTCCCGTGTTGTAGGTGGGAGCACCTACGATGAGTCCCTTGTAGCGGAACACGTCGCGGATGATATACGAGTGGTGGCTCTTCGACACGTTGTGCATCACGATATTCTTCACGCCGGCCTCGCTGGCAGCGCGGGCAATGACCTCGGCGGCACGCTCGGTGTTGCCATACATGGTGCCGTAGCAGATTACCAGGCCCGGCGCGGCCTCGTATTTGCTGAGGCGGTCGTAGAGAGCCATCACCTTGTCTATATACTGATGCCACACGGGACCGTGGGTGGCACAGATATAGTCTATCTTGACGCCGGCCAGTTTCTTCAGGGCCATCTGCACGGGCGTGCCATACTTGCCCACGATGTTCGAGTAGTAGCGTTCCATCTCGCTCCAGAAGCCGTCGCAGTTCATCTTCTCGTCGATGATGGCACCGTTAAGAGCCCCGAAACAGCCGAAGGCATCGCCGCTGAAGAGAATGGAAGCCCCCTGTGGAGAAGCCGCAGGACACAAGGTCACCATCGTCTCGGGCCAGTGGACCATGGGGGTGAGGACAAAGTTGAGCGAGCGGGCACCAAGTGCGATGGAATCGCCATTTTTTACCTCTACGAGCCCCTCTTCCAACTGATAGAATCCGCGCAGCATGTCGAATGTTTTCTTGTTGCCGATGACCTGCACCTTGGGGTAATATTTCCTGATGAGGGCCAGCGAGCCGCTATGGTCGGGCTCCATGTGGTTCACCACGACATAGTCGATGGGACGGTCGCCCAGCACCTCGCGGATATTCTCGAGGAAGGGCATGAAGAAGTCCACCTCGACGGTGTCGATCAGCGCTACTTTCTCGTCAACGACGAGGTAGGCATTATAACTCACGCCGTTGGGCAGGGGCCACAGGCCCTCGAACAGCGTCTTGTTGCGGTCGTTTACGCCGACATAATAGATGTTGTCTGTAATCTGTTTCATATCTTAACACTTAATTCTTTACTCTTCATTCTTCACTCTTCATTCTTCACTCTTAACTCTCAACTCTCTCGCAAACTCCTCATCTACATAGTTGTTCAGGCTCTTGCACACGTTGGCCGAGAACAGCAGGGCGCAGCCGACGACGGCATCCCACTGGCTCTCTGACAGCCCCTGCTCAATGACCTCGCGGGTGATGCCGTGCTTGATGAGTCCGTAGATAAAGCCCGCGTTGAAGTTGTCGCCGGCACCGATGGTGCTCACCACCTTGTCGCCCTTCACGATAGGGTACTGCTTCCTTAGCCCGCCGTCGGCCCGCAGTTCCACGGGCTCGGCACCATTGGTACAGATGAATTTCTTGGTATAGAACGAGATCTGCGAGCGGTAGATCGTGTCGGGGTCGGTCTTGCGGAACATCACGTCGAAGTCCTCGGTGGAGCCGCGCACAATGTCGGCCATCTCCAGGTTCTCCAGAATGTTGGGCGTCAGTTTCATCACCTCGTTCTTGTGAGAGGCGCGGAAGTTCACGTCGTAATAGAGGATGGCACCACGGCTGCGGGCATAGTCAAGGAAGCCTTGCACCTGCGGACGGATGACGGGGTTGACGGCATAATAGGAGCCGAACACCACGATGTCGTCTTTGTTCACCTCGGGGTAGTTGAAGTCCAGGCGGTCCTTGGGGTGATCCTTATAGAAGATGTACTCGGCATCGTTGTGCTCGTTGAGGAAGGCCAGCGACAGCGGCGACTTCGAGTCGGGATAGACCGCCACCGACGAGGCGTCGATGCCGTTCTGCTCCAGGAAGCGTATGATGCGCTGCCCCACGCGGTCGTTGCCCGTCTCGCTGATAAACGAGGCCTTCACACCGCAGCGTCCCAGCGAGATCATGCAGTTGAACGTGCTGCCACCCGGCACGGCCGCCATGGGCTGGTCGTCCTTGAAGATGATGTCGAGAACCGTCTCGCCTATTCCTATCACTTTTCGCATATTTTCTCGTTTTTAATTTTTCGCCTGCAAATTTAAGAAATAATTATGAATTATGAATTATTTTGTACCTTTGCACCCCAAATGACAAAATATAACACTTTAACACTGGATAACGGGATGCGCGTCATCCATTTGCCGTCAGAGGCGCAGGTGGTTTACTGCGGCATTGCCGTGAAGGCTGGGTCACGCCACGAACAACCGGGCGAAGAGGGGCTGGCCCATTTCTGCGAGCATCTGGCTTTCAAAGGCACGGAGCGTCGTAGCGCCGTGCAGGTGATCAACGCCATCGAGGGGCTGGGCGGTGAACTGAATGCCTTTACCAACAAGGAGGACACGGTGTTCTATTGCGCCATACAGGCCCAGCATGTCAGGAAAGCCATCGATGTGCTCTGCGACATCGTGTTCCACAGCAACTACCCGCAGCATGAGGTGGAGAAAGAGCGCGAGGTGGTGTGCGACGAGATAGAGAGTTACGAGGACTCGCCTGCCGAACTAATCTTCGACGAGATAGAAAACATCCTGTTCGAGGGACATCCTCTGGGGCATAATATCCTGGGCACCAGCGAACAGGTGAGGCAATATACCAGCGACGATGCCCGCCGCTTCACCGCCCGCTACTACCGGCCGGAGAACAGCGTCTTCTTTGCCAGCGGCAACGTGGACTTTAAACGCCTCGTGGCGGCCTTGCGTAGCAGTCCGTGCGAGGCGCCCTTGCGTAGCAGTTCGTGCGAGGCGGTTTTCCCGCCTCGTCTTCCCTCCCGCCCTGCTGAGATCATCCGCCATCGCGGCACCCATCAGGCTCATGTCATCATGGGAGCGCCGGCCTATGCCGCCGACGACCCGCGACGCTGGGCCCTATACCTTATTAATAATATACTGGGCGGGCCGGGCTTGAACTCACGCCTGAACCTCTCGCTGCGCGAGCGCAACGGCCTGGTGTACAGCGTGGAGAGCAGCATGGTGGGCTATGGCGACACGGGCTGCTGGTGCATCTATTTCGGCTGCGACCCGCACGACGTGAAACACTGCCAGCGGCTGGTGCTCCGCGAACTGAACCGCCTGATGCGGCAGCCGCTCACACCAATGCAACTGCGCAAGGCCAAGCAGCAGATACAGGGACAACTGGCCATAGCCAGTGACAGCCGTGAGCATTTCGCCCTCGACTTTGCAAAGAACTTCCTGCATCTGGGCAAGGAGCGCGACCTCAGTGACATCATGCGGCATATAGACTGCCTTACCTCCGACGACCTACAACAGGCGGCGTGCTATGTCTTCGACGAACGTCGTATCACCACCCTGATCTACGAGTAAGGCCTGCCGCCATGACCAGAGCCCGGTGGCTCACCTGCCGTGGAACGCGCTATTTCCAATAGGCCTTGAACTTATGCGTCACACGCTGGTCCTCGGGCGGCAGCGTCATGTAGTCGCCGTAGGTGCAGGCCAGGTAGTCCCTGTAGCCTGCCATCGTCTTGTAGATGCGGTCTTCGAACTTGATATCTACCGTGGAAGCCATGTCCTCGGCAGGGAAGCAATGCTTGATGTGGGGGCCGGCCTCGGTCATGTTGCAGGCATAGCGTGAAGGCTGTTCACAGACTATCAGTTGGTGGATGCGGCGTGTGAGGAATCCGACGGAAACAGGCAGCATCTTATAGAACCAATAGGCCAGGCGCGAGTGGAGGGGGTTGCTCCTGGATATTTTGCAGCGGCGTATCTTATAGAGCAACTTCTTGCGCTTGAACAGGCGCAGGCGCTCCTCAGGGTCGTCGGGCACGTAGTCTATGGGGAAGATGTCCATATAGACTCCCACCTCGTATCCCTCGGTCTCGTCCTCCACCATCAGCGTGCGCGTATCTACCACTTTGGCAAAGGTATAGAAATAATGGGGCTCCTTGGCGGGGTCGAGCAACCGGTAGTGACCATCGTTGGGAAAAGCACTGAGCAGCCGGTTATACTCGCTCCGCTGCATGTAGATGTCGATGTCGTCGTCCCAAGGGATATAGCCGCCGTGGCGTACCGCCCCCAGGAGCGAGCCGCTAGATAGAAAATAGGTGATGTGGTGGGCCTCGCAGAACTGATGGACATGGTCGAGGATGCCCATCTGCAGTTGGCGCAGTTCGTGTATGTCGGTGATCTGTCTCATTTCTATGCTTCGTAATGAATTTGTTTTATGGAAGTGCAAAAGTACGATAAAATGTTGGAAATACAAAAGATTTGTCGTACTTTTGCACCGTCGTTATGGAGAATCTGAAGGAAAAGACAGCGAAAAGCATTGCCTGGGGGGCCGTGAACAACGGTACGACGCAGGTGCTGAACCTGGTGTTCGGCATCGTGCTGGCACGGCAGTTGTCGGAGGACGACTACGGCATCGTGGCACTGCTCACCATCTTCACGGCCCTGGCCGGTTGCATACAGTCAGCAGGCTTCTCGCAGGCGCTGGCCAACCTGAAGCCGCCCACACGGCGCGACTATAACGCCGTGGCGTGGTTCAACATCGTGGCAGGCTTTACGATGTATGCCATCCTGTTTGTCTGTGCGCCGTTGATAGCCGACTTCTTCAGCCAGCCCGTGCTGACCGACGTGTCGCGCCTGGTGTTCCTCACCATCCCCGTCTCTGCCCTCGGCATCGTGCCCAACGCCAAACTATGGATAGAGTTGCGCAACCGCGAACTGGCCATCGCCGCCATCGTGTCGCTCGTCCTTTCCGGCTGCACGGGTATGTGGCTGGCCTTCCACGACTATGGCTACTGGAGCCTGGCGTGGCAGCAGTTGGTGTTTATCTCGGCCAGTGCGGTCATCAAGTACGGCTTTACAAGGTGGTGCCCCACGCTGCCTGTCGACTTCAGCCCCATCCGCCGTATGTTTGCCTTCTCGTCGAAACTGCTGCTGACCAATATGCTGACGGTGGTCAGCCAGAATGTGCTGACCTTTATCTTCGGTAAACTGCTGCCTATCGGCGTGGTGGGACAGTTTAACCAGGCCAACAAATGGAACACCATGGGTCATTCGTTCATCTCAAACACGATGGCGCAGGTGGCACAGCCCGTGTTGACCAAAGCCAGCGACGAGGCAGGCCGGCAGCAACGCGTGTTCCGTAAGATGCTGCGCTTCACCGCCTTTGTGTCTTTCCCCCTGATGCTGGGGCTGGCCCTCGTGGCCCATGAGTTTATCGTCGTCACCATTGGCGAGAAGTGGCTGCCTGCCGTGCCACTGCTGCAGATTCTCTGCGTGGGCGGAGCCTTCCTGCCCCTGCACACGCTCTATCAGAACTTTATCATCAGCCGTGGGCGCAGCGACCTATACCTCTGGTGTATCGCCCTGATGATTGTCTTGCAGATAGGCATCACGCTCTGTCTGGCTCCATTGGGCCTCACGGCGATGGTGGCGGCCTTTGCAGTGCTGAACGTCGTCTTCACCCTGTGCTGGCATATAGCCCTCTGCCGTGTGGAGCCTTTCAGTCTGTGGCACGCCCTGAAAGATACGATGCCCTTTGCGCTCATTGCCCTGGCGGTGATGGCAGCAACCCACTATGCCACGCTATGGACCGACACCCTGTGGCTGCGGCTGGTAGTGCGCATCCTGATGGCCGGCCTGCTCTATGTGGGGGTGATGTGGCTGCTGCGCGTGAAAACGCTGAGTGAGTGTCTGGAGGCTTTGAGAGTTAAGAGTTGAGAATGAAAATATCTGTCATCATACCCGTCTATAACAAAGCAGAATATGTAGAGCAGGGCCTTGCCCGAACGCTGACACAGGACTTTGACGACTTCGAGGTCATCGTTGTCGACGACGGCAGCACCGACGGCTCTGGCGACATCTGCGACCGGATGGCCAGCAGTGACAGCCGTCTGCGCGTGGTGCATACTGCCAACGGCGGCGTCACGGCGGCGCGGCGTAAAGGGGTAGAGATGGCACAGGGCAGGTATGTGGTCTTTGCCGATGCCGACGACGCACTGTTGCCGGGAGCCTTGAAGACGCTGTACGAGACCATTGAGCAGACGCAGGCCGACGAGGTGATTGCGCGTTTCAGGAGTCAGCACGGCGTGGTATCGCCCGTGGTGTTCAGTGGCTTCACCGACGTTGTACGTCCCATCTGGTATATCATCACCGGCAAGAACCGCTTCCCCGTGCTGTGGGCCTGCATCTTCAGACGTGAACTGCTGACAGACGTGCTCGACACACCCCGCGACATCATTGAGGGCGAGGACAAACTGATGCAGGTGAAGATACTGGTCAAGCGCCCCAAGGTGTATTTCAGCGAAGCCTGCGTCTATGAGTATCAGGTGGGACTGCCCAACAGCCGCCGTCGGACGCTGGAGCGCGAGATGCTCTACGACGACCTGTTGCACCCGCTGCTGGCTCCTTTTGGGGCACCGCTGCATGCCGGCTTCGTGCTACATCAGTTGAAGGAGTATGAGACCTTTATCCTTCAAGGACAGTATGATGTGCGACAGGATTATTATAAGAAGGTGATCACACATCTGCCTGACACCAACTCGTTTCCCTTCCGCTCTCGCTTCTACAGCATCCCACTCTACGACCGCGTGGTATGGCTCCTGCCGCCCACCTTAAGCCGTCCGCTGATATGGCTCTATAAGACAATCATCAAAATCAAGCAGCGAGGACTTTAACCTTCCCTCACCCCCCACCTCTCACCTCTCACTTCTCACTTCTCACTTCTCACCTCTCACTTCTTACCTCCATATAATATATAATAAGGTAAAGGCCGTCCCCTGCTTTGACCTATGTCAAGAGTATTGTTAAAAAGTGTGATTTCCTGAATTTTTTCCATGAAAAGTTTTGTGGTTTCCGTAAAAAAGCGTACCTTTGCATCCGCTTTCGGGGAACACCCCCGCAGGCAGATGAAAATACACGAGTTCTTTGAAAGATTTACATAGACAGAAGTAGTACAAGAAGCGAGGTGACTACAAGCCCCCTAAGTTAGGGGTCGGGGTTCTGAACAGGATTCCGGTGGTCATCTTGGGTAGAAGAAACGAACCGTCTTTTCTGATGCATAATTCATAATGCATCGCTCGAGCTTTGCTCGCTTGCTACCGTAAGGGACGCAAGAATGCATAATA
>JAFSYY010000013.1 GCA_017455845.1 Prevotella sp. | reverse complement strand
GGTCTCTGCCCAGTCCTTGGTGCCGTTGAGGGCGGCAGCCGTACCGGCCACGGTCCATGTGTCTTGTGCCAAACTGATGGCCGTCGAGGCCATGAGCAGCATCATAAAGGTAAAGATTCTTTTCATACTATATAATATTTATTATTGTTTAGGCGTTTGCATACTTTTCCGTTGCAAAGTTAAGGTTTTTACACTTTCCATGTATCTTCTGACAATAATAAATCGTTGCACAGTCCGTGCAAACGTTTACATGCCGCCTAAGAACTGCATGAAGGCTTCTTTGTTCTCGATAGGCGTGGTAGTGGGGCGGCCCAGGTCGTCGCGGGAGTCTATCTTGACGCGCAGTTCCAGCAAGACGGGGCCCTCAAGGTGTTCCAACTGCTGCAGGGCGGTGAGCATCTCCTGGCGGGTGGCAGCCCTGATGACGTGCTGATAGCCGCTGGCCTTGGCCATGGCTGTGGCATCTATCTCATAGCCAACGGTGGGCTGTCCGCCTACGCTCTCGTGGGCGTTGTTGTTGAAGAGGATATGGAAGAAGTTGTGGGGCTTCATGCTGGCCACGATGCCCAGTGCCCCGGCGTGCATGATAAAGGCCCCGTCGCCGTCGAAGCAGAACACGCGCCGGCCGGGCTTCTCCAGTGCAATGCCCAGTGCAATGCTGCTGCTATGTCCCATGCTGCCCACGGTCAGGAAGTCGTGGGAGTGGAGGGTGGAGGGTGAGGGGTGAGAGGTGAGAGGTGAGGGGTGAGAGGTGAGAGGGGAGGGGTGCGCGGCCTCGCGGTATTCAAAGAGTTCTCTCGACAGTTTGCCTGTGGTGGAAACGATGATGTCGGTGGTGTGCAAATGGTCTACCACCAGTTTCATGGCCTCCTCACGGCTCAGCGGGTTGTCGTTGGAGCGAGCGTTCTTCAGTTTGTAACTGCCAAAGGTGCCTTTGCGGATGACGAGGGCCACGGGTGCCTTGCGCTGCATGGCCAGTGCCACGTGTGCAGGAATCTGCGCCACCTCTTCTAATATGATATAGGGTATCTGCATGGCGTCGAGGAGTGCCAGCGTCACCTCGCCCTGCTTCACGTGCTGCGGCTCGTCGTGCACGCCGGGCTCTCCGCGCCAGCCAATCATCAGCACCATGGGGATGCTGTACACCTTCTCGTCGGCCAGCGACAGCAGCGGGTTCACGGTGTTGCCCAGGCCGGAGTTCTGCATATACACCAGTGCGGGCTTGCCTGTGGCCAGATAATGTCCGGCCGCGATGCCCACGGCGTTGCCTTCGTTGGCCGCGATGATATGTTTTTCGCGGGGAGCGGTGTCGGTGATATAGGCACAGATGTTCTTCAATAATGAGTCGGGCACACCTGTAAACATGTCTACGCCGCTGGCCATGAGTGCGTCGTAGGTTTCTTTTACGTCTATCATATTCTGTTTCTTTTGGTTGTTAAACTAAAAATAAGGTGTCAAGCGATGATAAATAGGGTCAAATGTTGTCAAACCATAAGAGGTTGCAACATCCGCTGCAACCTCTTCTCTCTTTTTTGTGGGCGTTGACGGATTCGAACCGCCGACCCTCTGCTTGTAAGGCAGATGCTCTAAACCAACTGAGCTAAACGCCCTGCTTTTCGTAAGCGGGTGCAAAGGTACGCACTTTTTCGGAAAGCACCAAATATTTTCACATTTTTTATTTATTAAGAGGGATTCCTGCGGGAAAACCGCCGGACACGGACGCTATTCAGTTTGTGCGGGGGCATCCCTGAATTATTCGGCGGGTGCATCGCCGGAATCGGAGGCTTGGCCCTCCAGTTCGCCGTTCAGGCGTTCTATCTCTGCGTTGGCATCTTCGAGTTGCGCCTCGAGTGCCGAGATCTGCGACTCCATCAGGGCGTTGACGCTTTCGAGGTCTGGCGTCTTCGAGAAGCGCCCGCTACCTATGGAATACGTGATGCCTATCTCGAAGGAGAACTGATGGTGACGGTTGTTGTTGGCCAGGCTAAACCGTCCGCTTTCGTAGTTGTTCCAGGCCAGTTCGGCGTTGGCCGTGAGTTTGTTGTTGAGGCGGAATGTGTTGAGGAAGCCCCATGAGAACTGCGTCCTGTACTCATTGTCAGTCATGTTACGGCTGAAGCCAGCACCAGCAAACGGTATGAGATGCCAGAGGCGGTTGGGGTCATAGCCTTTGAACATGTTTGTCAGGTTAAACAGGATCTGCTCGTTGGCCGTCCAGTATTTCACGGGGTCGATGTCATGGCCGGCAACGGTCACCTTACTGCCCCATCGTCCCATATTCACCTTGGTGCGCAGTCCTAGTCCGGGTGTGAACCATTTGCCCAGTGCAACGGCCATGCCCAGTCCCGTATAGCCTTCCCCTGTAGGGAATTTCCGGAAGGGTGCGCTCATAAAGCCGTTGTGCTGTCCGTTGGCGTCGCCCGGATAAAATGCGTTCCAGGTAATATGTCCCTGAACGAACCAGTTGTTCCAAAACGAATTGGTGCTCACACTGTATTTCTGCCCAGGTATCTCGCTCTGGGCCATTCCTGTTACGGAGAAGCCGGCAATGGCCAGCATCATAAAGAACTTCTTCATCATATTATTATTTTTATTTTTCATTCTTCATTCTTCATTCTTCATTTTTCAATCTTCAATCATCCTAAAAGTTTCTCGATATCACCCTGCGGCAGTATGGCGAGGATGGTGCGGCCGTCGGGGGTGTAGTTGACATTTGAACAGGCAAAGAGTTCGTTGACCACGCGCTCCATCTCTTCGTTGTCGAGCACCTGTCCCTGTGGGATGGCCGCGTGGCGGGCCAGGCTCAATGCGAGGGAGTGGGAGGTGGTGGAGGATGGAGGAGGGGTGGTAGAGGATGGAGGAGGGGTGGTAGAGGATGGAGGAGGGGTGGTGGAGGATGGAGAAGGGGTGGTGGAGGAAGGAGAAGGGAGGACGGAGGAAGGAACATCGGCATCGCCTTTCTCGATGGCATCGGCCACCACGTTACGCAGCAGATGGACGGGATCCATGCCTTCCAGTCCGGCAGGGATGCCGTTGATGGCGTAGGAGCCGCCTCCCAGCGACGTTATCTCGAAGCCCATGCGGGTGAGGTCGGGTATGAAGCGATCCACCATCACGCTGTCTGACAGCGGGAACTCTATCACCTCCGGGAAGAGCAGCCTCTGCGTGTTGCCCGCCTTCTGCTCTATCTGGGCCATATAGCGTTCATAGCGTATGCGGATGTCGGCTCGCTGCTGGTCGATGATCATCAGTCCTGACTTCACGGCAGTCATGATATAGCGGCCCTTGTACTGATAATGGGAGGAGGGAGAGGGGAGGAAGGAGGAGGGAGGAAGGATGGAGCCATCGGTGGGAGCCTCTTCCACAGGGAAAAGGTTGTCTTCAGGCAAGGCTGGCGCAGGCTTCGGCTCGTAGAGTACCTGCCAGTTGGAGGGGGGATTATTCGAGGTACGAGGTGCGAGGTACGAGGTACGAGAATAGTCGGGGGTGCGAGCATAGTCGGAGGTGTGGGGCTTGGACGGGCCGGAGAACGGGTTGTATTCCGGGTTATAGTGCACGCGTGGCATCTCTATCGCGTCGCGGTGCGGGTCAAAGACGGGGATGTCGGGCTTGCCCTCGGTGTCGAAATCTATAGAAGGTACTTCGCAGAATCTGCCGATAGCATCTTTGACGGCTGCCTGCAGTATCTGCCAGATGCTCTGCTCGTTCTCAAACTTGATCTCCGTCTTGGTGGGGTGGATGTTGACGTCGATGTCGGCCGGCTCCACCTCGAAATAGATGAAATAGGGCACCATCGTGCCCGTAGGCACCAACCGCTCGAAGGCACTGGCCACCGCCTTATGGAAGTAGGGGTGCTTCATGTATCGTCCGTTGACGAAGAAGTAGTTGTGTGCGCCTTTCTTACGTGCCGTCTCCGGTTTTCCCACGAAGCCGGTAATGCGGCAGAAGGCCGTCTGCACATCCACGGGCAGCAGTTCCTGACTGGCTTTCTTGCCGAATACGTCGGCAATACGCTGGCGCAGGTTGCCCGCCCTGAGGTTTTGCAGTTCCATGCCGTTGCTGAAGAGCGTGAAGTTGATGTCAGGATAGACGAGGACGATACGCTCGAAGGCCGTGAGGATATTGTTCAGTTCGGTGGCGTTGGTCTTCAGGAACTTACGTCGTGCAGGCACATTAAAGAAGAGGTTCTCCACCTTGAAGTTACTGCCCACGGGACATGCCGCCGGCTCCTGTCCGATGACACGCGAGCCCTGCAGCGTCAGCCGGGTGCCGATATCCTCGGAGGCCATGCGCGTGACGAGTTCCACCTGTGCCACGGCAGCAATCGAAGGCAGTGCCTCGCCCCTGAAGCCCATGGTATGCAAAGAGAAGAGGTCGTCGGCCTGCCGTATCTTCGACGTGGCATGGCGCTCAAAGGCCAGTCGTGCGTCGGTCTCCGACATGCCGCAACCGTCGTCGATGACCTGTATGGAGGTGCGCCCGGCATCGAGCACGATGACACGGATATT
This sequence comes from Prevotella sp., assembly GCA_017455845.1. GTDB lineage: Bacteria > Bacteroidota > Bacteroidia > Bacteroidales > Bacteroidaceae > Prevotella. The sequence goes on along the minus strand of JAFSYY010000013.1, from coordinate 35,463 downwards.
GCGTGCCCCAGCATCGACGGCATTCTCTACCAGTTCCTTGATGACAGAGGCCGGGCGCTGTATCACCTCGCCTGCCGCTATCTGATTGGCCACCGAGTCGGGCAGCAGTTGTATGATGTCGGACATGATTAGGGCGTTGAGGGTTGAGGCGTTGAAGGTTGAGGCGTTGAGGGTTGAGGCGTTGAAGGTTGAGGCGTTGAGGGTTGAGGCGTTGAAGGTTGAGGCGTTGAGGGTTTGTTGTTGAGCGAGGTGTGTGGCAGCGTCTTGGGCCGCGACGGTTTCAGTTCGGTGCCCTCTTTCTTGGGTCGCCAGTTGAAGATGTCCTCGCGTGAGAGCGGCCTGACATAGTCAAACCAGTTGAAGCCTTCCAGGAAGCGTTTGTCGGGCGGTATCTGCGTCATGGGATACATCATGCCGTCGGCTTTCGGCGTCCAGATGCTGCTCAGTTTGCGCTGCTCCATGATCATGCGCATCTTGCTGGTTTCCAGTCTGACCAGTCCCTCGTAGGTGCTGTCGGACTCGTTGAGCGGATAGTAGGCCACCAGCACATTGTCCACGGCCTGTGCCTCGTGTATGTCGCCATTCTGGAAGAAGGCAAACATCTCCTTCGACGACACCTGGTTGTACATGTCCTTGCCGCCCAGTTCCTCAATGGAAAAAGCCTGGTTGATGACGTGGGCGCGGTCGATGACCGAATCCTTCATAAACACCTGTATCTCCTCGCCCAGCAGTTGCTGGTTGATGTTCCACACGATGGGGTCGGTGTACATGGTCATGCAGGAGTCCTTCGAGTTATACACCAGCGAGTCGCACACGGCCTGCACGTCGATGCGCCAGGCCCGCACCTTGTGATAGGCATGCATGACGCGATAGACCGAGTCGGTATCCATGTTATAGGTAAAGACCTTCAGCGTGTCGGCATGGATATAGAGCGTGTCGCGCTGTGAGAAGTCCAGTGCCACGGCACTGTCGGTGGCAAGGGCATAGCCGGTGGTATCGTCATAGTAGCCATAGTTGCAAAGCAGTCCGCTGTTGTTCACAGTGTCGGTAAACACCACGTTCATGAACGCCTCGCTGACGCCCGTCTTGCCGTCGTACCAAAGGCTGTCGCCAATGAGCGTGCGCCCTTCGTTTCTCAGTCGTGACCTGTTGAGTAGTTGTGCCTGTTCGGTGTCGGTGTTGTAATAGCCCATGTCTGACCATATCTGACTGTTGCCCGAGATGATGTCCGAGGGTCCCACGATATTGGCCAGTTTTGTCTTGGTGTTATAGATCAGGGTGTCGGTAGTCAGCGTGAATTTCTTGTCCACCATCTTGACATCGTCCGTGAAGAAGGCATCCTTCGAGTCGGTATGGTATTCGCCGTGTTCCGAGGTGAGCGTGGTAGTCTTGTCAACCAGCCGTCCGCCCTCGTTGTAATAGCCCATATTGTCCAGGCGGTCGAAATAGAGCGTGTCGGTATAGAGTGTGGTGGTGCGGTTTTTCAGCATCACCTGCTTGCCCTCGGTAAAGGTCTTGGCCTCCATGGTTTTGCTGTTGCCGTCGTAGTAGCCATAGTCGCTGGTGAGCGAGAGGGTGTCGCCCTGCAGCATCTTCACGTGCCCCCACGCCTCGAACGAGTTGCTGGCCTCATAGAAGTTGGCACTGTCGCAATAGAGGTTGGCGCCGTCGTGCTCAAAATGCACATTGCCGCGCAGCACCTGGGCGTCGTCGTTCATCCAGCGGTCGTAGTGCAGTTCGTCGGCATGAATCAGATAGACGCGATCCTTGTCCTTCTTAGGGGAAGAAGAGGTGAGAGATGAGAGGTGAGAGGACAGGATGTATGCTTGTATTATCGGAGTGCATACGAACAAACCGATAATAATTGAAAAGAAAAAAAAAGTAAACGGTTTTAACTTCATTTTCTCAATTCCCAATTCTCAATTCCCAATTCCCAATTCTCAATTGTGCACTATCTCTTCCATCCCTCGTATTCAAACTGACAGTCGCGGTATTCGTCGCCTATACGCACGTAGGTGCTCTTGATCTTGTTGACCACCCAGTTGTGCAGGGTCTCCTCGCGCCGTTTGTCGAGCACCATGTCCTTCATCACCTGGAAGTCCTCGGTGATGGTAGCCTTATGGCCTTCTATGCGGTTCTTCAGTTTGGCAATGACGCAGACGGTCTTTCCCCGTTCGTTGATCATGGGGAACGCCTTTGAGATCTCGCCAATCTTGAGTGTGTCGACCACCTTGGCCACCTCTGGCGGCAGGTCCTGCAGGCGGAAACGCGAGGTCTGTCCACGCTCAGAGCGGTTGGACATCAGTCCCCGGTTGTTGCGTGTGTCCTTGTCGTCGGAGAACACCGTGACTGCATCCTCGAACGAGAAATGCTGGGCTTCGAGATGTGCCCTGAGAGCCTTCGGAACCCTGTCGGCCCTAATATCTTCAGCGATGGAGTCGAGGCGCACGAGTGCAGAGTTGACGGCCGAGTCGCTGACAACGGGCTTGCGTAGGATATGGCGCACCTTGATCTTGTCGCCACGCTTGTCTACCAACTGTATGATATGGAATCCGAACTCCGACTCCACAATCTTCGAGATCTTCTTCGGGTCGGTCAGGTTGAAGGCCACGGCGGCAAAGGCCGGGTCGAGCATGCCACGGCCCGTATAGTCGAGTTCGCCGCCCGAGCGTCGCGAGCCCGGGTCCTCGGAGTAGAGGCGTGCCAGCGTCTGGAACGATGTCTCGCCACGGTTCACGCGGTCGGTATATTCGCGCAGTTCATCCTTGACGCGGTTCACCTCCTCTATCGTGATCTTGGGTGTCTGTGCAATGATTTGCACCTCCACCTCGGTAGGCACGTAAGGCACGCTGTCGGCAGGCATATTCCTGAAGAAGCGGCGCACCTCGGCAGGTGTCACGCTGATGTCCTTCACCAGATGTTCCTTCATGCGCTGGATAAGCATCTGGTCGCGCAGGTCGTCGTGCATCGACTGGCGTATCTGCGTGAGGCTCTGCTTACGATACTCCTCCAGTTTCTCGCGAGAGCCAGTCTGCTGGATCATATAGTCGATGCGCTGCTCTATGCCCGTGGCAATCTCGTTCTCGGTCACCTCGATACTGTCGATGGCGGCCTGGTGGAGAAACAGTTTCTGTACCGCAATCTGTTCGGGTATGGCACAGTCGGGGTTGCCTTTCCAGTGCATGCCTTCCATAGCGGCCTGCAGGCGTGTCACCTCAATGTCGCTCTTCAGGATGGCTTCGTCGCCCACCACCCAAACAACCTCGTCGACTACGCTCTGCGCCCCTGCGGGGCTAGTGAATAGTGAAAAGAGAATAGTGAATAGTGCTACCGCCTGATTTTTGCTCTTACATATACCATATTCCATAATAATATACATTCTTTTTTTGACGTTTGAGTCTACTTTAAAAAGTTCCTGCTACTGCCTGCAAACAAGCCGCATGGCACTCCCCTCCCATGTAGGGGAGGGGTAGGGGTGGGGTGACTAACTTGTTCAGCGACAGGAAAATACAGACCCCACCCCTGCCCCTCCCCTTGGAGGGGAGGGGAGTGCCATGCGGCTTGCTCTCTCGCGATAGTGGACTTTTTCAAGTGGACTCATGTTTTAAAGAAGCAATCAACAATCTGATTCACTATGGCGCAGCCCGCTAGTGTTTGTTGACGGTTTGCAGAATGTCCTTGTTGACTGTCCAGGTGTACTTGCGGCGCAGGTCGGCCACCCATTCCTTCTCCAGTTGCTCCTGATAGTCGGCCACCACGAGGCCGCGCACGTCGGTATAGTCCTCGGGACCTTTCTTCAGGATTTTGCCGTGGACGGCATCGATGGGATAGTCCTTCAGGTGGTTCACCGTGGTGTCCTTCTTGAACACGATGCTGTCGACCAGTGCGTTGTCACCCTTCTTGAAGATGCCCTTCTCCACACGGATGCGGATCACGCTGTCGGCGTTGAACGTTGAGCGCAGTGCCTCGGCCCACTTGTCGAAAGCCAGTTTCTTCACGCAGTCCTTCACGGCCTGCACATCCTCCTGCACCTTCACATGATAGGCCATGCCCTTGAAGCGAGGCTCGTCCCACATGTAGTTCTTCTTGTGCTTCTTGAAATACTGCTCCAGTCCGGCCTCATCCTTGGCAGCCTTGTCCCATACCAGTTGGTTGCTGATCTCATAGAGCAGCAGACCGTCGTGATACTCCTGGACCAGATACTTCATCTCATCGTCCTTGGCCGACAGTTCAGCGGTTTTCTCGTCCAGCAACTGTGCCTCGGTCTTGCCCGTCTCTTTCACTATTTTCTCTATCTTCTGCGTTGCGATCTGGTCGCGCATGTTGCGTTGCTCGATAAAACGCAGGATGGCATCATGATGCTCCTCGAAGGGCTCCAGCATCTTGCGCTCCTTCATCAGGATGATGTGGTAGCCGAAGGGCGACTGCACGATGCCCGACATCTCGCCGGGCTGCAGGGCGAAGGCCGCGTCCTCGTATTCCTTCACAAACTGTCCGTGCTGCACGAAGGGCAGCAGTCCGCCCTGACGGGCCGAGCCTGGGTCTTGCGACACCTTCTTGGCCAGTTCGCTGAAGTCGGCGCCGTCTTTCAGGGCCTTATAGATAGAGTCGATGCGCACCTTGGCAGCATCCCATTCCTCCTGCGGTGCCTGCTGGTTGGCACGTATCAGGATGTGGGCCGTCTGGATAAGTCCGTCAGGACCGATGCGCTCCACGGTCTGGTCGTAGATCTTACGAGCCTCGGCCTCCACGTCCTCGTCGGTAACGAAGGCGGGGCGCACCTGCTGGTCGCGATACTGCGTAAACTCGTCCTTGAACGACTGCAGCGTGTCATACTTGGCATCAAGGGCAGCCTCCACCTTCAGTTTATAATTGATGAAGAGGTCAACATATTCCTCTACATTCTTCTTGTCGATAACACCTTCGGAATTGTTCTTGTTGAAAGAATACTCAAACTCCGAACGTGGCACGGGCTTGCCGTTGACCGTCATGATGACAGGATCATCGGTCTGCGCCATAGCGGTTGCACTCATCAGGCAAGCCGCAAAAAACATTTTCAACTTCATGGTTATGGATAATTCGTGAAATTCGTATAATTCGTTGTAAAAGAAATCAGTCGTTAGGGCGCGAGTAGTTCGGGGCCTCAGACGTAATTGTTATGTCGTGCGGGTGGCTCTCCATCACACCGGCATTGGTGATACGGGTGAACTTGGCATCATGGAGGCGCTCAATGCTGGCGGCACCGCAATAGCCCATGCCAGAACGCAGACCACCGGTGAGTTGGTAGATGACCTCCTGCACAGTGCCTTTGTATGGCACGCGGCCGGCAATACCTTCGGGCACCAGTTTCTTCACGTCCTTCGTGTCGGCCTGGAAATAGCGGTCCTTGGAACCGTGCTCCATAGCCTCGAGCGAGCCCATGCCACGATATGACTTGAACTTACGTCCGTTGAAGATGATTGTCTCGCCGGGGCTTTCCTCCGTACCGGCCACCAGCGAGCCTATCATCACGCAGGAGCCGCCGGCAGCCAGTGCCTTGACGATGTCGCCGCTATAGCGCAGGCCACCATCGGCTATCAAGGGTACGCCCGTGCCCTTCAAGGCATCATAGACATCATAGACAGCACTCAACTGCGGCACACCGACACCTGCCACCACACGAGTGGTGCAGATAGAACCCGGACCTATGCCCACCTTCACCGCGTCGGCACCGTTCTCCACGAGCATGCGTGCAGCCTCGCCCGTGGCGATGTTACCCACCACGATGTCAATGTCCTTGAATGCATTCTTGGCCTCCTTAAGTTTATCTATCACACCTTTCGAGTGACCGTGGGCCGTGTCGATGACGATAGCGTCGGCACCGGCGTTGACCAGTGCCTGCATGCGCTCGAGCGTGTCGGCAGTGACACCCACGCCGGCAGCCACGCGCAGACGGCCTTTCTCGTCCTTGCAGGCCATGGGTTTGTCCTTGGCCTTGGTGATGTCCTTATAGGTGATGAGGCCGATGAGGTGGTTGTCCTTATCTACCACGGGCAGTTTCTCAATCTTGTTGCGCTGCAGGATCTCCGCTGCATCGAAGAGGTCTGTCTGCTGGTGCGTGGTCACGAGGTTGTCCTTCGACATAATCTCGTCAACGGGGCGGTCCAGCCGGCGCTCAAAGCGCAGGTCACGGTTGGTGACGATGCCCACCAGATGGTTCTCGTCGTCAACCACGGGGATGCCGCCGATATGGTATTCGGCCATGATGTCGAGTGCCTGGGCCACGGTGGAGCCGCGACGGATGGTCACGGGGTCGTAGATCATGCCGTTCTCGGCACGCTTGACGATAGCCACCTCGCGGGCCTGGTTTTCTATCGACATGTTCTTGTGGATGACGCCGATGCCGCCCTCACGAGCAATGGCGATGGCCATGCGGCTCTCTGTGACGGTGTCCATGGCGGCAGTGACAAAGGGCACGTTCAGCACGATGTTGCGCGAGAAGCGCGTCTGCAACTGCACCGACTTCGGCAGCACTTCAGAATAGGCGGGAATCAACAGGACGTCGTCGAAGGTGAGGCCGTCCATCACGATCTTGTCTGCAATAAATGATGACATAATATTGGTATCTTTGATTTTATTGCGTGCAAAGTTACTGATTTTTTCCGATATGGATGCTATCTTTTAAACTTTTTTCTTTTATTTATACGTTTTAGTAGTTATTTGTTTTTCTCGTAATAATCGAGGGCCAGTTTCACATTCTGCTTCACGGCATCGCTCGAGAAGGTGGCACCAGTACGGCCGTCTATCTCGGCAGTCTTGGCGTCCTTCACCTTCATGCCGTCCCATTTGTTCTGCAGGTGTTTCTTGCAGGCGTTCCAGTATTTGGGCGTCTCCTGGTTGGGCAGGAACTCAATCTTCTCGATGACGTTCTTGCGGATATACACCTTCAAGGGCGTGGGGCCGACATAGCCGTCCACACCTTTGCCCAGTTCGGTGGTATCGACAATATACAAGCCCTTCTCCTTGACCATCACTTTGTCGTCCTTCTTGGCACTGCTCAACAGCACCACGGCCACTACGGCCGCACAAATCATTGCAATCTTTTTCATATCCATTACTTTATTTCTATTTCACTTTTTTATCACGAATTAGAGAATTATTCACTCTTCACTCTTCATTCTTCATTCTTCACTCTTCACTCTTCACTAATGTAGCGCACACATATTCCGACTGCGTGCCGATGCGGAACTTACCGCCCCAGATGCCGATGCCCGACGAAACATAATAGCGGGTGTTGCCACGCTGATGCTCGCCGAAGGAACATTCATAGAGAGCGTCGGTGATCCATGAGATGGGCCACACCTGGCCGCGATGCGTGTGTCCACTCAGTTGGAAGTCGATGCCCGCCTGCTCGGCTTCCTCCAGGAGATAAGGCTGGTGGTCGAGCACGATGGTGTATTTGCCGGTGGCTGGCTTCGCCTCTGCCACCAACTCGTCGAGTGACTTGCGGTGCGGGTTGGTGCGGTCGTCGCGCCCGATGATACACAGGTCGCCAGACACCTCGCAGGTGTCGCGCAGCAGGCGGATGCCGGCATCGCGGTAGAACAGCAGTGCCTCCGGCCTGCCGGAGTAGTATTCGTGGTTGCCCAGGCAGGCATAGACGGGTGCCTTGATGCGCCGGAACTCCTCGGCCATATTCTCCTCGACGAGCGGCCGCAGGCTCATGTCTATGATGTCGCCGGCAATGAACACATAGTCGGGTTGCTCGCTGTTGATCATCTCCACCCAGCGGTGCAGTTCCTTCTTCGGGTTATGGTAGCCCAGGTGCAGGTCGCTCATCATCACCAGTTTCAGCGGCTTGCTTAGCGGCTTCTGCGTGGTGAGCGTGAGCGTCTCCCTCACCTTATTATTATATATAATATTACCCGCGAGAAACACCACGAAGAGTCCGCCTGTGATGATGGCCGTGGCGTAGAAGTTCTGATGCAGCCATTCGGGGCGCAGGAGGTGCAAAAGCCGGCACAGGTCGAGCACCAGGAAGATGATAACCATATACATCAGCACGAAGATGCTGCTGTTGCCAATGTCGTAGCACCATCGTGCCAGCCACATCGGCATCCGGTCGATGACATGCCCCAGATTCAGGAATATCATCAGAAACGAAGCCACGCCAAAGGCAATGATAGCCCCACGCCAGATGCGTGGCAGCGGCACCAGCGTCCACACATGCCATCCCACGTAGGCAAGGGCCACCAGTGGCAGCACCATGAATATCAGCATCCACATATACTTCATTCCATGCATGAAACCGGCCACAAAGGTACAATATTTTTTTCGTGATAACACTTATTCCCTCTTGTTTTTAACGAGATTTACGAAGTTTTTAGGGTCAGTCGAATTTTCACGATGCAGTTTATGACAGTATCAAAACTGTATACACTTAGTGTTTCGGCTGTATACAACTTGTATTCCGGCCGAATACAGTTTGTATACAGCCTGAATACATTTTGTATACAGCCTGAATACAAGTTGTATTCGGCAGGAATACAAACATTTTTCTATTCTAGCACCTCCGTACTCCCGGAACTCAATGCTAAGAATGTCGGTTTTTATTTGTTTTTTTTGTTTTTATTGGTTTTTTGAAAGACCGCTAGCGGTTAGAAAAAACCGGCCTCGTTCGCGACGTAAATAGGCCAGTTTCATTTGCAGGTCGGAAAGTCCGATTGGTGATTACACAAAACTGATGACACCCTGCGTCACCTCGGGCGCGTTGGTGATTACACAAAACTGATGACACCCTGCGTCACCTCGGGCGCGTCGGTGTGGTGCGGCTCTTCAGGCGTGTTCTGACTGCCGATGCTGGCCAGTATCTCGCGGGTGCGCTTATAGGTGGGCGTCTGTTCCACAGCCGAGATCACATCGTCGTTGTCGAGATCCTCCTGGCTGAAGATATAGATGTTGGGGCGACGCTTATAGCGCTTGGCAGAGTCGCTGTCGCCATAGAAATGGCCGCGGCGCTCCTCGCGCTTGGCAGCCCGCTCCTGCTCCTCGGCCAGGCGGTTGGCATCCTCCTTGGTCTGCTGGCGCAGCATGCGCTCCTCCATGCCGTCCACGTTCTGCATACCAAAGCCGGTGGCCAGGATGGTTACCTTCACACGCTTGCCTAGTTCGGGGTCCACGGCCACGCCCCACTTGAAGACGAAGTCGTTGCCGAAGCGATCCATGAACTCGTGTACGTAGTTCATCTCCTCCATCATGAAATTGTCCTTGGAGTCTTTCTGGTGCGAGAACGAAATGTTGAGCAGCAGTTTCTTGGAGTTGAAGATGTCGTTGTCGTTGAGCAGCGGCGAGTTGAGTGCGTCGTCGATGGCCTTCTTCACGCGGTCCTCGCCTTCGCCATAGCCTGTCGACATGATGGCCACGCCGCCATCCTGGAGCACCGTCTTCACATCTTTGAAGTCAAGGTTGATGGTGCCGTGAATCGTAATGATTTCGGCAATCGACTTGGCAGCCACCGAGAGGGTGTCGTCGGCCTTGCCGAAAGCATCGAGGAACGAGAGGTCGGGATAGATTTCGCGCAGCCGCTCGTTGTTGATGACCAGCAGTGCGTCTACATGCTTGGCCATTTCCTCCACGCCGTCAAGGGCCTGGTCTATTTTCTTGTTGCCCTCAAAGCGGAAGGGAATGGTGACGATGCCCACGGTGAGGATGTCCATCTCCTTTGACACACGGGCAATGACAGGAGCCGCACCTGTGCCGGTGCCGCCGCCCATGCCTGCGGTGATAAAGGCCATGCGGGTGCCGTCGTTGAGCATGTTGCGTATGTCTTGCAGGCTTTCCTCGGCCGCAGCCCGCGCCACTTCCGGCTTGTTGCCCGCCCCCAGGCCCTCGCGGCCCAGTTGCAGTTTGACGGGCACGGGCGAGTCGTTGAGTGCCTGGTTGTCGGTGTTGCATACTACGAAGGTCACGTCGTGGATGCCTTCCTTATACATGTGGTTCACTGCATTGCCGCCACCGCCGCCTACGCCGATGACCTTGATGATGCTGTGCTTCTCTTCGGGAACGCCGAAGTCGAGTATTTCGTTTGTCTTGTTAAAGTCTTCCATAACTATTTTAATAAATGAGAAATGAGAAATAAGAAATGAGAAATAATAAATGAAGAAATGAGAAATGCCAGCCTCCTGGGCTGAAAGCCGTCATGCATACGGATGCTATTCAGGGGCGGCGAGGTTTTCCAGCCATTTCTTGGTCTTGTTCCAAATGCTGTTCTCCTTCTTGCGCCTGCGCTCTTCCTCGGCCTCACGCTCCTCTTCCTCGCGTTTCAGTCTTTCCTCCTCTTCCTTCTTGCGGCGGGCCTCCTCGGCAGCCTTCTCCTCTTCCTGAGCAGTACGTATGGTGCCCGTCTCCATCTCGTGGATTTGTCGGGGCTTGCGCTCCTGCAAAGGCTGCGAGGGCGACTCCTGCTCCTCAAAGAGGTTGCCGTTGGGGTCGATGAATTTTCCGGCGCAGTTCATGTCGCCTTTTACGAGCAGTCCCAGCACGGTGTTGAGCATGCCGTTGCGTGCCTTGATCTGGTCGTTGCCCGAATTGATGGTCGTGGTGACGAACTTGGCCACGCGCACCTTGTCGATGCGGGTGTACTTCATAAAGGCCTGCTCGATGTTCTTCATGTTGGAGCCGCCACCCGTCAGGATAAGGCCGCCCAGCAGTTTGTCGTAGTATTCGGCAGGTATCTGATAGCGCACATTCTCGATAATCTCCTCTATGCGAGCCTCTACAATCTCTATGAAGCGGCGGCTTTCCACCTGGCGCTCCTGGTCGATGCTGTATTTCAGGTCGGGGTCAATCTCGTTGTTGTCGGTATAGGCCGAGCCATACTTCAGTTTCATCTGCTCGGCATCGCTCTCTTCCATCTGCAGCGAGGCGATGTCCTTGGTCACGTTGTCGGAGCCCAGGGGAATGACGGCCAGATGGCGCAGCACATTTTTCCAGAACACCGAGACGGTGGTGGTGTCGGCTCCGATGTCTACCAGTGCACAGCCCGAGCGTTTCTCTGCCTCGGTGAGCACGGCATTGGCCAGTGCCAGTGGTGCCAGATACATGTCGGCCACCTTGATGCCTGCTGTCTCGAAGCATTTGTTCAGATTCTGGAAGAACGACTTCCGCTCCAGGATATTGAGGAAGTTACCCTCCAGGCGTGTGGCCCTGATGCCCACGGGGTCCATCTGCATCTGCGTGTCTACGCGATATTCCTGCTCGGCCACGTCGAGAATCTTCTGGTCGGGATAGTCCAGGTTCCAGTTGGCATCCATCAGTTCCACCACCATATCCTGCGTGATGATGGTGTCGGCAGGCAAGTCCTTGACAATAGAGTTCTTGACACTGCGGATAGACTGTCCTCCCACGCCCACGAAGACCTGGGTGATGCGTGTCTGCAGTTGCGCCTCCAGTTTCTTGATGACCGACGTCAGGCACTGAGCCGTCTTGTCAATGTTGTAAACCACACCCTTGCGGATGAACGACGACGAATCTTCTCTGACGAGTGCGAGAATAGAGATGCTCCCGTCAGGCTTCTTCTGTCCAGCAATACCCGTCACCTTCGAGGAGCCGAGTTCTATTGCTACGATAAAATCCTTAATTTCTGCCATATCTTTTTAATGTTTTAATTCATAATTCTCAGCGCTTGAGGGGTTTCCTTGTGCATACTATCTGATTACCGAACTCCACACTGATGCGCGAGTATTTGTTCCAGCCGGCCTTGTTGAGGCCATAGCGGTAGAATTTGCGCAGACGGTCCAGTTTCTGGTCTATATCAACAGGCTGTCCCAGATAGGCGATATGGTCGCCCACCCGTGGCACTATCTCTACCGAGCCATCGGCCAGCACGTTGAGTTGCACAATCTGGTTTTTCCAGAAGGTGTCTGTGAGCACATAATTGGCCAGCGGCGCAAGCCATTTCTCGGCATACTGCTTACTCGCATGGCCTGTTGCCACGATGAGGTTGCAGGAATAGTCGGTGCGCGGCATGGGCTTGCCGTGGGTATCGACAAAGAAGTCCTCACCCTTGTCGTTCATCACACGGATCACCGGGATGCGCTGGCGGATATTGATGCATACGGTGCCATCCTGACCTTTATAGCACTCGCACGCCTCAACAAGTTCCTTGGCTTGCAGCGTTTCCTCTATGGTGCGCAGGTTTATCCGGCTCATCAACTGTCCCACGGGGCTAATGCCGTCAGTCTCCATGAGATGTTTCACGTCGGAAGTCGTGAGGAAGCCGTCCATGACACCTTCTTCGATGCTGATGACAACATCCCTGCAAATCTGTTTCTGGTCAGGCTTGTTGAACGCGGTCATGGCCAGCACTACGTATGCTCCCAGCACCGCATTGAATACAATGAATACACTTTTCTTCCAGTTCATTTGCGTTTCAGGATATTCGTTATTTGTGGCACCAGGTTGTCCAGATCGCCGGCACCAAGCACGATAAGCACATCAAACGAACGGCTCTTCACCAGCGGTATCACCTCGTCCATGCTGATGAGTTGCTTCTCCACGCCGGGAGCCAGCCGGTCGTAGATGAGTTTCGACGTGACGCCCTCGATGGGCTCTTCACGGGCAGGGTATATATCGGTCAGTATCACCTCGTCCAACTGGCTCAGGGCATCGGCAAACTCCTGATAGAAGTCGCGGGTGCGGGTATAGAGGTGAGGTTGGAAGATGGCGGTGATATGCCGGTCCTTATACAGTTGGCGTATGCTGCGCGCACTCTGGTATATCTCCATAGGGTGATGGGCATAGTCGCTGAGGAACACCTGCTTCGGGGTCTTGATCTTAAAGTCGAAGCGACGGTCCACGCCGCCGTAGGTCTTCATGCCTATGCGCAACTCCTGGGCGGTGCAGCCGGCCAACTGCGCCATGGCCATGGCCGCAATGCCGTTCTCAATATTTATGGGTATGGGCTGTCCCAACTGAATGTTCGGCACACACTCTATGGGCGAGATGAAGTCGAACGTAATCTCACCGTTCTCAATCTTGATGTTCTCGGCATGGAAGTCGCCCTCGTTGAGTGCATAGTCGTAGCGCTGCACACCGTCCTGCAGGTGCTCCTTCATCTCCAGGCCGCGATGGATGATAAGGGTGCCGCCCGGCTGGATGAGTTCGGAATAGTGGCGGAAACTCTCCAGATAGGCCTCCTTGGTGCCGTAGATGTCCAGATGGTCGGGGTCGGTGGAGGTGATGACGCTCATCCACGGCGAGAGCCAGTGGAACGAGCGGTCGAACTCGTCGGCCTCGATGACCACGTAGTCGGAGTCAGAGACGATATAGTTGGTGCCGTAGTTCTTGGTGATGCCGCCGAGGAAGGCGTTGCAGTCTATGTGGCTCTGGTGCAAGATATGGGCGCACATGCTCGATGTGGTGGTCTTGCCATGGGTGCCAGCCACACACAGGCCCTTCATCTGACGGGTCAGGGTGCCCAGGACCTGTGCACGCTTCTGGATTTCAAATCCGTTGTCGCGAAAAAATTGCAGTTCTTTGTGCTCGGCAGGGATGGCGGGTGTATAGACCACGAGGCACTGCGCGGGATTCTTACACAGATGGGGAATCTCGTCAACGTTCTCCTCGTAGTGGATCAAGGCACCTTCCTTCTCCAACTGTCGCGTCAGTACCGACGGTGTCTTGTCGTAGCCGGCCACCACCAGTCCACGATGAATGAAATAGCGCACCAGCGCACTCATGCCAATGCCGCCGGCACCGATGAAATAAACGGCTCTGATATTCTTTGCTTCCATAGTTTTTGTTTATTCTGCTTTTGCTAGTTTCAATACTTCCTCGGCGATGATACGCGCAGAGTCGGGCAGTCCCATCTTCAGCACATTCGCGCTGAGCGACTGCAGTCTGGCATCGTCCTTCACTGCATCCAAGGCCAGGGGAATCAGTTTGTCGGCGGCCTCGGCATCCTTGACACAGAGGGCGGCCTCTTTGTTGACCAGTGCCATGGCATTCTTCGTCTGGTGATCCTCAGCCACATTGGGGCTGGGCACCAGGATGACGGGCTTACCCAGCAGACAGATCTCGCTGATGCTGCTGGCTCCGGCACGGCTGATGACGAGGTCGGCGGCACGATAGGCCTTGACCATGTCCACGAAGTCGGTGACGATGAGTAATGAGGCGAGAGACGGAAGACGAGAGGCCTGCTCCTTCAGCAGGCGTTCTATCTCGTCGTAGTAATAACGTCCGGTCTGCCAGATAAACTGCACGTTGCTGCCGGCAATCCTCTCCAGACTCTTTTTCATACTCTCGTTCAGCGTGCGTGCACCCAGGCTGCCACCTGTCAGGAGAATGGTCTTTTTGTTGGGTTGAAGGCCGAACGACGCGATCGCCTCCTCGCGGGTAATCTTTGTGTCGAGCAAGGTCTGGCGCACGGGGTTGCCTGTCAGCAGGATCTTCTCCTTGGGGAAGAAACGCTCCATGCCCTCGTAGGCCACACATATCTTTGATGCCTTGCCGGCCAGTTGCTTGTTGGCCAGTCCGGCATAGCCGTTCTGCTCTTGCAGCAGCGTGGGGATGCCCAGACTGTTGGCTGCACCGAGGGCGGCACTGCTGGCATAGCCTCCCACGCCGACGGCCACCTGCGGCTGAAACTCCTTCAGTATCTGCTTCGCCATGCGCTTGCTCTTCAGATAGTCGAGAGCCACACCGATATTCCCCGGCTTCCACAGCGGACGAAGGAAGCCACGGATGGGCAGGCCTTTTATCTCGTAGCCAGCCTGCGGCACGCGCTGCATCTCCATGCGTCCCTGTGCACCGATGAACAGGATCTTGGCTTCTGGGCGCAACTCACGGATGGCGTTGGCAATAGATACGGCAGGGAAGATATGGCCTCCCGTGCCGCCTCCGCTGATGATGACTCTTAGTTCTTTCATGCTTCTTCCGATTGAATAGATTCATTAGACTCTTTAGAGTCGCTGGATTTAGAAGATTCTACCTTCTTTGCCGAGCGGCTCACACTGAGGATGACACCGATATAGGCACAGTTGACGATGGTCGATGTACCGCCTTTGGAAACCAACGGCAACGGCTGGCCTGTGACGATGCCGAAATCGACGGCCACACACATATTGATGACGGCCTGAAACACCAGCAGCAGCGTAAGCCCCATGACCAGGAAGGCGGGGAAGTTGTTCACACAACGACTGGCTATACGCGCACTCCTGAACAGCAGGATGACATAGAGGAACACCACGGCAATGGCACCGATGAGCCCCATCTCCTCGATGATGATAGCATAGATGAAGTCGGAGAACGCCTGCGGCAGGTAGTCACGCTCAACACTGTTGCCCGGACCTTTGCCGATAACGCCTGACGAAGCAATGGCCAAATTAGCATGGGTCACCTGGAAATTCTTGTCCGTCACCTTATATTCCTCGGCCGTCACGTTCTTGTCCGACTCACCGGCAATGCGGTTCTTCCAGGTCCAGAAGCGATGCGTCACCTTCTCCCAGCCCGACTTGTCCTTGTTGGGCGTTGTCTTTACCGCCTGCTCAGTCTGGCCGTTGGCGCGGGCCTCGTCCAAAGCCTGACCTTCCTTGTCCATCTTTGCCATCCAGAACACAAGGCCCAGGAACATGCCGGCCAGCAGCACCAATACTCCCGTGAGTTTGCCCATCTGTTTCATGGGCACACGGCCAATGAACATCATCACGAAGATGACAGAGAAGAGCAGCACGGCCGTAGAGAGGTTCTCCAGCCCGATGAGCAACGTGGCAGGCACGACGAGCCACAGCACGTATTTCATGGCCGTGGGGTCGGCACCGCTCTCGTCCTCACGCTGCATGGCACTGAGGATCTGGGCGGCCGTGAGCACCATCGTGCCCTTGGCAATCTCAGACGGCTGGAAAGTGAAGCCCGGCAACTGTATCACGCGGTTGGCACCGTTGATGCTCTCGCCCCACACGAGCACCCACAGCAGCGTGGCGTAGGTGATGACCAGCATCAGCGGCGTGATGAGTTTGAAGTAGCGGCACGGTATGTTAAGCGTGACGATAGCCACCACCACGCCCACCAGTATCATGGCGGTGTGGTAGATGAGCGGCATCAGGTAGTTATGCGACTTGTAGGTCAGCGTGCTCGAAGCCGAAAAGACCTCGACGATACTGATCAGGCAAAGGAAGAGAAACACCGTCCAGATGCCCTTGTCGCCTTTGAAGAGATTACTCAGTTTCTTTTCCATTTCTTTAGAGATTTCTTACCAGTTCCTTGAATTGCTCACCGCGGTCCTCCATATTCTTGAAGAGGTCGAACGAGGCACAACAGGGCGACAGGAGCACCGTCTCGCCAGGCTGGGCCAGTTCATAGCAGGCTTCTATACATTCTTTCATCGAGTGGGTGTCGCGCACAGGGATGCCCAGCGCGTCGAAGTTGTCGTGCAGTTTCTGGTTGTCGGCACCCAGATAGACCAGTGCCGAGCACTTCTCCTTGACCAGCGGCTTGATAGGCTCATAGTCGTTGCCCTTGTCTTTGCCGCCAATAATCAGCACCACCTTGGTCTTCATCGAGTCGAGGGCATACCAGCAGGCATCTACATTGGTGGCCTTCGAGTCGTTGATATACTGCACACCACGCACCATGCCGGCTTTTTCCAGACGATGCTCCACGCCGGGGAAGTCGCTCAGGCTCTCGCGGATGACGTCTTTCCTGATACCGGAGATATTACCGGCAATGCCGGCGGCCAGCGAGTTGTAGATATTATGGCGACCCGTCAGGCTGAGTTGCTCCTGCTCCATGTTGAAGGGCTCGGGCTGCTCGATAACGTACTCGCCTTCAGAGATATAGCCAATAGAGCCTTTCTCCTTGAGTTCAGAGAACGGATACTGTATGGCCTTGATGTCGTATTTCTTCAGTTCACGCTGGATGATGGGGTCGTCGTTCCAGTAGATAAAGGCATCCTGAGGTGTCTGGTTCTGGATGATACGCATCTTGGCATCCACATAGTTCTGCATCTCGAAGTTATAGCGGTCCAGATGGTCGGGCGTGATATTAAGCAGCACGGCAATGTTGGCACGGAAGTCGTACATATTGTCGAGTTGGAACGACGACAGTTCAATGATATAGTATTCATGCGGATCCTCTGCCACCTGTAATGCCAGCGAATGGCCTATGTTACCAGCCAGTCCGGCATCATAGCCGGCCTTCTTGAAGATATGATATATTAAAGAGGTGGTGGTGGTCTTGCCGTTGGAACCCGTGATGCAGATCATCTTCGACGTAGTGTAGCGGCCGGCAAACTCTATCTCGCTGATGATGCCGATGCCCTGCGCCTTGATCTTCACAATCATCGGGGCTGTATCGGGGATGCCGGGACTCTTGATAATCTCGTCGGCGTTGAGTATCAGCGACTCGGTGTGCTGACCCTCTTCCCAGGCGATGCCATGACTGTTGAGCATCTCCTTATAGCGCGGGGCTATCTTCGACATGTCTGATACAAACACGTCGAACCCCTCTTTCTTGGCCAGTACTGCTGCCCCGGCTCCACTCTCTCCTGCTCCTAATATAACTATCCTTGCCATTATTAAGTATTTACGATTTACGAATTTTCGATTTACTATTTGTTAGTTTCCTCATTTGCAAAACTATCGACTTCTAACTCCTTCTAACTCCTTCTAACTCCCTCTAACTACCTCTAACTACCTTATCTTCAGTGTTATGATGGTTAATGCCGCCAAGATAATCGTTGTAATCCAGAAGCGGATGGTAATCTTCGACTCATGGAACGGACGGTGAGGCCAGCCTTTCAGGATATAGCGCGATGTCTGGTCGAGTTGCGAGTCCAGTTTTCTGAATGTATCATGAATCGGCGTTGCACGGAACACACGCACACGCTCTCCTTTCTTCTTCATTATTTTGAACCACTGCGTCTGGATAATCACACTCAGACTCTCGACAAAGAAGATGCCACAAAGGATAGGCAGCAACAGTTCCTTATGGATAATGACGGCACAGACGCCAATGATGCCGCCGATGGTCAGCGAACCGGTGTCGCCCATGAATATCTGGGCAGGATAAGCGTTATACCACAGGAAACCCACCATGGCTCCCACGAAGGCACTGAGGAATACCACCAGTTCCTCGCTGTGCGGTATATACATGATGTCGAAATAGGAGGCATAGCCTATATGCGACGAGAAATAGGCCAGGACACCCAGTGCCACGCCGATGATGGCCGAGTTGCCGGCGCACATGCCATCCATGCCGTCGTTCAGATTGGCACCGTTGCTCACCGCCGTCACCACGAAGATGGTCATAATAACAAAGAGAATCCAGCCGGCAGCCACCTTATGCTTGCCGACGAACGACATCACCTCAGAGTAACTTAGGTTATGATGCTTCAAAAACGGGATGGTGGTCTTCAGGCTCTTGTGCGCCACGCTCTCGTGCTTCACAATCTCTTTGTGGTTCTGCTGAGGCTCGCTGATATTCTCACGCATCACCACATCGGGACTCAGATAGAGCACCAGGCCAACGATGAAGCCAATGCTCACCTGTCCCACAATCTTATACTTGCCCTTCAGTCCCTCCTTGTTCCGACGGAAAATCTTGATATAGTCGTCCATAAAACCCAGGAAGCCCAGCCATACCGTGGTGATGATCATCAGGATAAGATAGACATTGCGGATGCGACCCAGCAACAACACGGGCACCAGTATGCTCACGATGATGATAATGCCACCCATCGTGGGTACGCCTCTCTTCTCCACGCCAAAGGGGTCGATGTCGATAGGGCGCTCGGTCTCGAATATTTTCTTGCGCTTCATCCATTTGATGAAGAACTCACCAAACCACGCCGAGATGACCAATGACAGGATCATGGCCAGCAATGCGCGGAAAGATATATAACTCCAGAGGTGTGCCCCCGGAATATTGAATTGCTCTAGGAATCGAAACAGATAATACAGCATTTTCTTGTTATTTTCGTTATTTCGTTATTTCGACATCTCGACATCTCGACATTTCGACATTTTGATATTTCGATATTTCGACATGCCGATATTACGCCCCAAAAATCTCTCTCACCACCTCGCGGTCGTCGAAATGGTGCTTCACACCCTTGATCTCCTGATAGTCCTCATGGCCCTTACCGGCAATAAGGATGACATCACCCTTCTGTGCCATCATACAGGCCGTTCGTATGGCTTCCTTTCGATCCACAATGCTAACCACCTTCTTCATCTGCCTCTGATCCAGACCGGCCAGCATATCGTTGATGATATCCTGAGGCTCCTCGAAACGGGGATTATCGCTGGTAATAATCACGCGGTCGCTCTGCTTGACAGCCTCCTGAGCCATCAGCGGACGCTTACCCTTGTCGCGGTTGCCGCCGGCACCGCACACCGTGATGATCTTTGCAGAGGGGTGAGAGGGTAGGGGGGAGGAGTGAGGATTTCCATCAAGCACCTCATGAATAGCCTTCAGCACATTCTCCAGCGCATCGGGCGTGTGGGCATAGTCCACGATGGCGGTATAGCCCTCCGGCGAACGAATAGGCTCCAAGCGCCCGGCTACGCTCTTCAGCGTACTGAGCACCACCAGCACATCCTCGGGTTTCTGTCCCAGCATCACGGCGGTGCCATAGACGGCCAGCAGATTGCTTACATTGAACTTGCCAATGAACTGCACGCCTACCTCACGACCGTCAATATCCAGATACATGCCCTCGAAATGACACTCAATGATGCGTCCACGGAAATCGGCCATCGTGCGGGTACTGTAGGTTTTTACCGTAGCCTTGGTGTTCTGTACCATAAACATGCCGTTCTTGTCATCGGCGTTGGTGATGGCGAAGGCATCCTTGGGCAGCATGTCGAAGAACGCCTTTTTGGCATCGCGGTAGTTCTCCACCGTCTTGTGATAGTCCAGATGATCACGTGTCAGATTGGTAAAAATGCCGCCTGCAAACCGCAGACCACCGATGCGCTGCTGGGCGATGGCGTGGCTGGAGCACTCCATGAAAGCATACTGGCAGCCGGCATCCACCATGCGCTTGAGCAACTGATTCAACTCGATAGGATCGGGTGTGGTGTGACTGGCAGCCACTGCCTCGTCCTCAATATAGTTGCACACCGTGGAAAGCAGGCCACACTTATAGCCCAGCCGACGGAACATATTATATAATAAGGTGGCGATGGTGGTCTTGCCGTTAGTGCCGGTCACGCCCACCAGCGTCAGTTTAGAGGTAGGATCGCCGTAGAAAGCCGTTGCCACAGGCCCCACAGCCGCCTCGGTAGAGGCTACCTGTACAAAGGTCACGCCGGCGGTTTCCCCGCTTTCGTGTCCGTGGTCGGCGGTTTTCCCGCTTTCGTGTCCGTGGTCGGCGGTTTTTCCGCTTTCGTGTCCGTGGTCGGCGGTTTTCCCGCCGACATCCGCTGGCATCTCCTCGCAGAGCACGGCCGCTGCCCCTTGTTCTATGGCTTTCGCTATATACTGGTGGCCGTCGGTCTGCGTGCCCTTGATGGCCACAAACAGATGGCCAGCCTCAACTCGCCGCGAGTCAATATCCACACCGGTAATCTCCACGTCGGCAGCCCCCCTTAGGGCCTTCACCTCCACATTCTTCAACAATTCACTCAGCCGCATATCTATTTACGATTTACGAATTTTCGATTTACAAATTATGAATTATGAATTATGCATTACATATTACCAATTTATCAGTTCAGTTCCAGATTACATACCATGCCACGACTCAGGGCCGTTCCCGGCGCAATGTCCTGACGTTTTACATGGCCAGTGCCGTGAATGCGGGCCTTCACGCCTCGGCTCTCCAGACAATACACGGCATCACGAGCGCCCATACCCACCACGCTGGGCATCTGTTTCTCGCCATAGACAGGCTGCTCAGCATCATCAGTGCCGCCCTTCACACCCAGTGTATTCAATACGTATGATGCTGCGGCATTATCTCCTTTCTTCACCTCCGGCACAAACACCGAGAGCGAGTCACGGGCATCCTCCACGCTGAGTTTCAGACTCTTGGCCATCACGCCCTCAGAGATATGATGGAAGATACCGCCAGACATCAGACCGCCCGAGGCGGGCAGACCCGACTTCTTGATACACACGATACAGGTGTAGCGTGGGTCGTCAGAGGGGAAATAGCCGCAGAACGACAGCCAGTATTCCACCGTGCCCGTCTTATAGCCGCCTGCCTTGGCCACCTGCGCCGTGCCGGTCTTGCCCGACACTTGGAATGAGTGCGAGCCAGCCTTCTTACCCAGACCCTGACTCACCACATGGCGCAGAACTGTCTGCATCGTGGCGATGGTCTGCGGCTTGGCTATCTGTTCTTTGATGACCTCCGGCTGTGTCTCATAAACCATCTGTCCGTCTTTCATGAATCCCTTCACAAACCGGGGGCGCATCATACGGCCGTTGTTGGCAATGGCATTATAGAAGGTCACAGTATTGATGGGGGCTATCTGCGTCTCGTAGCCTATCGACATCCAGGGCAGCGTGGTCTTGCTCCAATAGAGGGCTTTGTTGGTGGTCTTCGTGTCCGGCATACGTATCTTCGGCGGCAGATAACCCACGATGGGCAGTTTCAGGTCCTGGCCGATGCCCACGCGGTAAAGCCCCTCCACATATTTCGTGGGGTTAGAGCCATAGAAATTGTCGATGACGTAACTCACGCCGATATTCGAACTCACCTCCAGGGCCCGCGCTACGTTGATGTCGCCATAGCCGCCGCGATGCCAGTTGTGGTCCTTCATGTTGGCACCATGCATCTTCATGATGCCGCAACCGGTATGGATGACATAACTGGTATCTACCACCCCGTCGTCGAGAGCCACGAGGAAGGAGGCGACTTTGAACACCGAACCCGGCTCGCAACGGTAACTGATGGCATCGTTGAACCGCTCGTAATACTCACCATTGTCGCTACGACGCATGTTCACAATGGCTTTCACGTCGCCTGTCTTCACCTCCATCAGAATGGTCACGCCCATGGAGGCATCCCATTTCTTCAGTCCCTCTATCAAAGCCTGTTCGGCCAGATCCTGCATGCCCACATCGATCGTGGTCACGATGTCGCTGCCATCGACGGGCGGTGTCACGGTGAAGGGCACCACCTTGTTGAGCACCTTCTGCTTGCGCTCTATGCCACACTTGCCGCGCAGGATGGAGTCGTAAGAGAGTTCTATGCCGAAGCGGGCCGTATCTTTGCCGCCCTCAAAAGAGCGTATATCGCCAATGGTACGCTCGGCCAGTGAACCGAACGGACGACGGCGGGCCTCGAACTTCTCCGCATGGAAGCCGCCCTTATGGGTGGGCAAGTTGAAGAAAGGCAACTGCTGAACCTCGCGATAGGTGTTGTAACTGATGCGGCGCGGCCACACGGCCCAGTGACGGGCCCCCACGCTGCCATTACTCAGCACCTTGTGCTTGCCTTCCTCCAGACGCGCCTTAAACTCATCGGCCGAGCGTCCGGGGAAGATGACGCTCAGACCCCGGCACAGGCTGTCAAGGTCGGCATACCAGATGCTGTCGCGCTTACGCACCCATGCCGTGTCGCTGTTGCCACCGGCCTGGTAGTCCATGAATATCTTGTATTCGGGTATGCTGCTGGCCAGCAACTGTCCGTCGCAACTGAGGATATTCCCTCGGTTGGGACGCACACTGTCGCTGTCGCTCTTCAGTTTGTTGGCCACGGTCTCCCAATAACTCTTCTTGGCAGTCATCGTATAGCCTGCCTTGAACACCACAGCAACTCCTATCAGGGTCAGCAACACCGCAATAGTGAGATAGCGCGGCAACACCTTATCTTTCTTAAACTTACTCATTTATCTTCCCCCTCAATTTTCAATCCTCAATCCTCAATTCTCAATCCTCAATTTTCAATTCTCAATTTTCAATTTTCAATTCTCAATTCTCAATTCTCCTCACTCTTCCGGAATCTCAATGATAAACGGCGGCTGGTCACTGAGTTGCAGCAGCGTGTCCTGACTCTCGCGCAGCACCTTCAGCACATTGCTCTGGCGGCACAGTTCGGTCAGATTGCTCGAACTCGACATGGCCTTGTATTTCGCATCCACCAAGTCCTTCTCCAGTTGATTGATCTCCAGCACATCCTGCTCACACTGATAGCGTACGCCCACATAAATGACAAGCATCAACACGACGAGCATGATGAGTGCCACGTGATGACGAACCATAGCAAACAGATAGTCGCCGCCCACAATCTGCTTGAGGGTAAGCGTACCGACAGGCGCATCATCGTCCTCGCTGGCCGACTCCTTCATACGCTGCAAGGCCGAGGGCTTTTCCTCTTTCGGCTCTTTCCGCTGCTCCGGCTCTGCCTGCTTTCCTGCTCCTGCCTGTGCTTCCGCACCAGCCTGCACTTCCGCATCTGCCTGTGCTTCCGCTCCAGCCTGCTGCATATCCGCTGGCTGACTGTCGGCCTTTGGTTCCTCGCCGGCAATCTCGATAATCATCTCTGGCTCTTTGTCTTTTTTGCTCATCGTCATCAATCTTCAACCTTCAACCTTCAACCTTCAACTTTCAACCTTTTCCGCTATTCTCAGTTTGGCACTTCGGCTCCTTGGATTTGCCTCCTGTTCCTCATCCGACGGCACTATCACTTTATTATTAATAAGGTGTAATGGTGATGTCACCCTTCCGAAGAAGTCCTGTTGCATCTTCCCTTCGGCATTGCCTGCACGCATCACGTTCTTCACAATCCTGTCTTCCAACGAGTGATAGGTAATGATGCTCAACCTTCCTCCCGGCTTCAACAGGCTACAGGCTCCCATCAACATCTCCCTCAATGCATCCATCTCATGGTTTACCTCAATGCGCAGAGCCTGGAAGATTTTTGCGGCGTCCTTTTTCCAAGCCCCCCCTACGGCCCCCGAGGGGGCTTCTATAGTTTTACAGGCGACCAAACCCTCGGAAAACGACTGGGGGGTTACTATTTGCAGCAGTTGGCCTGTAGTCGCTATGCGCTCATCCTGTCTGGCTCTTACCAGTGCCGCCGCCAGCCGCCTGGCATTCTTCAGTTCACCATAAAGGTAGAACACATCGGCCAGTTGCTCTTCTGAGTAGTTGTTCACCACATCGGCCGCCGTCATGCCCGCCCGTCGGTTCATACGCATGTCGAGTGGCGCATCGAAGCGGAATGAGAAGCCACGCGTCTCGTCATCGAAATGGTGTGACGACACCCCCAGGTCGGCCAGTAAGCCGTCTATACCCTCCACTCCGTAGTAGCGCATCCAGTTCTTGATATACCTGAAGTTGCTGCGCACAAAAGTGAATCTGTCATCGTTCACAATATTTAACTCAGCATCGGCATCCTGGTCAAAACCATAGAGATGGCCTTGCTTTCCCAGCAGACTGAGTATCGCCTTGGAATGGCCGCCGCCACCAAAGGTAGCATCTACATAGATGCCGTCGGGCTGGATGTCCAGCCCGCCAACGCTTTCCTTTAAAAGGACAGATACGTGGTATGTCTCTGCTGTCTTTATCATCATTCTCAGTGGCCGGCAGTCATTATGGCTTTCAGTTTTTCCGCAAAGTCCGCTTGCGGCAAGAACGGTTGCTGGGTCTTCTCCACAGCCCATATCTCGATGGCATCGTTAATGCCAATAAACCTGACACCCTGCTCTATGTCGGCCATCTGCAGGTAGCGTTTCGGTATGAGGAAACGCCCGTTGCCGTCGAGCGACAACGTCTCGGCCTCCGACACATACTGGCGCAACACCTGCTGCCCTTCGTCGTCCCACGGACTAATACGCTCCAGCAGAGAGTCCAGTCGGCTGTTCCATGTGCTTTCAGGATAGAGTACCAGACACTTCTGATGCACATCCTTGCGCATCACAAGTATATCCTCGCCAGCCGCCTGCAGCACCTTGCGGAAGGTGGCGGGCAGAAAAACACGACCTTTCGCGTCGGTCTTGGCCTCTATGTTACCTAAAAAACGCATAATAGAAATCTTCAATCTTCAATTTTCAATCTCCAACTGACTTCGACTGCAAAGGTAATCATTTTCCTCCACATTCCCCCACAATTCCCCACAAATTTTTATTAAATGGTGCATTTTTTTTTCTTTTGGCCACCTTTGGAGCCTGCTTTTTACACATTTACTTTATTTTGTGCAATGCAAAATAGGCAAAGTGAATCCTTAATATGTGTAAAAATGTGCATTTTCATCTAAAAAAAATGATGAAACTAAAAGTTTTTCTGTAACTTTGCAAGTCATAACACGATACCATTAACGAAGTGGTAAAAATGGAGAAAACAATCGACATTGACGGAATCCTTAAGGGAAAGATGGGCAAAAAGAGCCGCTGGGTGCCCCGGCCGCTCGTTTGGTGGCTCAAACACATTGTGCACGAAGACCAAATCAACGAACACCTATGGAATGTGCGTGATTTGAAAGGCACACCATGGCTGAAGGCCACGCTCGACTACCTCAAGGTGAACATCAAGGTGAAAGGGCTGGAAAACCTGCCTGCCAAGGATGACCCGCGACGCTATACCTTCGTAAGCAACCACCCGCTGGGCGGCATCGACGGTGTGGCCATCGGCTCGGTCATCGGCGAGCACTACGACGACAACTTCCGCTATCTGGTCAACGACCTGTTGATGAACCTGCCCGGACTGGCACCGCTCTGCATCCCTATCAACAAGACTGGCAAGAACGGCCGTGACTTTCCCGCCATGGTCGAGGCCGGCTTTAAAGGCGACACGCATATCCTGATGTTTCCTGCCGGTCTGTGCTCGCGCAAGCGCAATGGCGTGATACGCGATTTGGACTGGAAAAAGACGTTCATTACCAAGAGTGTGGAAACGCATCGCGACGTGGTGCCCATACATATTGAAGGGCACAACAGCAATTTCTTCTACCGCCTGTCTAACATCTGCGACCGCTATGTGAAAAAAGTCAATATCGCCATGCTGTTCCTGGCCGATGAAATGTATAAGAACACGGGGCACACCTTTACCATCACCATTGGGAAACCTATTCCCTGGCAGACGTTCACCAACGAAAAAACACCGATGGAATGGGCAAAAACCGTCAAAGAACAAGTTTACAAACTACAATAGACCAATCCTCTCATTACTACAACGAATTTAACGCATTAACCATATTTGTCATGGAACATCCGATAATTGATCCGATTCCTGTAGAGGTGCTGAAAAAAGAACTCACGCCCGACCTGCAGTTGCGAATGACCAACAAGAGCAACAACAAAATCTATGTCATCACAGCACATAACGCACCCAATGTGATGCGCGAAATAGGACGGTTGCGCGAGATTGCCTTCCGCGAGGCTGGGGGCGGCACAGGCAAGGAGGTGGATATCGATGAGTTCGACACTTGCGAGAACTGCTACAAGCAACTCATCGTCTGGAACCCCGAGGCCGAGGAGATTATCGGCGGCTACCGCTATCTGGAAGGTACCAACTGGGAACTGGACCAGAACGGACAACCCGTCCTGGCCACCAGCCACATGTTCCATTTCTCTGAGAAATTCCTCAAGGAATACATGCCCTACACCATCGAACTGGGACGCTCGTTTGTCAGCCTGCCCTACCAGAGCAGCAGAATGGGAGCCAAGAGCCTGTTTGCATTGGACAACCTGTGGGACGGACTGGGTGCCCTGACCGTCATCATGCCCAACGTCAGGTATTTCTTCGGCAAGATGACCATGTATCCCAGTTACATCCGTGAGGGGCGCGATATGATCCTCTATTTCCTGAAGAAGCATTTCGGCGACAAGGAAGGGCTCGTCATACCGATGAAACCGCTGAAAATTGAAACCGACGAGCGCGAACTGGCCGCCATCTTCACTGCCAACAACTTCAAGGACGACTACCGTATCCTGAACCAGCGCATCCGTGCCCTGGGCTTCAACATACCGCCTCTGGTGAACGCTTACATGAGCCTGTCGCCCACCATGAAACTCTTCGGCACGGCTATCAACTACGGCTTTGGCGACGTAGAGGAGACCGGCATCCTCATTGCCATGGACGAGGTGTTGGAGGAAAAGCGCGTGCGCCACATCGACTCCTTCATCAAGGAGCATCCCGAGGCTCTGAAGATTACCAGCGGTGCCAATAAAGTCATCTACAAGGAACGCTCATAGGCCGCTCGGCCTACAGACAGGTTAGACCACGGGCAGCGAGATGCCGCAGATCTTCTGGTAGACATCCAGGGCGTAGACATCGGTCATGCCGCTGATATAGTCGATGACGGCCATGAGGCGTGCCTCCAGGTCAGGATGGTCGATGTCGTACTGGCTGCTCACACGGTCGATTAACTGCTGGGAGTAATAACGTTCAGGATGTTCTATGGCCTCGACCATGAGTTCCATCAGTGTGGCCATGATGCGATAACCCGACAGTTCCACGTCGAGCACAGGGCGGCTCTTGTATATCCGCGCCTTGGACACACGCGTGCAGGCCACGTAGGCATCGCGCTGCAGCGGTGATATATGGTCTATGAGCGACCCGCCGAACGTGCCGGCCAATATCTCTTCTTCATGCTGCAGGAAGGTGTTCACACACTCGTTCTCCAGTTTGCCGATCACGCAGGCACGCAGGTACTGTATCTTCTCGTTCTGGTCGGTCAGATGTTCGTCGTTGATACGCTCGGAGATGCGCTCCTTGCCTTTTTCGTCAAAGAAAGCCATCATCAGGTTCATGGTCTCGTCGAAGGTCAGGATCTTCAGTTTGAAGGCATCCTCCAAGTCCATGATCTCATAGCATATATCGTCGGCAGCCTCCACAAGATAGACCAGCGGATAGCGGGCCCAGCGCTCCTGGCCTTCTTCGGCCGACAACTGCGGGATGCCGAGTTTATGGGCCAGTGCCTCATAGTGGATGCGCTCTGACGTAAAGAAGCCGAACTTGTTTTTCGTGGCCGCGCCCGACGGGAAGGGATATTTCACGATGCTGGCCAGCGTGCTGTAGGTCATGGCAAAGCCGCCCTCGCGACGCCCCTTGAAACTGTGGGTCAGCAGGCGGAAAGCATTGGCATTGCCGTCGAAGCGGGTGATGTCGTTCCAGAACGCCGTCGACACCCGGTCCTTGAGATAGGCACCCTTGCCCTCGGTGAAGAATGTCTGGATGGCCTTTTCGCCAGAATGTCCGAAAGGAGGGTTGCCTAAATCATGGGCCAGGCATGCCGTAGCCACGATCTGTCCTATCTCCGGTACTAAAGTATCGATGAAATCACGGTTTTTTGAACAAATGACACGCGCCACGTCATTGCCCAACGACATGCCCACGCTGGCCACTTCCAGCGAGTGGGTCAGGCGGTTGTGCACAAAGATGCTTCCCGGCAGGGGAAACACCTGCGTCTTGTTCTGTAGACGGCGGAAGGGGGCCGAGAAGATCAGACGGTCGTAGTCACGCTTGAACTCCGTCCGCTCGTCATGCCGTTCCAGGTGACGGTGCTCCTGCCCCAGCCGACAGTTTGATATCAGTTGAATCCAGTCCATTGTATGTTTTTTTATGCACGGTCTTCTCCCTTGATATTAAATCCCGAATCAATCAGCAGCGACAAAGCCACCAGCAGGAAAAGTAACTTGAATGGCGGAAAATAGGCCATCTGCATGCCGCTGAGATAGTCGAAAATCATATACCCCGGACGCAACAGCAGGTCGCGCAGGGTGCGAAACATGCCTCTGTTGCCCAGGCCCCATACATCGAGGAAGAGCAGGAAGGCTTTCTTCAGCGAATACCTGCCAATCTTCGACGACTGTCCGCAGCGGGGACAGTAGTTGCCATGGTAGCGGGTGCCACAAGTAGGACACTCGTGCTCTTCATCAGAGAGCGCAGCCACCTGATAGGGTCGTTTCTGCCATGCCAGGAAACGCCGGTGTTGTTCTTTCAGTTTCTCCATCATACAAAATAAAAAAAGGTGCCATAAGCCATTGGCCTATAGCACCTTGCTTTCGACAGCCTCGTACCCAGAGCCGGGGTCGAACCGGCACGGGTTGCCCCACTGGTGTTTGAGACCAGCGCGTCTACCGATTCCGCCATCTGGGCTCGTAAAGCGGGTGCAAAGTTACAAAGAAAATTTGAAACCTGCAAAATATTCTGAAAAAAATAGTGAAAATAATTTGTTTTGTCAAAATATTTTTGTAATTTAGCACCCTGTAAAGTAATAACTAAAAATCTGATATATGGAATTTTCGAACAGCAATTATTGTATTATCCTGGCTGGTGGGCGAGGCATGCGCCTGTGGCCGTCGAGCCGCTCTGAGCGTCCCAAGCAGTTTATAGACTTCTTCGGCACGGGGCGCACACAGTTGCAAGCCACCTTCGACCGCATGGCAACATTTGTTCCGAAAGAGAACATCTATGTCTGCACAAGCCATGATTACAAGCACTGGGTGCGCGAGCAGTTGCCCGAAGTCAGCGAGTCGCGACTCATGATAGAACCGGTGAACCGTAACACGGCAGCCAGCGTGGCCCACGGCATGCTGCGTATTCAGCAGCGCAACGAACATGCAAGCATTGCCATCGTGCCCAGTGACCAGTATGTGACCGACGACGATGCCTTCCGCCGTAACATGGTCTACGCACTGCAGTTGGTCGGCGAGCACGACATGGCGCTGGTGATGGGCGTCAGGCCCACACGCTCTGAGCCTGGCTATGGCTATATACAGATGGGCACCAACGGCAAGTACGACGGCGTGTACACGGTGAAGTCGTTTGTTGAGAAGCCCGAGCGCGAGTTTGCCACCATGTTCATGGAGAGCGGCGAGTTCCTCTGGAACACGGGCATCATCGTTAGCAGCGCCACCTATCTGCGCCAGTGTCTGCGCCAGATGTTTTTCGTACTCTTTGCGCCTGGACTCTGCGAGAACAACACCTATACCATCGACCAGATCATCAATTACATTGAGCGCAACTATGCATCGCTGCCCAATCTGGCCATAGACCAGGGCGTGCTGCAGCAGAGCAAGAACGTGTATGTGATGCTGGTAGACTTCGGATGGGCCGACCTGGGCACGTGGCACTCTATCTACGAGTTCATGCAGAAGTCGGAAGACGACAACGTAGTGATTGACTCGGAGGTGATGATGGAGGACTGCAAAGGCAATATCATCAAACTGCCGAAGGGACATGTGGGTGTCATCAACGGACTGGAGGGATATATCGTGGCCGAGGAAGGCGACGTGCTCCTGATATGCAAAAAGAGCGACTCATCGTCGCTCATTCGCAAGTATGTCAACGAGGTTGGCATACGCTATGGGGAACAGTTTATTTAGTTCATAGTTCACACCGGATCTTGTCGGCTATCTGCTGCATCTCTTCACTGGAGAGGTGCAGTTTTTCTTTCCGGAAGTCTACGTCGCCCTCGCTGTTCATGGGGATGAGGTGGATGTGGGCGTGGGGCACTTCAAGGCCAAGCACCACCTGGGCCACCTTCTTGCAGGGGAACGCCTTCTTCAGCGCTACGGCCACCTGCTTGGCAAAGACCTGAAACTCGGCCAGTTCCTCGTCGTCCATGTCGAAGATATAGTCTATCTCGCGACGGGGAATAACCAGCGTGTGGCCTTTGGCCACGGGATTGATGTCGAGGAAAGCATAGAACTTCTCGCTCTCGGCGCACTTGTAACTGGGTATCTCCCCAGCGGCAATCTTTGAAAAGATGTCCATATTTTTTCGATTTTTAAATGTCGTTATATCGATATATCGAAATTTCGATATAACGACATTGATTATTATCCTACGGTGATTTTCTCTATTCTCAACTTGATGGTGCCGCGGGGAATCTTCACCTCCACCTCGTCGCCAACCTTATGGTTGAGCAAGCCCTGGGCAATGGGTGTCTGAATGGAGATCTTGCCCTCGCGCAGGTTGGCCTCGCTCTCGCTGACGATGGTATAGGTCATGCGGGCTTTGTTGGCCAGATTGGTCATCTCCACCTTCGACAGGATCTGCACGGAGTCGCTGCTCAGACGCGACGTGTCCACAATCTTTGCCTCGCTGATGGCCACCTTCAGTTGGTTTATCTTCGATTCCAGATGCGACTGTGCTTCCTTCGCTGCCTCGTATTCGCTGTTCTCACTCAGGTCGCCCTTGTCGCGTGCTTCCGCGATGGCGGCCGATGCCTTGGGGCGTTCCACACCCTCCAGACGTTTCAGTTCGGCTATGAGTTTGTCATAGCCCTCTTGTGACATGTAAGCCATGGTTATTTACTATTTACTAATTTACTATTTACTATTTATTACTATTTATTGTTTTACTATTTACAATTTTACGTTTTCCTTTGGTCGGCAAAAAAGAAAGAATCCCGACTGTTCTCTCAGAGTCGGAATCCTCGTTATCGCTCTTTTTCCTTTTCTACCTTTTTCCGCTGCAAAGGTAAGGATTTTTTCTGAATAAACCAAATATTTTTGACAAAAAAAGGATTAAGCCAAAGAATTATATGTAAAGAATGATGTATTATGCATTATGCATTATTAATTATGCATTAGCAATCGGCTTACCTGCGCCGTGTTCTGTGCCCAAGTCAAGGTGTAGGACTCGTCGGCAGCCTCGGGCGAATCCACAATCCGGCTGCCCTGAACCTCGGCCCGCAGGCGCAGCAACTGGCCGATGGTAGGCTTCTGCTGCAGGCGGCGCAGGTAGGCATCCACGGTCTTGGCAGAGACACTGAGCACCGTCTGACCGTCGAAGGGCATCTCAAGCCACGTTATCTCCCGCTTCTCTACGTCGAGAACGCCGAAGATAAGGCCTTTGGCAAGGTTCGTCTCAGTGATACGCACAAGATGGTCGACGGTCGAGGGGTCGTAGGCCACGCCCGTCTCATTGCTCACAGTCATGGGCTTGTCTGCACTCATCCATCCCACCATGAGGTTTGGCGACAGTTCGCCGGCGGTGTAGGCATTACAGGTAAACACCACGCGCTCGGCTCCCCACTGCTGCAGTTCTGGCAGCGACAGTTCGATATATTCGGCCGTGCCCACCTTGTCGGGTATCTGACGGATGTCGCCGGAATGGCGTGCGCCGGGCACGTCGAGGCTGAAATAGGCACAGGTGATGGTGTCTGGGTCGTTCGCCTTGGATGGACGGTCGTCGGAGCCAGTCTTTTCTGTGGGGTGCTTCAGTATGTAGGCACTCAGGTCCATGTCGAGATGCTGGGCGGGCAGGTCCTTTCCCCATTGCAGGAAGAGCCTCACGTTGTCGCCGCTGACGGGGAAGCGCGTGCCCTGCAAGGCTGCCGAAGCATCCTGCACGGTGTTGCTCCTGTCGCCCACGGGCATGGGGATATGGTCCAGTTGGGGGGAGATGTAAACCGAGTGTTGGGTGACGGGAGGCGTGAGGTGGGCATAATGCTGCATCATGACATCCAGGAACAGTTGCCTGATATTGTCCTGCATCAGCGAGAGGTGTGCGTCGGAATAATGCTGTAGGAGCGGATGTTGGGGTATCTGCTTCATCACACTGCTCAGCGGGCGTGCCACACGCTGGCCATTGCGGTCGAAATAGATCTCGGCCTGAGCCGTGAGCGAGAGCAGCAGTCGGGCGGGCACGTTGTCTGCCACCCGCCGGAAGGCTTTGAGCACCCGCTCCGGGCCGAAGGTGAGCATGGTGGAAAAGAGGCAGCGGGCAAAGAGTCCCGGACGCTGCTTCAACAGGCGAAGCGTCTCTTCGGCATCGTTTTTCAGTCGGAAGTCATCCACGTGGCCCTGCCACACACTGTAGTCGCGGCGATAGAAGCGGTCGAGCAGCAAGGCCAGCGGCTCGTAGCCGGGATGCTTGGCATACTCGTAGAGGCGCAGGGCTCGGATAAAGCGCACCCACATCTCGCGCTTGGGGTGCATGGCCTCCAGTTGCTGGTCTACGGGCATCGTCAGCCCGTTCATCCAGCGGGCCACGCGGCGGCACCAGGGTCTGCTGTATTTCAGTTTCAGTTCCTGCTTCCTGGCATCCACGCTGTCGGCGATGTCGCCGGGCGAATGCCATTCGTAACGCTGGTTCTTGCCTCTTATATATAATAAGGTGTGAGGCTCCAGCAGTTGCAGGTAGCCGGTATGCCGATACCAGAGGTAGCGCATCACGTCGACGGGCGAGCAGAACAGTTGTGCGGCCTCGTCGTCATGGCCTGTATCCACCAGTTCGTCAATCACCATCATGCGCGTCTCTTTCTGCTCAATGGACTGGAGATAGGCGGTGAGGGGGAAACGGTGCGTGGAGAGCAGCGTCTTCAGCGACTCGCGCTGCGTGGCATCCAGGGGCACCGGCGACAGCAGCAGGTCGTGGAAGAACGCCTCCATCTCTTTGTCGCCCCACAACCGCAATAGGCGCAGTTTGGTGCCCTGACCAAGGTTAACATAATCGGCGGTATGGAAAGGCTTGCCGCAGAAAGGACAGCCCGTGTAGCGTTCCAGGGGGAAGGTGCCTTCAGGTATCAGGTGGCCGCACGGCAGCGTGGTGCCGGGCACCTCCACCTCGTCTTTCACCACGTTGGCCAGCAGCGTCAGGAAATGATCCCACGCCGACTCGCCCGTAGGTGTCAGCCAGCCACGCACCAGCGAGGCCCAGTTCAGCGTGGTGCCCATCACCTCGTTGATGACATCGAGCACCTGCTGTTGGCCGGCCTCGTCGAGGCCGTCCAAGGCATGGAGCAAGTCTTCGGAAAGGGTGTAGCCCAGTTGACGCAGTTCTGCAACAAGGGCCAGCGTGCGGGAGGATAAGCCCTGGCTGTCGGCCGCTGCCCCTTGGCCGTTGGCCGCTGCCCCTTGGCCGTTGGCCGCTGCCCCTTGGCCGTTGGCCGCTGCCCCTTGGCCGTTGGCCGCTGACCGCTGGCCATTGGCCGTTAACCGCTGGCCATCGGCCGCTGTTTGCGGCAGGTACAGTGCCTGCTGCCGCAGAGACACTTTCATCAGTTCCTTGTTCATAGGCACATAAAAAGGTAATCGGGGGACTGGATTCCATAAAATGAAAAAAGAAGTAAGTCCCCCTTGACCTTGCTTGCAAAATTACGAATTATCCCTGACATCTGCAAATATTTTGGAATAATTAACGTCAAAACCCTGCCTTGTCTTATACTGAAACTAACTTGACTTCAGTAAAAGGCGCAACTTTCGAGTATCAAAACTGTATACACTTCGTATTCCTGTTGTATACAACTTGTATTCGGCCTGAATACAGTTTGTATTCGGCCTGAATACTTTTTGTATACAGCCTGAATACAACTTGTATTCGGCCTGAATACAAAAAGTCGCTGACAAAGGAAATCTGCGAGCACGCCATCAAGACAACCAAAGAACTGACACAATGGATAGAAGAACGCTTACCAGAGAAGAAGCCCTCGACACCGTGCGACGCTACAAGCAAGTGATTCGCCTGCGCTACAAGACTGAGCCTAAAGTCATCATGTACGGCTCGTATGCCAAGGGCTATGCCAATCCTGACAGCGATATTGATGTCGCCGTCATTGTCCCCGAGAGCGAAATCACAGACCCGTGGGAGCAGTGGGCCGACATTGCGGGCGACGTTCGTAAAGTCAGCACCCTCATCGAGCCAGTACTGATGGAAGACCAGGAAGACTCCATGCTCTACCGCGAAGTGATGCGGACGGGTGTGGCGGTGTAATATCATATTGTGGAGGAACAAAGGGCGGAAACAGAGAACCGCCTGGTCGCTATACGACGAGTAGCCTAATCTTACTACAAGATTAGGCTACTTTCGATAATTAACGGGAGAACTTTTTACCACTCCTCTTCCTGTTCTTCCTCATCATCACACACGCCGCTATGACGGCGGCTATCCACGTGCTTCGTTCCGTCCCTGTCTACTCCGCCATAGCCGATACCTACATCGGAGGTGATGTCCTCTGAGGCACAAATCAGTTTCGTCTGGTTTATTTTCACTATTGCCATCAACGGCTGTACATAATTATTCTTCATCATGGATATTCCTCCTTTCTTTATTTTATGATGATTTTCTTGCCATCCTTCACATAGATACCCTTGGCAGGATTCGTTACAAGCCGTCCCTGTAAGTCATAAACCTGACCTGTCTCCTGTAATTCATCCTCTATAGACTGGATGTTAGTCGTCTCACCGGCAATAAAGATACGTACACGAGCAGCGGTCTGAGAGACATCTGCCAGCACTTCGTTCAGAGTGAAGTAAGCCCGGAAAGCTTTCATCTTGGTCTTGCCGGCTGAGTAGTAGAACTTGTTATCGCTCAGGAACAGGCTGTTCTTGGGGACAACCGTTCCAGATGCGTATGTACCAGTCATACTGGCAATTTCAACCTCCTCGCCTGTCTCGTCGTCTTCAATCACGATGCTCTTCTTTGCATTGCCTGGATTCACTTTGGCATTCACTTCAAACTCGCTGATGTCCCGACTGGTCTTGATGATGTACGGCGTATTGATTTTTGCAGCCTTCGTGTTCTTAGTGAACTGCATCGTTATGCCAACAACGTTGTCGCCGTCTTTCTCCACCTCATAGCCAG
>JAFSYY010000078.1 GCA_017455845.1 Prevotella sp. | reverse complement strand
TGGGTGACGATGAGCATGGTCATGCCCTCCTTGGCCAGTTGGCGGATGACGCTGAGCACCTCGCCCACCATCGTGGGGTCGAGGGCCGACGTGGGTTCGTCGAAGAGGATGACATCGGGCTTCATGGCCAGACTGCGGGCGATGGCCACGCGCTGTTTCTGTCCGCCGGAGAGGCTCGATGGATAGACGTCGGCTTTCTCCGCCAGTCCTACCTTTCGCAGTAGTGCCAGACCTTCCTCGCGTGCTTTCTCCGGTTGCTCATGGCGCAACTGGCAAGGGGCGAAGATGACGTTCTCCAGCACCGTCTTATGCTCGAAGAGATTGAATGACTGGAATACCATACCCATCTTCTGGCGCAGTCTGTTGACGGGATAGCCCTTAGAGATGATGTCCTCCCCATCGACGACGATGCTGCCGCCGGTGGGCTGCTCCAGCAGGTTCAGGCAGCGCAGGAAGGTACTCTTGCCCGTGCCTGAGGGGCCGATGATGGAGATGACCTCGCCATGATGGATATCCACACTGATGTCGCGCAAGACGTCGAGGTCGCCGTAGTTCTTCCGGAGGTGCGTGATGCGGAGGATGGGGCGGGTCACGGGGACTGGTTCATGATCGCTCGTACCGAGCGAATCACGTGACAGATCCTCATGATTCCGCCGAATGAAGAGCCATGCGCCGCCACCTATTATAATAAGAAGCGCCACAGCCCACGGCCAGAGGTAATCACTCCCCTCTCTCGTAGGGAGGGGTTGGGGGAGGGTCTCGTTAGTGAGTATCCCCGCTTCTCCTTTTCGTGTGAGCAGCATGATATGCGACTCGATATAGCCGTCGGAGAAGAGCACCTGCTTCTGTCGCTCCTCGGTGACGCTGATCGATCCCATGGCCATATCCACCTTATCTGTCTGTACGGCGGGAATCTGTGCGGCGAAGTCCATGGTGAGATACTCCAGTTGCCAGTTACGCCGGTTGGCCCACTCCGTCAGGATGTCTATCTCCAAGCCGGAGGGCTTGCCATTGCTGATAAAACTGAAGGGCGGCATGGCCGGGTAGATGGCTATGCGCAACGTCTGCCCCGTGCCGCGTTGCTGAGGCAGAGTCACTGCCGAGGGGTCGTCGGCACTGCGCCAGCGGTCGAAGATCTGCTGGTAGGTGCCGTCGTGGCGGATATCGGCCAGGAAACGGTCGAAGTCCTGCTTCAGTTGGGTGTTGTCCAGGCGGAAGCAGGCTCCTATGGGCATCGGCGGCAGACAGGCATTCACCGTGTCCACCTTCGCCGCAATCTCCTTGTTGAAGGTTACCGACAGGTTCTCCTCGCCAGCCACGTCTATCTTACCGCTCTCTAAGGCAGCCAGCATGTCGGTGGTGTTGGTCAGTCGCATAATGTCGGCATCGGGGGCCATCTTGGTAACGGCCATATCCTGTATGCTGCCGATGACGACGCCGACGGACTTGCCGGAGAGGGTCTTGAAGACGGCAGGGACATCCGGATCCGCGTTCGTCTCGGTGGCGGCAGTGCCGCTACCTGCAAGCGTTGGCACGTAACACGCCAAGCCAAACAGGGTCAGCACCGCTGCTGCCGTGAGGGCTTTTGCGCGCTGCTTCTGCACTAACGACTGTAGCAGCAGTCCGATGAGCCATGCCATGAGGAAATAGATGATGGCCGTCACGATGAGGGGGAAGAAGGCATCGAACGTGCGCGAGCGTATCAGGTCGGAGGCGCGCGTGATGTCGGACACGGCGATGTAGCCCACGATGCTCGTACCCTTCAGCAGACTGACGATCTCACCCTGATAGACGGGCATCACTGCCCTGACCACCTGCGGCAGCACAATCTTTAGGAATGTCTGTCGCTGTGTGAAGCCTAAGGCCAGTCCCGCCTCCGTCTGTCCGCGGTCGATGCCCTGGATGGTGGTGCGCAGCATCTCGCTGATGTATGCCGCTGTGTTCATGGCGAAGGTGACGATAGCCACCACGATGCCCGTAGCATCCAGCGGTGCCATCACCACATAGT
>JAFSYY010000077.1 GCA_017455845.1 Prevotella sp. | reverse complement strand
TGGTGGGTCTGCGCATCAACCTGGGCAAGAGCAGCGTGAAGGAGACCCGCGACGTGTATCGTGACGTGGTGGTCTACGATACCATCTACAAGTATGTCACCATCCAGGAGCCCGTCGTGAAGATCGAGCCCATGCGTCAGGACATCTTCTTCGAGATCAACAAGTGGGAGATCCGCGACAGCGAGGCCCAGAAGGTGAAGGCTCTGGCCGAGTACTTGCAGAAGTATCCGAAGGCAACTGTTGTGATGACCGGTTATGCTGACGTTGAGACAGGTAACGACCGCATCAACGACAAACTGGGTGCCGAGCGTGTGAAGGCTGTTAAGGAAGCCCTGGTAAGTCAGTATGGCATTGCCGAGAGCCGTATCACCACCGATTCCAAGGGTTCGCGCGTGCAGCCGTTCGCCGAGAACGAGAAGAACCGCGTGACCATCGCCGTGGCTCAGCCTGAGTGATTCGATTGATATGGAATTCATCAATTAATTGATTGGAATTCATCAATTATTAATTGATATTATACGTTTTTCTGAATACTTCCTCCCGCTATCGTGAGCGGGAGGAAGTTTTTTTGTACATGTATATTGTCTATTTCTCTCAATTTTTCGATGCGGGAGTATATTTTTTCCAAAATGACAACTGATTTTTTCAATATGATAACTGATTTTGTGGATTTGAGAATAGTTATTTGCCTCTTTTTATGTAAATTTGCAGTGAATTAAAGGAAATGATAGAAATGATATAAAGGAATCAGAAAAGAAGTGATATAAGAGCATTAAAGAAAAGGAAGTGATAATAACAAGTGATTACTAGTATCACGAGATCCGATAACTGAGATTGTTATCGGGTCTTTTTTTAATGATTTGTTGTTTTTATGATTTTTTTGATGATTTGTCGAATTTTTCCAGTACCTTTGCAGCCAAGATGAAACAAGTAAGACCAAAGAAGAACCTGGGACAGCATTTCCTGACCGACCTGTCCATAGCACGGCGAATAGCCGATACCGTTGATGCCTGTCCCGACATTCCTGTGCTGGAGGTGGGGCCTGGCATGGGTGTGATGACGCAGTTTCTTGTAGCGAAGCCCCGGCCGCTGAAGGTGGTGGAGATTGACCGTGAGTCCGTGGAGTATCTGAAGAATACTTTGTTTCGGGAGGACGAAGTGCGGGAGGACGAGGTGCGAGGTACGAGGTGCGAGGTGCGGGAGGACGAGGTGCGAGGTACGAGGTGCGAGGTGCGTGAGGACGAGGATAGTGCGATTATTGAGGGTGATTTTCTGCGTATGGACCTGAGTAAGGTGTTTGATGGTCGACAGTTTGTGCTGACGGGCAATTATCCTTACGACATCTCTTCGCAGATTTTCTTCAAGATGCTCGACAACCGCGACCTGATACCCTGCTGCACGGGTATGATTCAGCGTGAGGTGGCCCTACGCATGGCTTCTCAGCCCGGCAGCAAGCAGTATGGTATCTTGTCGGTGCTCATTCAGGCTTGGTACGATGTGGACTATCTCTTTACCGTTGAGCCGGGTGTCTTCAATCCGCCGCCTAAGGTGCAGAGTGCCGTTATCCGCATGACG
Organism: Prevotella sp.; assembly: GCA_017455845.1. Taxonomy (GTDB): domain Bacteria; phylum Bacteroidota; class Bacteroidia; order Bacteroidales; family Bacteroidaceae; genus Prevotella. The sequence continues at coordinate 4,423 of JAFSYY010000077.1, read as the reverse complement.
CGCAACCAAGTCCGTCACCTTGGGTGCAACGAGGAGTTGTTTAAGCGTGTGGTGAAGACGACCTTTAATCAAAGACGTAAGATGCTACGAGTGTCGTTACGCCAGTTGCTTCCCGCTGACTCCCCGTTCTTTTCCCCCTCTTCGAGCGATGGTATCCAGCCCGATGCCTTTCATGTTTCAGTGCTCACCCGCCGCCCTGAACAATTGTCTATTGCCGAGTTTGTGACGTTGACAAATATGGTCGAAAAGTCGTTGTGTGCGAGCACAAGTATTTGATTTGGGTCAATAATACCTCAATTTTCTTACGAAAGTCGATGAAAAATGATACAACGTATCAGTTTTCGTCGTACCTTTGCATCGTCAAAAGGAAACAACGACAAAGAGATCTTCAATAGAACATTATATAATATATATAGGTGTTAGTTCATAAAAAGGGTAAAAGATTGATTGGTGTTAGTTAATAAAAAAGGTAAAAGATTGAGGCCTTGTGAAAGGCTGCAGGATAATTAGAATAGAGTAAGCATAGTAAGTTAGTCATAGTAATTATTAGGTTTTTAGTTATTAGTATCGTAAGTAAGGATGCAGGCCTTGGTGAGCGCACCACGGCCTGCATCTCGTTTTATCCTACCTGTGAGCCGGGCTTCACGTCCTTTGTCGTGGTTACCACGCTGAGGCTCTCGTCGCTGTCTACGGCACTGAGGATCATGCCCTGGCTGTCGATGCCCATCATCTTGCGCGGTGCGAAGTTGGCCACAAAGAGTATGCGCTTGCCGATGAGTTCGGCCGGGTTCTCGTAGAACTGGGCAATGCCGGAGCAGATGGTGCGGTCGGTGCCTGTGCCGTCGTCGATGGTGAACTGCAGGAGTTTCTTTGACTTTTTCACTGGCTGGCAGTCTTTCACAAGGCCTACGCGGATATCTAGTTTCTCGAAGTCCTCGAAGGGAACGACGGGCTTGATGCCGATGGGAAAACCATCGGCCACGGACACTCCTTCTGAAGCGGCAGTGCCGGAAGCGGAGGCGGCAGATGCGGCTGCACCAGAGGAGGCGGCAGATGTGGCTGCACCAGCGGAGGCGGCAGATGCGGCTGCACCAGAGGAGGCGGCCTCATTAGCCTTTTTGGTGGCCTCCAGTTTGTCGAGTTGCCGCTGGATGGTCTCGTCGTCAATCTTTTCGAAGAGCAACTGTGGCTCGTTCAGTTTGTGGCCTGCGGTCAGTAGGTCAATGCTTCCTAATTGCTCCCATTCGAGGTCGTTGGTGTTAATGAGCGAGCGCAGCCTGTTGCTCGAGAAGGGCAGGAACGGTCCGAAGGCGATGCTCAGGTTAGCCACTATCTGCAGGCAGATGTTCAGGATTGTTTCGCAGCGCTTGGGGTCTGTTTTCCAAACCTTCCACGGCTCGCACTCGGTGATATAGCGGTTGCCGATGCGTGCCAGGTTCATGGCCTCGAACTGTGCGTCGCGGAACTTAAACTGCTCCAGCAGTTCTTCTATTTTGTTTTTTACATGATTAAACTCTTCTATGGCAGCCTTGTCCACGTCGAGCAGTTCACCGCGTGCTGGCACGATGCCTTGCCAGTATTTCTGTGTCAACTGCAGGGCGCGGTTTACGAAGTTGCCGTAGACAGCCACCAGTTCGTTGTTGTTGCGGTCCTGAAAGTCCTTCCATGTGAAGTTGTTGTCTTTCGTCTCTGGTGCGTTGGCTGTGAGCACATAGCGCAGCACGTCCTGTTTGCCTGGGAAGTCCACAAGGTATTCGTGGAGCCATACGGCCCAGTTGCGCGAGGTGGAGATCTTGTCGTTCTCCAGATTGAGGAACTCGTTGGCCGGCACGTTGTCGGGCATGATATACGAGGGGTGAGGGGTGAGAGGTGAGGGGTGAGAGGCATCGTTCCATGCCTTCATCATCGTGGGGAAGATGATGCAGTGGAACACGATGTTGTCCTTGCCGATGAAGTGTATGAGGCGTGTGTCTTCGTCCTGCCACCACTGCTGCCATGTGCCCCATCGCTGCGGGTTGCTTTCACAGAGTTCTTTGGTGTTCGAGATATAGCCGATGGGTGCGTCGAACCACACATAGAGCACCTTGCCCTCTGCTCCTTCCACGGGTACGGGTATTCCCCAGTCCAGGTCGCGTGTCATGGCTCGTGGCTGCAGGTCCATGTCGAGCCACGACTTACACTGCCCGTAGACATTGGGTCGCCACTCCTTGTGCTCCTCCAGGATCCACTGCTTCAGCCATTCCTGATATTCGTTCAGGGGCAGGTACCAGTTCTTTGTCTCCTTCATCACGGGTGTAGAGCCACTGATGGTCGACTTGGGGTTGATGAGTTCTGTTGGCGAGAGGTCTCGTCCGCATTTCTCGCACTGGTCGCCGTAAGCCCCCAGGTTGTGGCAGTGTGGGCACTCGCCTGTGACGTATCGGTCTGCCAGGAACTGCTTGGCCTCCTCGTCGTAGAGTTGCGTTGTCGTCTCCTCGGTCAGTTTGCCCTCTTCGTAGAGTTTGCGGAAGAAGTCAGCGGCAAACTGGTGATGTGTCTTGCTGGTGGTGCGGCTGTACACATCGAAGGAGATGCCGAAATCCTCGAACGACTGTTTAATCATTGTGTGATAGCGGTCAACCACGTCTTGCGGTGTTATGCCTTCCTTGCGGGCCCTTATGGTGATGGGCACGCCGTGCTCGTCGGAGCCTCCGATGAACAACACGTCGCGTTTCTTCAGTCTAAGGTATCTCACATAGATGTCTGCCGGCACGTACACGCCTGCCAGGTGACCGATGTGCACGCCGCCATTGGCGTATGGCAGTGCCGAGGTCACGGTTATTCTTTTGTAGTTTTTCTGTTCCATGATTATAATTATTTTTATTTTGAGTGCAAAGGTAATAAAAAAAAGGGAAAGTGAAGCGTGAAGCGTGAAAAATTTATTTCCTCTTAGAAGGGATAGCCGACGGCGAAGTGCAGTGAGTGCATGTCGCGGAAGCGCGGGATGTTGAAATAGGAAGAGCGTCCGGTGTCGTAGGGCAGATGGAGTCCGAAGCCCCAGTCCAGTCGTATGACGAGGAAGTCGAGGTCGTAACGCAGTCCGATGCCGGTGCCTGTGGCCAGTTGCTTAAGCAGGTTTGCCGGTTTTAATTTCATGTTGCTCACATCTTCGTTCCACCATGCCAGTACTGCTTGTGCCTCCGGCGAATCGTCTTCAATATCGCTTGTGCTCAAGGTATAGTCTGACGTGCTCCATATATTGCCCGCATCAAGGAAGATGGCTCCATAGAGGCTTCCCGCCAGTTGTCGTCGGTATTCCAGGTTCATGACGAGTTTGGAGTCTCCGTTTCGCAGCAGATAGGCCAGTTGTCGGGAGTCGACGCCGAGGGCAGAATAGGCTCCCGGTCCTATGCTCCTGACGCTGAAGGCGCGTATGGTGTTGGCGCCGCCCACGTAGAATCGTTCGCTGAAGGGTGCTTCTGTAGAGTTGCCGTAACTCCACATCACGCCGGCATTGAGATGCCCTATTAGTTGCGACTTTGAGTCCAGGTACCAGGTCTTGGTGAGGTCGGTCTCAATCTTGATGTATTGTGAATATGGGTTTTTGAATAGCGGCTTGTTCTTCTCCTGCCAACCGTACCCTTGTACTACCACGTCGTAGAGTGCCGTGACGTTGCCCGATTCCTCGAGGGTGGTCTCCCACCGTGTATGCCGCGTCTGGTGGGTGTAGGTATAGCGCATCTTGGGTATGAAGTAGTCGTCCATGGAGACGAGCAGGTAGGGGTTGTCTTCAATCATCTTCTCAAATTTCTCGGTACGGGTGTTCATATATTGGTATTTCAGGGTGATGGGCGAGAACTCATGGCGTGAGGATGCCGTGGGTTGCCATCGATAGGTCCATTCCCCGCTGACGATGTGCATCTTGTAGTAGTCTGGCCGGCGTATGATGTCGGTGGATAGTTTCAGGATGGTGGAGGGGTTGGCGTATGGCGGCTTTCTCCGAGGTGTTGGCGGCGTGCTGCGCTGTGCGCGTGTGTTTCTTCGCTTGAGCCTTGGCAGGAGTATGCGCGGGAACTCGATGGAGCCGTCGGCACCATACTGGTAGGTGCTCATGGAGGCCTCCTCGGAGTTGGTCTGCCACTCGTAGGAGCCGTGGAGGTTGATGTCGAGGATTTCGCCGCCCCGGAAGAGGTTGCGGCGCTTGGCGCCGAGTTTGAGTTCGGGCCCTAAGCGGCCGATGGTGCGGTTAACGAAGTTGGTCTCTATATAGACATCGTAGGGCTTGTCGAAGGTGCAGTTGAGGGTGAGGTCGAGGGTGTCGGCGGGAAAACCGCCGACCACGGACGCTAAAGCAGGGGAGGCAGGGGAGGCGCTGTCGGCGGGAAAACCGCCGACCACGGACGCTAAAGCAGGGGAGGCAGGGGAGGCGGGGGCGAGAGATGAT
>JAFSYY010000076.1 GCA_017455845.1 Prevotella sp. | reverse complement strand
GGTGGTGCTGCCAGAGAGCGTGGAGCGCATCTATTACTTTGCCTTCAAGGGATGTCGCAGCCTGACATCGATAAACCTGAGCGAGTATCTGGTCAACATCGGCGCCAGTGCCTTCCAGGGCTGCAGCAGCCTGCGCGAGGTCTACATAAAGAATCCCGACCCGGGCAACATACAGTTGGGTTCAGACATCTTCGGCGGTGTCAACCTTGCCGCCTGCACGCTCTATGTGCCACTGGGTGCCAAAGAGCGCTATGCACAGGCCGACGTATGGAAGGACTTCGGCAATATCGTAGAGATACGCACGAAGAGCCAGCCGCTGTTCTCGCCCTTCGCCGACGGTGCCGAAGGCTATCTCTTCAACATGGCCACACGCAAGTACCTGAACCGAGGCGAGGCCTACGGCACACAGTCGGTAGTGGCCAAGAGCGGACTGCTCTACAAGATAGTGCATACCTCCGGCATGCCCGAGGGCACCTTCTACCTGGACTTCAGCGACAAGGTGGTGTTCCGCACCAGCACCGACGAGAAGGTGGGCGAAGGCGTGAAGGCATGCTTCTACGACGGCAGCATCAGCAGCAAGGCCTACTGGCACGCACAGAACCTGGGCGACAATATCTACACCTTGCAGGTGCCTGCCAATGACGCCACATACGTAGAAGACGAATACCTGGGCACGGAGTCCAGCCACCAGAGCGCCACCAACGACGGCATCACCTTCGGCATCTACTGGGACATCAAGGGCACTGGTGCCGCCTGCCAGTGGGCACTGGTTACAGAAGAGGCGATGAAGGCCGCCGAGAAGTTCGACGCACTCATCGGTGATTTCGGGCGACTGCTCGAAGAAGCCAAGGCTGCCGGTAATGACGTTAGCGATGAGCAGGCCGTCTACGACAATGCCGCGAGCACCGAGGAGGATGTCAGCAAGGCCATCCGGTCGCTGCGCACCAAACTGCACTTCATCGACTTTGCCGACGACAAGGTAAAGACCATCTGCATCAGCAACTGGGATGCCAACGGCGACGGCGAGATACACGAGGATGAGGCCGCCCGCGTTACCAGCATCGGCAGCGCATTTACAGGTCAGAGCGGCATCAAGACCTTCAAGGAACTGCGCTTTTTCACCGCACTGAAGACCATTCCCGACAATGCCTTCCGCGACTGCTCCAGCCTCACCACCGTCTATCTGCCCAAGAACATCGAGACGCTGGGTCGGTTTATCTTCAGCCTGTGTCCTAAACTGAAGTATGTGGTCATCGAGAACGACCGTCAGGTCATACCCTTCGACATCAACCTGAACACCATCCCGACGGCAGCCGCCATCTACGTCCCCGAGACCCTGCTGGCCGACTATGAAGCCGATGCCAACTGGAGCAAGGACCGTTATGTCTATGCATTTACCGGCAAGCCCCTTGTTACGGCTACGGCCACCAGGACTTACGGCCGCTACAGTGCCTCCATCAACGTGCTGGTCTACGGTGCTCCCATCGACGGCGAGCCTGTTGCCGAATGTGCCACCATTACCGACCGCAAGGCCGCAGCGGGCACCTACCCCATCACGGTAAGCCCCGGCACGGTGACCACGCCCGATGTCGAGTTCAGCGACGGCACGTTTACCATCACCCCGGCACCGATGACGGTCACCGCCGCCTCGTACACCCGCGAGATCCATACTCCCAATCCCCAGTTTGAGATTACCTACGGCCGTTTCCAGAACCAAGAGACATCCGACGTGTTTATCACGCAGCCCGTCATCGCCTGCGATGCCACCATCGACAGTCCTGCCGGCGTCTACGAGATACGCGTCTCGGGAGCCGAGGCCCAGAACTATGAGTTCACCTACGTCAACGGCACGCTGACCATCATCGATTCGGCCGGTGTAGAGGCCGTCACCGCCGACGGCAATGACCTGCCTGTCTACGACCTGCAGGGCCGCCGCGTCGCTGAGCCTCAGCGCGGCATCTACATCAGAGGCCACAAGAAATATCACGTTGAAAAATAGAAGTCAATACAAAATATGAAGTTTATTGGAATTATTCCCGCACGCTACGCCTCCACGCGGTTTCCAGGCAAACCGCTGGCCGTGCTGGGTGGAAAGACCGTTATCCAGCGCGTTTACGAACAGGTGGTGAGTGTACTCGGCGAGGCCTACGTTGCCACCGACGATGAGCGAATCTACCAGGCCGTAGAGCAGTTTGGCGGCCGTGCCGTGATGACACGCGCCGACCATAAGAGCGGCACCGACCGCATACAGGAGGCTGCCACGACACTGCATACCGCTGCCGACGTGATTATCAACGTGCAAGGCGATGAGCCCTTTATCCAGAAGTCGCAACTGGAAACAGTAAAAGCCCTCTTCGACGACCCGCAGACGCAGATAGCCACACTGGGCAAGCCTTTTGAGAGCATGGAGGCGGCAGAGAATCCCAACTCGCCCAAGATAGTTACCGACGTGAACGGCTACGCCCTTTATTTCAGCCGCAGCGTCATTCCTTACGTCCGTGGCAAGGAACGGGGCGAGTGGCTGCAGCACTTCCCCTTCCTCAAGCATATCGGCCTCTATGCCTACCGCCGCGACGTGCTGTCGGCAATCACAAAACTGCCCCAGAGTCCGCTGGAGTTAGCAGAGAGTCTGGAGCAGTTGCGATGGTTGCAAAACGGCTATCGCATCAAGGTGGGGCTCACCGATGTTGAGACCATCGGCATCGATACCCCCGAAGACCTACAGCGTGCCGAGCAGTTTATCCTAAACCGTGAACTATGAACTGTGAACTATGAACTATGAACTACCCCTGCCGCATCTGCCTGAGCAACTCCTGCTGACGGGGCGAGAGGCTCGTGGGTAGTGTCACGTTGTAGGTGATGATTAGGTCCGTGCCATTCTGTCCCTTGCCACGCAGCCTCACCTTAGTGCCGGGCTGCGTGCCAGGCTTTACCTTCAGGCGCAGTTTCTTGCTGTCGGCCACGGCCACAATGATGTCGCCGCCCAGCAGGGCCGTGTACATATCGATGTTGACCGAAGCCTGAGTATCGGAAGGTTGCTGACGGGCAAAGCCACCAGTGTTTGCGTGCATGCCGCCAAAGAGGTTCTCGAAGAACGAACTGAAGCCCCCTGCCCTACCGCCACCGGTAAAGGCCGAGAAGTCAAAGCCGTCGAAGGGTGAGCCGCCATGGACACCGCCGCCAAAGCCGGCACCAGCACCGCCAGCACCAAAGGCATCGGCTTGTTTCCACTGTTCGCCATACTGGTCGTATTTCTTACGCTTCTCAGGGTCGCCAATCACGTCGTATGCCTCGTTCAAGGCCTGGAACTTGGCCTTGGCCTTGGGGTCATCGGGGTGCAGGTCGGGATGAAACTGCTTGGCCCGTTTCAGGTAAGCCTTCTTCACGTCCTTCTGCGGAATCGTCTTGTCGACGCCCAAAATCTTGTAATAGTCAATAAATGCCATATCTATATCTCCTTTCTTTTTAAAAAGACAGCAAAAAACATGCCATGGTGTATTGTTTCTGAAAAAAATTACTTAACTTTGCAACCTGAACTATGAATTATGAATTATGAACTATGAACTATAAACTATGAATTATGAACTATAAACTATCCCTCGTGCTGCTACTAACCCTGACAGCATTGACAACTATGAGCAAGACAAAAACCGTGAGCCTGCGCATTATTGAGACCAGCGATGTGCACGGCTGCTTTTTCCCCTACAACTTCGTGGAGCGTAAGCCAATGGACGGCACCATGGCTCGTGTGAACACCTATGTGAACAGGCTCCGTCAGGACTATGGCGACCGTCTGCTGCTGCTCGACAACGGCGACATCCTGCAGGGACAGCCCATCTGCTACTGGTCAAACTACGTGAAGACGTCGAAACCAAACATAGCCGCCAAGGTGGTCAACTACATGCGCTATGATGCACAGACCATTGGCAACCATGACGTAGAGACCGGCCATGCCGTCTACGACAAGTGGATTAGCGAGGTGAACTGCCCCATGCTGGGAGCCAACGTGATAGACACGAAGACAGGTCTGCCTTACCTCAAGCCCTATACCATCATGATGCGCGACGGCGTGAAGATAGCCGTCATCGGCATGCTGACCCCTACCATCGGCTGTTGGCTGAACGAGAAGATATGGGAGGGTCTGGCCTTCGATGAGATGGTTGGCTGTGCCAGGAAATGGGTGAAGCATGTGCGCGAGGTGGAGCGGGCCGACCTGGTCATCGGCCTTTTCCATAGTGGCAAGGAAAACGGGCTGGTGCTCAACGGTGCCGAAGAAGATGCCTCGGCACGTGTGGCCCGTGAGGTGCCTGGCTTCGACATCATCTTCTACGGCCACGACCATACCGTGCACAATGAATGGATAGAGAATACCGACGGCAAGCAGGTGCTGACACTCGACCCTTCGTGCTATGCCCTAAACGTGGCCGATGCACAGGTGACGCTGACCTACGACAGGGGCAAACTGAAGAAGAAGGACATTCAGGGAAATATTGTCAGCATACGCCAGGAGGATATAGACCAGCAGATGACCAATTACTTCCAGCAGGAGATAGATGAGGTCAAGACCTACGTAGACAGGCGCATCGGCCATTTCGAGACCACTGTCCGCACCCGCGACTGTTTCTTCGGCAATGCAGCGTTCACCGACTTCATCCACAGCCTGCAACTCAAGATCTCCGGAGCCGACATCTCGTTCAACGCCCCCCTGTCGTTTGACAGCGACATCAAGGCCGGCGACATCACCGTGGCAGACATGTTCAAACTCTATCGCTTTGAGAACCAACTCTATGTACTCAACATGACAGGGCGGGAGATACGCGGACACCTGGAGGAGAGTTACGACCGATGGGCGAACACCATGCAGACGGCCGACGACCACCTGCTGTTGTTAAACGACCAGTCCAAGGGCGACCAGCAGCGCATGGGTTTCCGCAACTATTCGTTTAACTTCGACTCGGCCATGGGCATCGACTATGAGGTTGATGTCACCAAGCCCGATGGTCAGAAGGTGCACATCCTCAGGATGTCAGACGGAGAGCCGTTCAGCGAGGGCAAGACCTACAAGGTGGTGATGAACAGTTATCGCGGCAACGGCGGCGGCGACCTGCTGATCAAAGGTGCCGGCATTGCCAAGGAAGCGTTGAACAACCGCATCGTCTATCAGTCGCCACTCGACCTGCGCCATTATCTGATGGAGGAGATTGAACGGCAGGGCAGCGTCAGCCCCAAGGCCGCCAGCAATTGGAAGTTCGTACCCGAGGAATGGACGGTGCCTGCCGCCCAGCGCGACCGCAAACTCCTATTCGGAGAACAGTGAACTGTAAACTATGAACTATGAATTGTGAACTATGAACTATTTCTTTGTATTCTGTAAGGATGACCTGATGCTGGAGCGACAGGACGACGGCACCTATACGATACCACTACAGGAAGAGCCCCCCACAGAGGTAAAGCCCTGGACCACCATACTTAACGTCACCCCATTGGACGGCATTGAGGTGAAAGCCTACAGTATTGACTTGCCTCCCTCTTCCATTCTTTCTCCCTCCTCCTTCCTTCCTCATCCTTCCTCCCTTACTCCTACCTACGAGATGTGCCCGTTGCGGCAGAGTTACTACAAACTGCCCTACCCGCTCTACCTGAAGGCCGGCAAATGTGCCGAACTGCTCTACTGGGACCGCAACACCAAGTTCTGTGGCGTCTGCGGCGGTCAGATGCGCTTCCATACCGACATCAGCAAGCGCTGCGAGATGTGCGGCAAAGAGGTATGGCCTCAACTGGCCACCGCCGTCATCGTGCTCATACGCCGTGGCGACGACGAGATACTTTTAGCCCGAGGCCGTAATTTCCGCAGAAACTTCTATGGTCTTATTGCCGGTTTTGTAGAGACAGGTGAGACACTGGAGGAAGCCGTCAGACGCGAGGTGATGGAAGAGACGGGCCTCACCATCAAGAACATCCGCTATTTCGACTCCCAGCCCTGGCCCTACCCCAGCGGACTCATGGTAGGCTTCACGGCCGACTACGAGGGCGGCGACCTGCATGTGCAGCGCGAGGAACTGAAAAAGGCAGGTTGGTTTCATCGCACCAACCTGCCTAATCTTCCCGAAAAACTCAGCATTGCCCGCCGCCTCATCGATGACTGGCTGGGGCAAGATGCCGGCATATAACATTATTCACATCAAATCTATTTGTTGCCTGGGAACAAATTAAAATTTTGGTTATTTAACACGTATTCGCCTGAAAATACAGGTGCATCGAGAGATTTTTGCAGCAGGCTCGAAAAAGCCATGTAGCAAAAGTTGTACATACATTGTACATACGCAAAAGCCGCCTCTATCCTCACGGACAAAAGCGACCAAACAAAGTTTTTTCTTTCAAAGCGGCTTGACCCTGAAAAAGAAAGGAGGTTATTCAGGTAAGCCGCTGCAAAGGT
>JAFSYY010000075.1 GCA_017455845.1 Prevotella sp. | reverse complement strand
TCTTATATTCCTCGCTGGTCCACCACACCTTGTCCTGGCTCTGTGCATCCTTCACGATGTACTTGTCCTTAGGCGAGCGGCCGGTGTAGATACCAGTCATCACGTTAACAGCGTTCAGTTCGGTGTTCTGACCCTTGTCGAAGCCGGTCAGACCAGCCTTTGTCTCTTCCTCAAAGAGGAACTCATACGACGGATTGTGAGCAATCACCTTTGAACCGGTGATGCCATACTGTGTCAAATCTAACTTTGCCATTTTCTTATGATTTATTTATTTAGAGTTATACTTTTTCTGTTTTCGGGTGCAAAGGTACGAAATAATTCACAATTCACAATTCACAATTCACAATTATTTTGTGCGCACACAGCCGTTTTTGGGTTAAAGTATCTAAAATCCACTCCACCCTTTGTTTTTTTGCAACCCGCAGTTTACAATTAGTCGCAAGTTGAGGAGTTAAAGTAGTTAAAGACGTTAGATTTGCTGCTTCAGATTCCACGCTCCGAAAGGATGAGCAGGGAATAAGACTATTGTCTTTAACTACTTTGACTCCCTTAACTCCTTTAACTACTAAAAGTTGAGCATTTGCGAAACTTGAATCAGGAAATCAATCTCTACGATGCGTAGTTCACCCTTCACCTGCTGGCTGTTAGGAGTCTTGTAGAGGTCGAGTTCAGTGGCGGGGCCGCCTGCCAGTTCGCTGACCTGTCCGAAAGCATCCTTGTCGGTGGCTGCGCCAGTCTGCCGGATGGTGTATTGTCTTGCGTTGACGGGTTTGTCGATAAGCAGGGAAACGTAGCCGAGAGACTTTTGCGTGTTCCCACGCCATACGATCTGGTTATCGGCCAGCACCTCAATGGGATAGGAGCGTTGGCGCCAGCCAGTGAGTTTGAGGCTGATCTCGTTGACGGCGGCTGGCTCCGCCAGTTGATATGTGATCCAAGCGGTGGAGAGCCGGCCGTCGTTACGCCATTCCGACAGTTCGTTATCGTCCCAACTGTTCTTCACTGCATCTGCATTGGCACCGGCTGTTGCCGAAACGATGGCAACGGTTTGTTTCTTTTCTGTGTAGGACGGTGTAGAAGGTGTCTCGCCACGGAATAGTGAAGAGGGCAGCATGCAGGGGGAAGCATCTGGAGCCTTGGTCTGCCACTCCACAGCCACGTCCTGCATATCCTTGGCGCGTGCTGTGAGGCGTATCTTTCCCGGTGTGGTGGTAGAGCGCACCAGCACACGGCTGACGCCAGCCTCCACGGGCAGGTCTTTAGCAAGGATATAGTTATCGCCATCGGGACTCTTGCCTATGCCGCCGCGCCATTCACCCTCACCGTCCAGCGTCCAGTGTATGAAACGGTTGTCCAATGGACAGCGCTGTCCGTCCTTGTCCACCACCTCCACCTGTACGAGTGCGAGGTCGCTGCCATCGGCCTTCATCCCGCCAACGGGATTCTGCATGAGCGTGAGTAGGAGATGATGTGCCGGCCCGGCAGTCTTGTGACCAGCCTCCGACTCCACCGTAGTGCCGTCGGCCGCATAACTCACCGCCTTCACCTCGCCAGCCTGGAATGTCACATTCTTAAACGTATGCAGGAAAGAGTGTTCGGGCGTGTCGGAGCGGCCTACCGACTTGCCGTTGACAAACAACTCCACGACGGGTGAGGTAGAGACGACATATACGTCCTTCACCACCCCTGCGGGATAGTTCCAGTGGCCGATGACATAACTGGCCTTATGCTGCACGTCGACCCAGGAGCCCCACATCACCTGATGGGCAAAGAAGGCATCCTTCGGTATGCGCATGGCATCCACCACCCCACTGGTGCGGTAGTTCATCTCCGAACGGCCGTGGGTGTTCGTGTCGGAGAATACAATCTTCACCCCACCCGAACTGACGCGACGGCCCATGCCCGGGCGCACCACATAATAGTCGTGCCAACGGCGTATCTGCTCAATGGTCAGTTGGTCCTGGTTCTGGTTATATGCCTCGGCAGGTGCCTTGCGGTAATAGGGTCCTGCGCCCTGCCGGTGGTAGGGATAGGAGTAGTCGTCCCAGTACATGCGATAGCCCTCGTCGCGACAGTATTCCATGGCCCACATCGGGTGCTTGCCCGACTTGTTGATATAGAGCATCTCGCCGCCATATTCAGCCTCATCGATATCGAGCATCTCCCGCGAGCCGATGGCCCTTCCGCCATGAGGGTCGTACTGGTTGCGTATAGCCACGAGTTCCTTCATGTGCTCACGGCTGATGCTCTCGTTGCCGCCCTCATAGAAGATGATGCTGGGGTTGTTGCGGTTGTAGATGATGGCATCGCGCATCAGTTCGGTGCGCTGCTCCCATTGGCGTCCCGTCACGTCTTTCTCGGCATCGCCGGCGGGCATGGCCTGCATGATTCCCACGCGGTCGCACGACTCCACGTCTTGTTTCGAGGGCGTGACGTGCATCCATCGCACTAGGTTGCCGCCCGACTGCACCATAAGGTCATTAGAGTAGTCGCTGAGCCAGGCAGGCACGTCGATGCCCACGCTGGGCCATTCGTTTGAGGAGCGCTGGGCATAGCCGTGCACCATGATGACGCGGTCGTTAAGCCATATCTTTCCTTCGCCGAAGCGGGTCTTGCGGAAGCCGGTGCGGAGGACTTGGCTGTCGACGGGGGAGCCATTGACCACCAGACTGCTCCGCACAGTGTACAGGTAGCCATAGCCCCACGACCAGAAGTGCATGCCATCAAGCCGTTTCTTTGCCGAGAGCATGACCGTGTCGCCAGCGGCAATGGTCTGCGTCTTGCCCTTGAAACGAGCCACCTGGCGGTCGTCATTGTCGAAGACTTCCACCAGCAAGGCCACCTGCCTGCTCTTGTCCGAGGCGTTGATGACCTGCGCCTCCACGTTGGCCGTCACCTTCCTGCCCCGGATGTCGTAGTCGGTGCCATAGACGTATGTGCCCGTGGTGCCGAGGTTGCTGTAGAGGGGCAGCGTCTGGTAGACATCGCCAGTGACATGCAGCCACACATTCTTGGGCAGGCCGCCCATGTTCATATTGAAGTTCTTGTTGTTCCATTGAAACGACATGGACTGCGACCTCTCCTTATAGGTCCAGTCGTTGTCCGTCAGCACCTCCAAGCGGTTCTCCCGACCTATCAACAGGTAGGATGTCAACTCAAAGCCGAAGGCCATCACGCCGTTCTGGTGCAGCCCCAGGCAGTGGCCGTTGAGCCACACCTCGGCACTCTGCCGTGCACCCTCGAACTCTATGAACACATGCTTGCCGTCCCACTCCTGCGGAGCGATGAAGGTCTTTGTGTAGCGGCAGGTATCGTCGGGTAGGCTGTGGATACCCACCCTATAGGCCCAGTCTTCGTTCCATGCTCGTGGCAGTGTCACGGAGCATGTCTGCCCGGCGTGACTGAGTGCTTCTGCCGGATAGTGAATCTGCCAGTCGGCGTTGAAGTTAAGTTTCTGACGCTGCGCGAAAGTGGACGTGCAGAGTAACAAGAGTGAGAAGAAAAAAGCCTGGTATCTCATCATTTCACAAGGACTTTCTTTCCGTTGACAATATATACGCCTTTCTGAAGGTCAGAGGAAGTGGCTGTTGTCCTGCGCCGCCCGTTGGCATCGTACACCGCGCCAGTACCGTTGTCCTTTGCCATCTGGTCGTTTTCAATGAGCCTGATGCCCACCACATCGGCCACCACAATCTTGCCTTCGCTGAGCAGCAGTGAGGTGTCGAAGCCATATACAGAGCCATCGTCGGCAACTGCCTTGACAATGACGTCGCCCGTATGTCTGCCTGTGACGTTGAAGACGGTCAGTTCATCACCCACCTTGAGTTGGCGGGTAGAGGGTATGCTCACCAGCAGGGTGTCGCCTCTGTGTGTCAGGGTGCCTTTCACCGTCAGCCGTGTATTTGAGGTGGATGTCAACTTACACAGGTAAGAAGCACCTGCCTGGAGGGTGACGTTCTGCACAGTGGCCGTGCCAGTGAGCACGGCACCCTTGGCCACGGTGACAAGCCCGGTGCAAAGAACGTTTGTAGAAGTGTTCTGCAGTTCCAGCGTACCTTCGCTGACGGTGATGGGCGACGTATGCCCGGCCGTGCGCAGCGTCAGTTTTCCGCTGCCCACCTTGACGATGCTCTTGGCCGTGAGCAGTCCGCTAAACGATGTATCCTCATTGCGATAGCCTATCTGATAGGTGCTCTGGCTGCCGCCCAGCACACCATCGGCAGCCGTGCCTGAGAGCGAGCCGATCTTCGTCGTGGCCGATGCCTCGCTGCCGCCACCACTCGACATGTGAGAGACAGTCGTGCCGGCGCCTACGACCAGGCGTGCCTTCGACATATCTGTCACCGTTGACATCAGGCGGAAGTTGCCGCCATCGCCCACGGCCGTGAGTTGTCCTTCAAACTGGCTGAAGTTGGCACCTATGTCACAGCGCACATACTTGGTCTGGATGGTCAGGTTGCCGCTTCCCTTTATCGTGCCGTTGATCTTGCCGCGCGAAGAGCCCACAATCTTGTTGGTCGTACCCTCTTCTACGGTGATGACATGATTGAGTGTCGGCACGGTGGAGGTGCTGTTGACATCGATCTGGTGTACCTCGCCGCCAGC
The DNA here is from genome assembly GCA_017455845.1 of Prevotella sp. Classification (GTDB taxonomy): domain Bacteria; phylum Bacteroidota; class Bacteroidia; order Bacteroidales; family Bacteroidaceae; genus Prevotella. The sequence goes on along the minus strand of JAFSYY010000075.1, from coordinate 5,198 downwards.
CAGCAGCATGGGCGAGCCGCTCTTACCGAAGGTGGTGTTCCATGCGCCCTGTGCCACGATGCCCCTCTTCACGATAACGCCGGCAAAACTATTGGTGCCGCCATAGTTGAAGTTAACACGTCCGGCACCGTCCTTCAACAGGTAGCCAGAGCCCTTCACCTGACCTTTCAGCGTAAGCGCGCTGGTGCTGGCAGTCACACGGACGGTGGCCGTATCAGTAAGTGTGATGATATGGTCGGTGGCCATATTATCCTTCGAGAGCACCAGCGTGCCGCCATGAATCTGCAGGTTGCCTTCTGCCGCCGTTGAAGCGCCGATGGCACTCTTCTGGCCGCCGTCGTAGAAGTTGGGCACGGTGAGGGTGCCGCCGTTGATGATAGTCCTGCCAGTATAGTCACTGTACTTCGTGTTCAGCGTCACGCTGGCATCCTTATTGATGGTCACATCGCCAGTGCCACTGATGCCGCCATCGCCAGAGAACATATAATTACCGCTGTCGAAGAAGACACCGCCGGTAACCATCAGGTCGTTGAGGGTGACGGACTTCTGACTGGCCTGGGCATTAAACACAACCTGGTCGCCGGCAACGAAGGCGGTAGCACCCTCGGCGGGGGAACCGCCGAGCACGAAGTTCTTGGTCTTATAGTCCCATACCTTGCTCTCGCTGCCCGTCCACACAACATTTTCAGCCGGAGCACGGGTGGTGTTGATTTGCAGGACGAGTTTGTTGTCTTTCACAATCAGGTCGTAGTTGATGCCGTCGAGTCCGCGGGTCTTCAGTTTCGCAGGGTCGCAGGTCAACGTGCCTGTGCACTCAGCGATGGTATATTCCGCCGCATCCTGTGAAGTCAGATTCACGGTGATGTAGTTGGTGTTCTTGAAGGTAAGGTCGCCCTCGACCTTGAGGCTGGTGGATAGAGGCCATGAGCCTTCCGAATTGCCTATGAACCCTGCCGTCACTTCCAAATAGACGTTGCCTGGCAACGTCATGTTCTTTTTCGACGTGATGACCCCTTCGAGATCGTCATTGTTGCCTGGCATCAGTCGGCAGCCTTCGTAGTTCAGCGCGCCCTCGAAGGTAATGGTGTCCTTCAGCGTGACATTACCGCTGAGCGTGCCGCGAGCACGCAATTCTACGGGGCCGGCTATCTCACCGTTTACCACCAGTTCGCCTTCGCTGACGATGTTCGTGCCTGTATGATTCAGGTTGCAATTGAACACAGCCTTACCTTGCATCGACTTGATGAGATGTCCGTTGCCCTTGGTGCCTTTGCCGCTGAAGGTATAGTCGTGCCCACGCGAGTTCATCAGGTAGAGCACGGTCGGTGAATGGTCGATGGTCAATGTTGAATGGTTATCGCCCTGCAGGTCGAACATCACGCTTTTGCCGCTTGCCATCTCATTGCGCACATCGGCAGTGAAAACGGGCGGCAGCGGCGGCATGGGCATGTCGCCACCAAGGTAGAAGCCAGTGTTGGGATGCTGGTAGTAGCCACGTGTGGTGCAGTCGCCGCGGTAGTGCGGGTCCTGCTGCAGGCAGTAGATGCTGTAGTTGGTGGGCATGTTGGTGGCATAGCCCACGAGACCGGTGCTGCCGTCGGCGTTCTGCTTGGCCAGGATGACCTCCTCGCGCCAGTCGCCCATGATGTCGCCCATGAACGCCGGGCGTGTGCCGGTGCCGCCGTGGGTGGCCCACGACGACTCCTGCGAGAACTCCACGAGGCGGGCTTTGTTGAGCACCTGCGTAATCATCATGTTCGTGCCCCAGCCGCTGCCGCCGGGCGACGACAGTTCCTCGCGCTGCAGGTCGCCGTTCCACCACACGCCCTCGAACATCGTCGAGATGCCGCAGCCACTGCGTGTGTAGTTGGTCTTCTCGCCCTTGCAGTCGTAGATATAGTCGTCGGTAAAACTATACAGTTCATAGCCCTTGCGCGAGGCATCGACATCCATACAGGCACCGCGCCCCACGTCGTAGACGCTGGGCAGATACCACTCCTTGATACGCTCGGCAGTCTCGGCATCGTAGAGCAACTGACCGAGCAGCGCACTCTGCTGGATGGCGTAGACCTCCAAGCCGGGGCGGTCGGGGTCGATGTCGGAGAGGATATAACGGTCGCCATGGCCTATGCCCGGGCTCTGGAACCAGCCCTTGAGCGGGTTCACCGAGTAGCCGCCCTGTATCATCTCGTCGCAGCCGTCGCCATTGACGTCGGCCACGCGCAGTTGGTGGAACTCTGCCGGCCAGGGGCTCTTGTCGTTGCGGCTCCACGTAGCGCTGTGGTGCCAGTTCATAGGCGTTGCGCCCGACCAGTCATAGTCCCAGGTGAAGACGTAGTTGTGGTGAGTCTTATTGGTCTCGCGGTCCAGACACTCCATGACCAGCGAGGGATGTATGCCGTCAAGGTAGCAGATGCAGAAGTGTCCGTCCATGGCGGCATAGCCGAAACTCATGTACTTTGCCCTGCTGTCACGTCCCCAGGTGTCAGTGCCGTCGGTCACCTCACTGTATTTCAGTTCGTTGCAGGCTATCTCTGCACCCGTCAGGCCGTCGATGACGCTGACATAGAACGGTGGCACGCGGGTGGCATGAGTGCGGTAGTCGGTAACGCCGTCGCCGTCGGTATCGGCCACGTTGCTGCCGTTGGCATACTTGCCCCACGTCTCATTAGCCTTGTCCCAGAAGCGGGTGCCGTCGCTGCTCTTGATAAGCACCTCGCAACGCCCGTCGCAGTTGATGTCCCAGGCCACCACCATGTCGTTCTGTCCGGCGCAGATGTTCACGTTAGGTCCCATGTCAACCGTCCACAGCAGCGTACCGTCAAACCGATAGGCCTGTATCTTATGGCTCGTCGTGGCGGTGTTGTCGCTCATATTCTCTGCATCGTCGCTGGTGGCACCGGCAAAGAGGCGGTCGCAGACCACGGCATCGTACTCGCCGTCGCCGTCGGTATCCATCGGCCAGACGAATTTCGTGCGATAGTCATTGCGGGCGATGACCTTGTTGTCGAAATCGAAGTCGAACCAGACGTTGGGGTATGCCTGCGTATGATATAAGAAAGGTGTACTCATGTCGCCTTCTACACCATCTGGCGAAACTGCCGTCACGGCATACTCGGTATTGTTGGACAGCGTAGTAGACAGACAGGTCACCGTCAAGGGCTTTGTATTGATTTTGGTATAGTCCGCAGCACCCTTTGAGCGCTTATACACATTATAGGTCGTACCCTCAGGCTCCTCAGCCAGTTTACGCCAGGAGATCAGCGAGCCAGTGCCCCCAGTGGAGGTTACACTGCGGATGGTGCTGCCGCTGCGGTCGACGGCCACCACGCCGCGCCCTATTTTCTGCTGCAGGCGCTGTGCCTGACCCACGACTGCCAACTGACAAAGCAGAATAATCAGAATGATCTTTTTCATATTCATATTTTATTCTTTTTATCTTTTTACCTTTTTACCATTCTGAATGTAAATGCCCTTTGAAGGCTTGGCAACAGGAAGGCCCTGCAAGTTGTAGATGGATTTGAGGGGTGTGGCATGAGAGTTGAGGTCTGCTGCTTTATCTTCCATCATCTGAATGTCGGTAGACTGGTTGTCGCCCAGACGGAGCAACTTTGTGCCGTGGCTGGGCACGCTGGCGGTGATAATACCTGTGGCACTGCCAAGGCTCTCCTTCTGCCAGATGTCATAGACGGGAACCTGCTCTTCTGCACCATAGCCTAACTCTGTGAGGTCGAAGGTGAAGGGGCTGTTGGCAGTGACGTAGAAGAGGAACTCCATGGTGGTGCCAGAGGAAGAGGTGTTGTCGGTGTCGCAACTGGAGTCGTAGCCACAGAGGGCGCGGAAGGTCTTGAATGTGTGGCCTTCGGGCAGGTTATAGACGAGCGTGCACTGGGCGTTGAGTCCGAGGCCGGTGGTGTACGACTGTCCATCGACGCGAAGCGTGCCGTTTTCCACATTCTTATTGATATGCAGCGTGCCCCATTCGGACGAGTAGGAGGCGGCAGTGAGCGTAGTGAGCGACGTCTCGTTGCCGTCGGCATCGATGAGCACGGGGTTGATGAGGTCGGCACGGTCGTAGGCAAAGCCGTCGCCGTAGTTGCTCACCACAATCTTCAGTTGCTCGGCGTTGGTGACATCGCACTCCATCTGCTTCGCCTTCGTGCCGGTGCGCGAGATGAGGCCTGAGCGGGCGGCATAGTCGTCCTGCTCGTTGGTCAGCGGGTTCTGGTCGAACACCATGAAGCGTATGGAGGTCGTAGCGCCCGTCTGGTTGATGCCGCTGTCGTCAGCAGCAGCCATGGCACGGAAGCGCGCCACGTCCATATTCTCCGGAATCTGGAAGAAGATGGCGGCATTGGCATCGGTGGAGAAGCCTCGGTCGTAACTCACGCCCAGGACCTTCATCTTGCCGCCGTTGTCCACGTTCTTGTTCTCATACACACGGTTGAAGTAACTGGCGGTGTACTGGCGGGTCTTGTAGGTGCCGGTCAGGGCGACCTCTGTGCCGTCGCGCAGGATGAGCGTGGGGTTGATCCAGTCGCCGTGGTCGTAGTTGTAGTTGTCGCCGCCGTCATCGACCACGAGGACGAGCGTCTTCGAACCTTCGGGCCACTCGATGTCCACATCCACGGCATGTCCGTCGGTGGTATAGGCCACCACCTCCGACTTATACAGCGCCTTGCTGCCCACCACCCATCGGGTGTTGTCGCGCTGGAAGAGTGCGAGGTAGCGGTTGCCGGTGGCAGGGTCGGCAGACGTCCACGCCACGCGCCCGTTGTCCTCGTCGTTCATCACCTGATGGGCATCCACCCCATACTTGTGCATCTGGTGATACTCCTCGTTGTTCAGCAGCGAGAGGGTGAAGGCGTCGTTTCTGGTCATCTCGCCTCCGAAGAAGAGCGGCGAGTGGCAGATGCCCCAGAGGGTCATCATCGTCAGTTGCTCGTTCTGCGTGAGGTTCGTCCAGCGGCCGCTCTGTGCCGAGGTGTAGCCGGCATCGGCAATGGTCATGGCAATCTGTCCGAGGGGCAGCATGTCGCAGTCGGCATAGTTGCCCGGCCGGGTGACAGTCTCCCAAGCATGGGCCTCGTTGAACACGGCATCAACGGCGCTCCAGTTGTCCCACAGGTCGTCCATCATACGCCACATATTGGCGTTCTCCAGGCACTCGTCGGCATACTGGTACTGCGTCTTGCCCG
>JAFSYY010000074.1 GCA_017455845.1 Prevotella sp. | reverse complement strand
CCGCCCGTAATCCCGCCCCCGCAGAAAGCCCCGCCCCCGCAGAAAGCCCCGCCCCGGGTTCGTGCGGGCGGGTTTTCCCCGCCCGTAATCCCGCCCGTTCGGCCCTGATTACCAGTTGCTTCATCGACGGCAGGCACCAGGTATGCGGCTATGATGCCGCCACGGGCAAGTATTTCTTCCACGACTACGACGAGATCCCCGGCATCTTCCACGGCACGGGCGACATCTTCTCCGCCGTGCTCATTGGCCATCTGATGAAGCGCGAGTCGCTGTCGGCCAGCACACGCCAGGCCATGGACGTAGTGCGCGAGATGATCTACCGCAACCGCGATGTCACCGACCGCAACTGCGGCATCTTCATTGAGCGCTGCCTCGACTTGCTGTAGCCATTCTGCCAGCATTATTCCCTACCGCAAGCGGTCTTATAAAAACAAATTTCCCTACCGCAAGCGGTCTTACAAAAAACAAATAAAAACAAAAAAAACAAATAAAAACCACCCCTAAGTAAATGGATAATCGAAATTCGAAAATCGAAAATCCTTTTGGTGTTTTTATTTGTTTTTTTTGTTTTTATTTGTTTTTGAAAAGACGCGTAGCGTTCCAGGCAATTAATTTGTTTTTGAAAAGACGCGTAGCGTTCCAAGCACTAAAGGGATGAATCATGCAGACTAAGACGAAAGAAAAGAGCATAATTGCTTAATTTTTAGTTAAAATGAAAAAAAACTTGAATTTTTGATACGATTTCAGAAAATTTTGATTACATTTGCAGCGGAATTGGTGTGAACCAGACAAACATACTAACTATACAAGCGAAATATCAGCGAAATACAAGCGAAATACAAGCGAAATACAAGCGATTTTTTTAACTATATCTTTTTACTAACTTTACAAATTAATGCTTATGAAAGTTTCAAGACTTCTTGTTTTGAGCGCACTCTGGCTAACAGGTCTGGGTGTGAATGCTGCTGATTTGATCGAGCGCACGGCTCCAACGAATGCCGACGTGCCACAAACAGCAGTGGCGTTTGAGGCAGACCACCAGTATCTGCTTTACAACACAGGTAAAGGCGAGTTCTTCTCTCAAGGTGGTGCCTGGGGAACCAAGGCATGCAGTTGCCCTGAGGTGGAGTATGCCAACCGTCTGTATTTCACCAAGTATGTGCCCGAGGGCGACGAGTGGGATGGATTCACCTATATCTTTAAGATCTACTCCACCATCCGCAGCAATAATTATGCGTGGCACGAGTGCTTCTTCGACAGCGACGTAGCCATGTTTGTAGACCGCGCCAGCCAGGGGAACTATTTCTGGGAGATAGATGACAAGGGTGGCAACACCTACCGCCTGTATTCGGCTGCCATCAACCCCAGCGTTGCAGCCGACGGCATGTTTGTTGGCTGTCCTACCGATGCCGTGGCCGATGATGCCAACCTCGACTCAAACCGCGAGTACGGCACCGTGGTGCCCATCAGCCCTAAGACCGAAGAGAATGTGGACTGGGTGTTCTACGACGCCATCGTCTTCCAGGTCTACGAGGCTGCCGAGTCGCTGAAGGCAAAGATTGAAGAGGCCGAGGCCGCCGGCGTTGACGTATCGGCTGCCGCTGCTGTCTACAACAACCTGAACGCCACACTCGAGCAGATCAACGATGCCATCAGCGCACTGACCGATGCCATGTCGAGCAATATCAAGAACGCCACGGGCCATAACCCGCAGGATGCTTCTGCATGGATCGTCAACGGCACGTTCGACACCATCGGTGACTTCCACGGATGGGAGGGCACAGGATTTGGTGCCGGTGGCACTACCTCGACCAATGCCGAGAACTACAACAAGAACTATGACACCTATCAGGACATCACCGTGCTCTATCCCGGCCTCTACAGCCTGAATGTCAACGCATTCTACCGTGCCGGTTCTATCGCTGCCGCCTACGAGCACTTCGTGGCCGGCGACGAGGAGTCGAAGTATGCCCGCCTCTATGTGAACATCGACGGCGAGGAAAAGGAGATTCCCATTGCCTCTATCTACGAGGGTGCCCTCACCTCCAAGCCCGAGCATGGTGCCGGTACGTCGGCCAACGGCTTCTGGATTCCCAACAGCATGGCAGACACCGAGAAGTACATGCACCAGAACGGCCTCTACAAGAACATGCTCCCCATCGAGATTACTGGCAGCGAGGTGCCCGTGCGCATCGGTGTGAGAAAAGACGTGACGCTCGACACTGACTGGAGTATCTTCGACGACTTCTCGCTGACCTTCTTCGGTGCCGGCGACGACCGCTTCTACGGTCTGGCCAAGTTGGTGGCCGACGGCGTGGCCGATGTCAACGTCGACGATGTGATTGCCACAGAGTCGTATGTCAGCGCTTTCAAGAGCCTGAAGGAGAATCCTGCCGGCAACAACGAGGAAGAAGTGATGGCCTATAAGGAGCAACTGACCAGCGCCAGGGCTACCTTGGTGAAGAACATCCAGTTGTGGAAAGAACTGGAAGCCGCTTGGAACAAGGCCCAGGCCGACATTCTGAACAATGCCAGCAAGTTCGACCAGAACAGCGAGTCGTACATCTGGCTCGAGGATGGTAAGTATGACTTCGACAACCTGTCGTCTTACACCAAGACCAATGAGGAAATCGAGGAAGAGATTGCCAAGATCAACGACATGATTACCGACTGCCTGCAGCACACACAGGGTAATGTTGACGTGACCGGCCTGATGAAGAACCCCGACTTCTCGACCAACGACTGGACAGGATGGACACGCGAGGCTGCCTCCGGCGGCAACGTACAGGTGAGTTACAACTGTGCCGAGGCATGGAACAATGCCGGATTCGACATCTATCAGGTGGTGGAGAACGCACCTGCCGGCGTGTATCGTATTCAGGTGCAGGGCTTCTACCGCTATCTGCGTGGCGACAATGCCTGGAACAACCGCAACGTCTATGGCAAGGGTAAGGAGAAAGAGGTGCCCTGCTATGTCTACATGAACTCCAAGGCTACACCGTTTATGAACATCTTCGAGGAGAAGATCACCGACAGCGGTATCTTTACCTCTTCTACCGACTTTAACACCTTTACCGACGACGAGGATGGCAACACCTACTATGCACCTAACAACATGGCAACGGCTTCCGATGCCTTCGCATCACCTTCTACCGTTGAGGGTATGGAAGAGTTTAATATGTACACGCAGGTGGCATGGGGCCTCGTGGCCCGTACAGGCGACCCGATGCGTATTGGCGTGAAGGGTGTATCGAACCAGGGTGGTGACTCTTGGGTCATCTTCGACAACTTCCAACTGATGCGCATGGAGCCCACGGCCGACGTGGTGCAGCCCGTGCTCACCGACGAGATTGCCAATGCCAACGACCTGCTCTCAAAGGCTATGGGTAAGAGCCAGAAGAACGCTCTGCGCGAGGCCGTCAAGGCCGCTTCTGCTGCTGTTGGCGGCAGCGACGGACAGGCCATGTTCGATGCCCTGCAGGCCCTCTTCGAGGCCGAGGACAACTGCTCTGCTTCTATCGAGAAGTTCCAGGCTGTTGAGGATGCCAAGAAGCGCCTGGCTATTGCCAACGAGGATGCCGTGACGAAACTGGATGCCGAGGTGGCTGCCATGATGAATGAACTCGATGCCGCCCTGACCGAGGGTACTATCGAGGACGAGGACGTGGATGCCCTCGTAGCACGTGTCGATGCACTCATCGTGCGCCTGAACACTCCTGACTACACCAATGCCAGCGACAGCGATCCCGCCGACTTCAGCGGTCTGATTAAGAATGCCAACTATGCCGAGAACAACCAGGACGGCTGGACGGCCGAACTGGAGAAGCAGGACGATGGCGATACGAACTACCGTGCTGCCGACGGCGTGGGCGAGGTGTTCAGCCAGAACTACCTCTACTATCAGGATCTGAGCAGCCTGCCCGCAGGTACATACGGTCTGAGCGTACAGGCCTTCTATCGTGCAGGTAATGCCGAGGAAGACTGGGCTACCAAGGACGACGGCTCTTACAACAACGCATTCCTCTTTGCCACCACTACCGAGGGCGACTATGCCAAGACGGTGGCACGCCTGGCCAGCGAACCCAACAGCAACGATTCTGAGACGCTGACCGAGGGCTATGCCTGGGCACAGAAGTTTGTTGAAGCCACTGAGGAGAATCCTGAATCGGTCGACGGCTTCGAGGTGGCCAATGGCACCGGTACTGCCGCTACCGAGTTCTCTTCTGACAAGTATCACAACAGCATCATCCTGAAGGTGGCTGAAGACGGCGTACTGCGCCTCGGTCTGAGAAAGTCGTCGTGGATCAAGAACGACTGGACCTGCTTCACCAACTGGCAACTGTGGTACTACGGCGCTAACAGCAGCCGCACGCCCGACACTGCCGGTGTGAGCGAGATGAGCACGAACAACAACGTGCAGAAGGTGGAATACTTCACCGTGGACGGCCGTCGTGCCAATGTTGCACACAAGGGTCTGGTTATCATGAAGCAGACAATGACCAACGGCAACGTCGTGGTTAAGAAGATCAACAAGTAAACATGCAGATAAAGCATAAGTCTCTTTAAAAAAAGGTGATCGGAGACGGCCGCAAGGCCGCCCCCGACACCTTATTTATATATAATAATTCGAGAATACCTTTCTCACCCAACAGGTCTATCCTCGTACCACGTACCTCGTACCTCGAACCCCGTACCTCGAACCTCGAACCTCGAACCTCGTACCTCGTACCTCGTACCACGTACCTCGAACCTCCAGGCTCAGGCCTGGCCCGAAAGCGACAACAACCAGCCCCTGTGGGGGCGACAACATATACAAGCAAGATTATATCATCAATAATAATAAAACCAAAACTATGAAACGTAACACTTTCTTGAAGCAAGGACGACGTGTGGCCGTGGCCGCCTGCTCGCTGCTGATAGGAGCCGCGGTGATGCAGTCGTGTAAGGACGATGACATCCTGCTCACCGGACAGCCTTCATGGCTGGGCAACTCTATCTACGAGCGCCTGCAGAACGACCCCGACGGCGACAGTTACAAAACCTTGCTAAGGCTCATCGACGACCTCGGACAGACCGAGGTGCTGAGCCACACAGGTTCGAAGACCATCTTCGCTGCCAACGATGAGGCGTTTGCCAAATGGTTCAGCAGCAACAGATGGGGCATCACTTCCTACGAACAACTCACCGAGTCGCAGAAGAAGGCATTGCTCAACAGCACCATGATCAACAATGCCTACCTGATGGAACTGCTCACCAACGTGAGCGGCACACCGCCCATGGAGGGCCTGGCCATGCGCCGCGAGACGGCCGCCAGCCTCTACGACTCCGTCACCGTGATGTCGCCGCAGGACATGCCACAAGGCAAGTTCTGGAACAAACTGCGCCAGGCAGGAAAGGCCGTGCCGGTGATGATGGATGCCACCGAGGCACCCATGATACATTTCCTGCCAGCCTTCATGAAATACTACGGCATGACGGCCTCCGACCTGTCTATGCTCACCAACGGACGCGGCACAAGCACCAGCGAGATGTGGGTGAGCGGCTCCAGGGTGAAAGCCAACGAGGACGACTACCAGGGTCACGACATCGTGTGTAAGAACGGTTATATCCATAAGATTGAGGATGTGATAGAGCCTTCTGTCAACATGGCCCAGATTGTGCGTGAGGAAAGCGACACCAAACTGTGGTCGCGCATGCTCGACCGCTTCTCCGCTCCCTACTACGATGCCACGGCATCGCGCAACTACAACCGCATCCACGGCACCACAGACTCTGTCTATGTGCTGCGCTACCTGAGCGACAACTCGGCAGGCGGCAAGGCCAACAAGTCTACACAGAACAACGACACCATCGAGGCACTGCTGAAGTTCGACCCGGGGTGGAACCAGTATATGTACAGCAACACCATGGACTACGACCTGCACTATGATGCGGCCGCACTCTTTGTGCCCACAGACTCGGCAGTGCTGGCCTGGTGGAACGGCGACGGCCGCGACCTGCAGCAGGAGTACAAGGAACTGGACAGCATACCCATGGCCACGCTGAAGAAACTGCTCAGAGTGAACCAGAGCGAACTGTTCACCACCTCCTTCCCCTCGAAGTTCGACAACGTGCTCGACGATGCCAAGGAGACCCTCGGCATCAAGCCGGCCAACGTGAAGAAAGCCGTCGTGGGCTGCAACGGCGTCGTATATATATTAAATAAGGTGTTCGCACCGGCAGAGTATGCATCGGTGGCCTACCCCGCTCTGGCCCACGAGTCGTTGATGAACGTCATCTACTGGGTGATCTCCGTCTCCGACCAGAACAACAAGAAGAACACCTTCCTCCCCTACATGCTCTCCATGGACTCGCAGTATGCACTGATGCTGCCCACCAACCAAGCCATGATGACATTCGTAGACCCGGCCACCTACGGCAACAGGAGTTGCTCGATACTGGAGTTCTTCGTCGACATGAGCGAACCCGAGGAAACCAACCGCCTGAAGGCACGCCGCTATGGCAGCACCATCACCGACGACGGCATCATTACCCAGGGCTACCTCACCCAGGACGAAAGCGAACTGAGCAACAGCGTGCTGAACAGCCGCTTGGACGACATAATGAACCAACTCATCATCGTGCTGCCCGAGAAGGGAAAGAAGGTGGACGACTATATTGCTCAGGGCTATGAGTTCTTCAAGAGCAAGGGCGGCACCCTGATGCGCATCTACAAGACCGCCGACGACTCACTCGCCGTGAGCGGCGCCTGGCAGATAGAGCACCAGAACCACCCCATCAAGCCTACGGCCGAGTTTGACAAGCAGAACGGTACATCATACGAACTGCCCACGCAGGTGCCCATGGCCTCTACCCAGACCGTTTACCTGACCCTTCAGGACCATCCTGAGTACGAACGTTTCTTCGAGTTGATGTCTTACGACAAGAGCGGACTGTTCAACAACAAACTGAGTGCCGGCGACAACAAGTCGTACAACTCGGGTAACAATGCGAAAAGCAGTAAGAACCTGATGCTGCTCGACAACTATAACTACACCATCTATGTGCCTACCAACGAGTCGATAGATGCCCTTATCGCCGACGGCAAACTGCCCACCTGGGACGACTATGAGGCTCAGACGGCCGATATGTATGGCGGCGGCACCACAGGACAACTGCTGGCCGACACCGCCAAGTTATATATCAAGGAGCGCATAGTGGATTTCCTGCGCTATCATATCCACGACCATTCCGTGGCCGTGAAGATGCTGCCAGAGGACATGAGCGACAAACAGCCACAGTATGAGTCCATGCTCCGCAACCCGGCAACGGGACGCTATTACCCCATCACCGTCGACATGCGCGACCCCGACCAGTTGACCCTGACGGGCTATCAGAGCGGCAATACCGTACACGTGGTGAAGACCGATGGCCTCTACAACAATATCTGCCGCGAATACTGGTGGAACGGCGACGTGTCAAACTCGGAGAGGGCTGCCAAGGCCGTCATCTTCATGACCAGTGATGCCGTGGTCCATCAGATTGACGGCCCGCTGCTCTACGGCAACCTGACCGACTGGAGAGAGGAAGTTAAAAAATTGACTACTAGATAATAATGGCTATGAGAATACTGAAATCTATCATATTGATGCTGGCCCTGATGCTGCCGACACTGGCCGGGGCACAGATAACATCGGTACACGGCGTCGTGAGCGACGACATGGGACCGCTGATGGGCGCCACGGTGTGCGAAATAGATGCCACCGGACGTATCATCAACTCGGCCGTGACCGACCTGAACGGTAACTTCACCATGAAGGTGAAGAGCGACAAGGACAAGATCCGCTTTACCTACGTGGGCATGAAGCAGCAGTTGCTGCCCATCAACAAAACCACCTACAATATCATGATGTCGTCGGCCACCACGCTGAAGGAGGTGACCGTGAAGTCCAAGCGCCGCATGCAGGGCAACAACCTGCCCATACCGCAGCGTGAGATATCGTATGCCACGCAGACCCTCTCCATGAAAGAGTTCGAGGGACTGGGCATCACCTCGGTCGACGAAGCCCTGCAGGGACGTATCGCCGGTCTGGACATCATCGGCAACTCCGGTGACCTGGGCTCAGGCTCTACCATGCGTCTGCGCGGTGCCTCCTCACTCTCCACGCTGACCGATGCCAACCCGCTCATCGTCGTCGACGGAAATATCCGCGAGGTGAGCCTCGACAACTTCGACATGGCTGGTGCCAACAACGAGAAGTTTGCCGAACTCCTCAACATCAACCCCGAGGACATCGCATCCATCACCGTGCTGAAAGATGCTGCCGCCACGGCCGTCTACGGCTCGCAGGGTGGTAACGGTGTCATCGAGTTGACCACCAAGCGCGGTGCACGCGGCAAACCCCGCCTCACCTACTCCCTCAAACTCACAGGCACCTACCAGCCGCAGGGCTACGACCTGCTCAACGGTGACGACTACACCATGCTGCTGAAGGAGGCTTACTTCAACCCCACACAGAACGACAACGCCTCGGCCGACGTGAAGGAGATCAACTATCTCTACGACGGCTCCTATCCCGAGTACGAGCAGTACAACAACAACACCGACTGGCGCGATGCCATCACACAGTGGGGTCTGCGACAGAACCACTACATCAGCATCAGCGGCGGTGGTGAGAAAGCATCCTTCCGCATCGGCGGCGGCTACGACCGTGAGACAGGTACCATCATCAAGCAGGAGTTGAACCGCTTCTCTACGCGTGTGGCCCTCGACTATAACATCAGCAACCGCATACGCGTGAGCACCAACTTCGCACTCACCTATACGAAGAACGACATGAACTGGAAGTTCAACTCCGGCGACTGGGCCAGTTATCAGGGCAACAGCAGCGGTATAGGACTCCTGGGACTGGCACAGCGCAAGATGCCAAACATGAGCATCTATGAGCAGGACCCTGTGACCGGTGCTGACACTGATACCTACTACACTATGCTGCAGGACGGCTCATCCATCTTCAACAACGACCAGAAGAAATATCCCAACCCCGTGGCAGTGGCCAACCTGGCCAAGAACCAGGAGCGCAACTACGACATGGCGCCCGAACTGGTCATCAACTACCAGTTGCTGGGCACCGACGAGGACCACTGGCAACTGAACTGGCGCGGCTCGGTGTATATGAACATCCACAACGGCTATACCGACCGCTACTATCCGCAGGAACTGCGCTCCGTGACATGGAACACCTCGGGTGTCAACCAGTCATACGCCGGCTCGGGCAAGAGCGTGTCGTTCAACACCAAGCAGGCCCTTACGCTTATTCCCGCCTTCAAGAATAAAGACCACTCGCTGATGCTCCTCGGACGCTTCGAACTGACCTCGGGCTCGTCCAGCGGACAATGGACACAGGCCGACGGACTGGCCACGGGTGTGAGCACACCCGATGCCGGCGGTAACATCTCAGGCATGGGCACCAGTTACGACCAGTGGCGCTCCATGTACTACACCTTCTCTACACACTATGCCTACAAGGGCCGCTACGTGGCCGACTTTGGCATGCGTGTCGACGGTACCACGAGGTTCGGGCCGGGCAACCGCTGGGGTTACTTCCCCTCAGTATCGTTGAAGTGGATCATCAGCGACGAGCCTTGGATGCAGGCCACGAAGAAATGGCTCTCCATGCTCGCCATACGTCCCAGTTGGGGCCGCGTGGGTAACCAGCCGCGCTACAACTACCTCTATACGTCGAAGTACGGCTCATCGTCGAGATATATCGACATGCCGTCGGTCGTTCCCCTGAACATCCGACTGACCGACCTGAAATGGGAAATAGTGACCAGTTACAACGGTGGTATCGACCTCGGATTCCTCGACGACCGTATCACCCTCACTATCGAGGGCTACCACTCCACCACCACCGACATGCTGCTGGAAGGCTATCGCATACCCTCCAACACCGGTTTCTATACCGTGCCTTACCACAACAGCGGCAAGATGCGCAACGTGGGTTGGGAGTTCCATATCAACACCAACAAACTGCTGAAGTTCGGCAAGTTTACCATGGATGCCAACGTCAACTTCGGCAACAACCGTAGCGTGGTGCTCGAAATGGACGAGTACGTGCTCACCAGCCTGAACTCCGTCTTTGCTTACGGCAACGGCGAGTGGCTGCGCCGCGTACAGTTGGACAACCCCTTCGGTGCCATCTACGGCTTCCGCAGCAAGGGTGTGTACAACATCAACTACAGCACCTTCATCAACCTGACGCAGGATGAGCAGGTGGGCCTGCTCAACGGCACCCTGCCCGACGCCTTCTATAAGGAGCGCGGCTGGACCAAGCGCCCCATGACGGCACCTGTAGCCATCAATGCCGACGGCGAGATCATACGCGATGCCACCGGCACACCCCTGCGCATGATGTACAACTACACCAACGATGCCACGGGTAAGAACTACAAGTTCCAGGGTGGCGATGCCATCTACGAGGATGTGAACCACGACGGCCAGATCAATGCCCTCGATATCGTCTACCTCGGCTCCTCGCTGCCGAAACTCACCGGCGGCTTCGGCTTCACGTTCAACTACGGGGCATGGCGCCTGAACACACAGTTCACCTATCGTTTCGGCAACAAGATCATCAACATGGCACGACTCAACGCCGAGGCCATGACCGGCAACGACAACCAGAGCCAGGCCGTGAACTACCGCTGGCGCAAGGAGGGCGACGAGACCAGCATACCGCGTGCCATGTATGGCAGCACCTCCAACTACAACACGCTGGTGAGCGACCGCTTCGTGGAAGACGGCTCCTACCTGCGTATGAGTTACGCACAGTTGTCGTATGCCATCAACAAGAAGTACCTGAAGTGGGCCGGCCTGAACAGGGTGAGCATCTATGCCAGTGCCAACAACCCCTTCGTGCTGACCAAGTACACGGGTGTAGACCCGGATATCTCCAGTTCCGGCTACAACCCCGCCATCGACTATTCACAGACACCCCGCTCACGGTCCTACACCCTGGGCGTGACGGTAGAGTTCTAAAATTTAAAAATTAAAAAATGAAGCAATACTAATCACGAAAATACAGATATTATGAAACGAAATAATTTTTTAATTTTTAAATATTTTAATGTATGCATCCTGACAGCAGCAGCAACACTGCTGACCAGTTGCTCCGACTTCCTGGAAATAGAACCTCGTAATGAGATTGTGGAAGAGCAGTACTGGAGCGACAAGGCCGACGTGGAAGCCGTCATTGCCGGATGCTATATCGGCATGCAGGCCGATGCCGTGGTGCGGCGTATGATTATCTGGGGCGAATGTCGCAGCGACAACGTCGTGGGCGGTGACAACGTCGACGATGATCCTAACCTGCAGAACGTGCTCAAGGAGAATATCAACGCACAGAACGGCTATACCAGTTGGGGCGACTTCTACAGCGTCATCAACCGCTGTAACACCGTCATCAAGAAAGCACCGGCCGTGGCTGCCGTCGACCCCGCCTACACCGAAAGCGAACTGAAGGCGCACCTGGCAGAGATGGCCGCCCTGCGCGACCTGTGTTACTTCTACCTGATACGCACCTTCCAGAACGTGCCCTACACCACCGAGGCCTTTACCGACGACGACCAGAAGATGGACCTGCCTGCCACCGCCTTCGATGTGGTGCTCGACAGCCTCATCTCCGACCTGCGCAACATCAGCGACAACAGGCTGGCCATCGTGTCCTATCCCGAGACGCAGCCTCTCTACCAGACGGGACGCATCACACTGGATGCCGTCAACGCCATGCTCTGCGAGATGTATCTGTGGAAGAAAGACTACGCCAACTGTATCGTCTACGCCGACAAGGTCATTGATGCCATCAAGGAACGTGTGGACGAGCAGCGCAAGCGCAGCAACACGTATGGCAGCGCTTCCGATGACGACAGCCGCTACAACGGCTTCCCCCTGACCAGCGAGTCAATGGGCACCAACGGCTACTTCGGCAATGCATACACCACCAACTTCGGCACCGACGGCAACAGCCAGGAAATCATCTTCCAACTGATCTTCGACGATGACCCACGCGGCAATAGCATGCCTGCCAACTCGGCCGTCAATGTGCTCTATGGCCATGCCACCGTCGACCGCGGCTACCTGGCACCGTCGACCTACGTGCTCGACGACGTGAGCACCAGCACCTTTGCCGTCTATGCCAAGAGCAATAAGAAATATGATGCCCGCAACTTTGAGAACTGTCACCAGAGACTCAGTGCCATCAACAAGTTCACAACGCGGTCGCTCACCATCACGGCATCGAAATCCACAGACCCGGAATGTACGTATGGAGCACAGTACACCGACGGACAGAACGGCAGCAACTGGGTCATCTACCGCCTGACAGACATCATGCTCCTGAAGGCAGAGGCCCTGGCCATGCAGATGAAGGAGGGCAGCGATGCCGACGTGGTGGCCTACAACCTGCCGCTGCGACAGCAGGCCTTCGCACTGGTCAACGCCGTGAACAAGCGTGCCGTCTGCGAGACCACTACCGAACTCACCGACACCCTGCGCTTTGCCGACTACGCCTCTAAGAGCCAGATGGAGACACTGGTGATGCAGGAGCGGCAGCGCGAACTGATGTTCGAGGGCAAGCGCTGGTACGACCTGGTGAGACAGTCGCTGCGCAACGGCAACCCGAATGATATTACCACCGCTGCACTGAAGAAAGTGACCACCAACAGCGGACTGATACAGAATTTCCTCTCCAACGAGCAGACGTACCCGGGACAACTGTTCTGGCCCTACAACTACGACGAGGAATACAATGTGAACAAAAACCTGCAGGCAACCCACAATCCCGCCTTCGGCAGTGGTAAGAACAGCAACATAGAATAATCTTTTTACGAAAGGAACATGATGATGAACATCAAGAATAATATCATAGCGATGCTGGCGTTCCTGGCTGTGATGACACCGGGACTGACCAGTTGCTCCGACGAGCCAGACGCTGAGAACTTCTACACCTTCACCGGTGAGATGGCCAGCGACTACCTGCGCAACCGTTCGGACTACAGTGAGTTTACCAAGATTGTGGAGCGTGCCAACCAAAGCGCCAACCTCATGGACTTGCTCTCCAGTTACGGACACTACACCGTCTTCGTACCGACGAACGACGCCGTGAAGGCCTTTTTGGAGGAACACGGCAAAACTTCTGTGAGCGATTTGAGTGATGCTGACTGCGACACCATTGCACGCACACATCTGGTTTCAAACATGTACTCGACCATTGAGATGACGGGTAAAACCATCGTCACGGCCAATATGAACGGCCGCTACTTAGGCACGTCGGCAGGACTCGACGACCAGGGACGCGCCGTCATCTTCATCGAAGGCCTGGCACACATCGACTTCGAACTGAAGGACGACTCGGTGGAGAACGCCATCATGCAGCCCATCGACCGCGTGCTGGAGAAATCAAACAGCAGCATTGGCGACATCCTGAATGACAACTCCCTGGTGTCTATGTTCAACAATGCACTTGTACATACAGGTGTTAGCAAGGACATCACCAAGGTGAAGGATGACAACTACGACAACAAGGCCTATCCGAAATACTACTACACCTCCGACTTCTGGAAAGAGGTGGCATGGGTGCCCGATGAGAAGAAATACGGCTATACCGTCTTCGTCGAGCCTAACGATGTGCTGAAGGCCAAGATTGCCGAATATGGCATTGACACCTCGCAGTCGGAACTCAAGCAACTCTACGACCTGGCCTGTAAGATCTACGACCCCGTCTATCCCGACGATGTGTCGGCAGCAGGCCATGCCTTCGAGAACCTGACCGACAGCGTGAACCCCCTGAAGCGCTTCGTGCAGTATCATATCATGACCCGCTACGTGCCCAGCGTGGACAAACTCACACAGGAAATCCACAAGACCATGAACGAGGCCTTCGGCATTGAGACCACACTGGCCAACCCCGTGGAGTGGTTCCACACCATGCTGCCCCATACCATGGTAAAGATAGAACAACTGACCATGGGCAACGACAAGCAAGGCGTGGACCATAAGGGTAAGGGTGAGACCGGACAGCGCTACGTGAACCGCCGCTACGATGCCGAATGGCAGTTTGAGGGCGCGAAGATCGACGACACCGTGGATACCAAATTAGATGCCGTCAACGGACACTATTTCTACGTAGACGACCTCGTGGTGTTCTCGGAGGATGTGCGCGACAAGGTGCAGAACATGCGCATACGCATGGACTTCTCAACCGTCTTCCCGGAGGTGATGACCAACGACATGCGCTACGTAGGCGACTATACCCAGGACGACAACTCGGGCACGCCCGACGATGCCACAGTGCCGAAAAACGGCCGTAACTTCTACTTCCCCGAAGGCTATCTGGACGGCGTGACCTTCAGCAACTGCGCTGTGGTGCTCCGCCGACCCCACCAGAACTTCTGGTCGTGGCAGGGCGACGAGTGGAACCTCTTTGGCGACTACGACTTCCAGTTCCGGCTGCCACCGGTGCCCAAGTCGGGCGACTACCAGATACGTCTGGGCTTCTGCGGTCTGAAGACCCGCGGTGTGGCCCAGGTCTATTTCGACGGTGTGCCGCAGGGCATACCCGTTGACATGACGCAGTATCTGAACGAGGAGGCCTTCATCGGCGACCGTTTTACAAACGACGAGACCGCAGCCAATTATGATGCGATGAGCGACGAGGACAAGGCTGCCGAGCAGAAACTGCTGAAGAACCTGGGCGCCTATCGTGCTCCGCGCAGCACGTATCACACCAATGGTACGACAAAGTATTACTTCGTGGGTAACTTCCGTACCTTCCGCCGCGTGCTCTGCCAGGTGCGCATCGATGCCACCAAAGACCACTACCTGCGCTTCCGCGTGGCCAGTGACGGCAAGCAGGGCAACAACAACGAGTTTATGCTCGACTACCTGGAGATTGTGCCTAAGAGCGTCTATGGTGTCAGTGGCGACGGTGCCATGGAGGATGACCTGTAAAATGAAGAATGAAGAATGAAGAATGAAAAATTTGCTACCGCTACAGGTAGACTAAATAATGAAACAATTATGAAAAAGTTTTTTTGCAATACATGGAAACGAAGCATGAAAATGACAGTGAAGTTGCTCGGCGCAGCATTCTTCATTCTTCATTCTTCATTCGTCATTTCCTGCACGGACACGTGGGATGACCACTATGAGGGAACATCCGACCATGTGCTTAGCGGCACCCTGTGGCAGGCCATTGAGGGCAACCAGGACCTGAGCAACTTTGCAAAGGTGGTGAAAGAATGTGGCTACGACAAGTCGCTGGCCAGCAGTCAGGTGTTTACCGTCTTTGCACCCGTCAATGCCAAGTTCTCTGCCGAGGAGGCCGATGCACTCATCGCACAGTATAAAACGGAGCGGGCCACGGTGAACGATGACGACAACACCGTCATCAAGGAGTTCCTGCAGAACCATATCGCCCTCTACAACTACTCCGTCTCGTCGCAGCACAGCGACTCCATCGTGATGATGAACGGCAAGTACCAGACACTGAACAGCGGCGACTTCGGCGGCAGCACACTGCTGACCAACAACGGTCACTACGGCAACGGCGTGCTCTTCACCATTGAGGACAAGGTGGACTATTTCCCCAATGTGTTTGAATATGTGCGCAAGGATGCCGACCTGGACAGCCTCCGCAGTTTCCTCTATAACCCAAGGTTCTACTACAAGGAGTTCGATCCCGACCAGAGCGTGAAGGGCGAAGTGGTGGACGGACGCACCACCTATCAGGACTCGGTGTTCATCCAGCGCAACGAACTGTTCAGCGACCTGGGACGCCTCAACGCTGAAGACAGCACCTACTGGTTTATAGCACCCACCAACCAGGTTTGGAAGGAACTGATAGAGAAGTATGAGACCTACTACAACTATCACGACTCCATTACCGAGGACCGCGACTCGATGATCTTCACCAACTCGCGCCTGGCCATTGTCGAAGGCACGGTGTTCAGCCGCACGCTCAACACCGATAAGATGCTGCAAGACTCGGCCATGTCGACCAATGCCGTCCTGTACTACAACTCGCGCAAGTATATGTGGGGCGCCGACACGCTGCACTATTACCAGTACAACGACCCTGCCCGCGTGTTCTCCGGCACACAGAACGTGGAGTGCAGCAATGGCCGGGTGATGAAAGCCTCACAATGGAACATCAAACCCACAGAGACCTTCATGCGCACACGCATCATCGAGGCCGAGGGTTCGGGCAGCGTGAACGAGTTAGGCAAATGGATTAATCCGGACAAGACGGACAAAGAACATCCCAGTGGTACGGAAGAGGTTGCAACGAGCGTGATAACGCTCTCATCGTCTAACGACAATGAATACTACGACCAGGTGTCTAACCACGGCTTTATCAAGGCCGAGCCCATCGTCAACGGTGAACAGACCAAGGTGACATTCAATATTCCCGAGGTGCTGTCGAACGTGGGCTACGACATCTACCTGCTCACGGCACCCGTTGCTGCCAACGACAGCACCGCTACCGAAGAGCAGCGCGTGCCCACCATCCTGGAGTGTTATCTGATCTATAAGGACCAGTTAGGACAGGATAATGTCTACAAGGGTGCAGGAGGCAAAGAGGTGATAGGTGAGAAACTGGGCACGTTTACAACCACGCCTGATGCCGTAGACTGCTTCCTGCTGGCCAGCAACCGTAAGTTCGATGTGTGCAGTTACGGACTGAAGAAGGAGAGCGAGGAGGCTCAGGTGCGCCTGCGCATAGAAACCAACGTGGCTCCGGCCCAGATTCGTCGCGGAACCCACACCCGCACCATGTATATCGATGCCATCATCCTGAAGCCTCATGAAGAGTGATTGGTACAAAGAGTAATGAACAACTAATAATGGTATGAATATGAAATTAAGATATATAAATCCCATTGAGATACTGCGCAGCCGTATGTGCATGGTACAGTGTGCATTGTTCTTTGGCTTGATGGCTCTGCCACAGACCGCCATGGCGCAGGACGACGACTCCGACGACGGAGAGGAAGAGGAGGTGACGGCCGCTCGTGCCTTCACGCCCAAGCAGAAGCAATACGAGACACGCACGGTAAAGGGCATCGTGCTCGATGCCGCCACGGGGAAGCCTGTCAGCGGTGCCATCGTCAAGGCGGTGGAAATCGACGGCTACAGCGTGCTGACCGAAGACGACGGTACCTACGAACTGAAGGTGCCACTCTTCGCCTCGTCGGTCATCGTGAGCAGCCCCGACTATAATTCCGTGAGGCTGGGACTCCTGGAAGGTGAAAACCAGAAGACGGCCAAACTCTATACCACCGCCTTCAAGGCCGAATATGGTCAGCAGACCAATCTGCGCAACGATTATGCGACCACCGACTTCAGGTTCAGCCCTGCCATCAACATCAAGGACGAGGTGCAGAACCGTCTGGGCGGCCAGGTGTACACCATCGGTCGCAACGGCACGCCCGGCGTGGGTAGCGTGATGTTTATTCAGGGCCTTAACTCACTGAACGTCAACGCCCAGCCCCTCATCGTCATCGACGGTGTCATCGTAGAGCAGCAGTATGGCCGCACACTGTTGCACGACGGCTTCTACAACGACATCCTGTCGGCACTCAACCCCGCCGACATCGAGAAGGTGACAGTGGTGCGCAACGGTACGGCCCTCTATGGTGCCAGGGGCGGCAATGGTGTCATCCTCATCGACACACGCCGCAACAAGTCGATGGCCACACGCATCACGGCCAGCGTGTCGGCCGGCGTGACACTGGAACCGAAATATCTGTCGGTGATGGGTGCAGAGCAGTACAGGGGCTATGCTTCGGAACTGCTGAAGACCACCAACACACGCCTCAACAAGTTCAAGTTCCTGGACGAGCGCCAGACGCTGCAGAACGGACAGGACAACTACTACTACCGACTCTACCACAACGATACCGACTGGAAAGACTACGTCTATCGCACGGCCTTTACCCAGAACTACGGCATCAACGTGGAAGGTGGTGACGAGGTGGCCAACTACAACCTCTCCGTAGGCTATACCAATGCCCAGAGCACGCTGGAATACAACGACATGGATCGTTTGAACATTCGCTTCAACACCGACATTTCGCTGCTGAAGCAACTCGACGTGCGCTTCGATGCCTCGTTTGCCAATATCACCCGCAACATACGCAACGACGGCGCTCCGGAGGGCTACGACGAGGGCACGCCAACGTCGCCGGCTTTCCTGGCATACGCCAAGAGCCCGTTCCTCAACGCCTACAGTTACGGCGGACCCAAGGTGGGCTTCAGCGCCAGCCACTACGACATTGAGCAGGAAGATTACCTGGACGAGGCCCTGGCCAACTATAGTAACTACAACTGGCGTCTGGGCAACCCCGCCGCCCTGAACGAGTATGGCGATGCAGAGAACAAGAACCGCTTCGAGAACTCGATGCTCAACCTGACGGTGACACCCAAGTTCCATTTCAACGCCAACCTCACACTCAGCGAGCATTTCAGTTACAACCTGGTGAATACCAACGAGGAATACTATATCCCCATCAACGGTACACCCAGTTACTATGTAAGCAGCATCGGCGGCTACCGCGACAACGAGAAACGCTCGCTGTCGTCGAAGCAGAACTCGGTGATGAGCGACACCCGCCTGGACTGGAGCAACCGCTACGGCGCACACTATGTGCATGCCTTCGGCGGTGCACGCATCAACTGGGAGACCTATACCATGAACTCGCAACTGGCCTATAACAGCGGTACCGACAAGACACCGTTCAGTGCCTCTACCGACCGTAAGGTGGAGGGCACCAACGACACCTGGAACAACCTGGCATGGTATGCACAGGCAGAGTACAACTTCAAGAGCCGCTACTACGTGCAGGCTAACCTGACCATGGAAGGGTCGTCGCGATTCGGACAGGACGGCGGCGACGTGCGCCTGTTCAAGGCTGCCTGGGGACTGTTCCCCTCCGTGCAGGCCTCATGGGTGATGACCAACGAGCCGTGGATGGCCAAGGTCAAGGGTATTGACTACCTGCGTCTGACCGCCGGCTACGACATCAGCGGTAACGACGACATCGACTACTACGCCGCACGCAGTTACTTCCGTGCACAGCAGTATCTCCACACAGCCTCGGCACTGTCGTTCAGTGGCATTGGCAACACGAAGATACAGTGGGAGACCACACGCCGCCTGAACGCCGGCTTCGAGTCGAGTTTCCTGAACAACCGCGTGGCACTGACCTTCAATTTCTTCCACTCTACCACCGACAACCTGCTTACCCGCCAGTCGCTGGGATTCCTCAGCGGTCTGGATCAGAACTGGAGCAACGGCGGTAAACTGAAAAATACCGGCTTCGATGCTTCTGCCTGCGTAAAGGTGCTCAACCTGAAGGACTGGAAATGGCAGGTAGGTGCTACCGTGGGCCACTATAAGAACGAGATTACCGAACTGCCCGCAGGCGGCATAGAGACAGAGGTCTACGGCGCCACCATCCTCTCGGAGGTTGGCCAGGCCGCCAACCTGTTCTACGGCTACCAGACCGCCGGTGTCTTCGCCACCACCGAGGAGGCCGACCAGGCTGCCCTTTATATTCTGGCCAGCAACGGTGAGGACAAGATGTACTTCGGCGCCGGCGACATGCACTTCGTCGATCAGAACGGCGACCACGAGATTAACGAGAAAGACCGCGTGGTCATCGGTGACCCCAATCCCGACATCTACGGCAACATCTTTACCACCCTGGCTTGGAAGCAGTTTAAACTCGACGTGAGGTTCAACTACTCGCTGGGCAACGATGTGTATAACTACATGCGCTCACAACTGGAGGGCGGCAGCCGCTTCATGAACCAGACCACGGCCATGCAGCGCCGCTGGCAGGTGGAGGGTCAGCAGACCGACATGCCACGCATCACCTTCCAGGACCCCATGGGCAACGCACGCTTCAGCGACCGCTGGATCGAGGACGGCTCCTACCTGCGCCTCAAGCAGGTGACGCTGTCTTACGACCTGCCCCTGAACTCTGAGTTTATCCAGGGCATGCAGTTCTGGATCCAGGGCAACAACCTGCTCACCTTTACGAAGTATCTGGGCACCGACCCCGAGTTCTCAATGACCAGCAACGTCATTGGCCAGGGCATCGACCTGGGCTACTTGGGCCTGAGCCCCAGCATCGTGGCAGGTGTGAAGATTAACCTCTAAAATGAAGAGTGAAAAATGAAGAATGAAGAATTTGCTACCGCTACAGGTAGACTAAATAATGAAACAATTATGAAAAAGAATTTTTGCAATACATGGAAACGAAGCATGAAAATGACGGTGAAGTTGCTCGGCGCAGCATTATTCATTCTTCATTCTTCATTCTTCATTTCCTGTGCCGACTTCTTCGACCAGGAGTCCGACCACGTCATCTACGCTGACGACGAGCACCTGAACAGCGCCATCGACACCCTCTACTCCATGACGGGCATCCTGAGCAAACTGCAGGCCATTGCCGACCGCACCATACTACTCGGTGAGGTGCGCGGCGACCTGGTGACCCTGACCAGTGATGCCGATGCCGACCTGCGCGACATGGCCCTCTTCAATATCGGCGACGACAACAAGTACAACCAGCCCCGCGACTACTATGCCGTCATCAACAACTGCAACTACTTCATTGAGCATGCGAATGTTGACTTGCGCAACAACCGCAAGGAGTTTATCTTCCTCAAAGAGTATGCTGCCGTGAAGGGCATACGCGCCTGGACCTACCTCCAACTGGCACTCAACTACGGCCGCGTGCCGTTCGTCACCATGCCCATCCTCACCAAGGAGGAGTCTGAGCAGACCTACGACATGTACGACCTGCAGGCTATCTGCACGTATTTCATCGACGACCTGGAGAAACTCATCCAGGAATACACCAATGCCGACGCCGACGTGGCCAACGAGTATCCGTTCTATGGCACCATACGCAATACCGACTCGCGTTTCTTCTATTTCCCGCTCTATGTGGTGCTTGGCGACCTCTATCTGTGGAAAGCCTCCGAGACCCAGAGCGTGAACGACTACAAGAGTGCGGCAAACTGCTATTACAATTATATCAGCCAGCGCAACGGCGACAACAGCACCTATGCCGTAGGCACCAGTTATACGTCATGGATGCCGGGCTCGTCAACCTGGCAGGTGATGTTCGACTCATGGTCTTCATCTCTCAAGAGCGAGTCGTATGACAAGGATGCAGAACTCATCACCATGATTCCGGGCGACTCCATCAAGGCTGAGGGCAACTACAGTGAACTGCGCAACCTCTTTAACTCCAGAGAGGAGAATTCCTACAAGGTGAGCATTGAGCCGTCGAAGCGCATGGAAGAGATCTCGGCCGCACAAGACTTCTGCGCACTCAACTCTTCGGGTACAACAGCCATGATAGCACCGAAGGGCTTCTCCAACCATCGCGATGGCGACATGCGCCTCTTCGCCACATGGACCGAGAGTTATCGGTATAACAATGGCGAGCGCATAGAGACACAAAACATTAGCAAGTATTCTTCGCGCAATGTACATATCTACCGCCGCCAGATGCTCTACCTGCGCATGGCTGAGGCCCTCAACCAGGCCGGCTATCCGCGTATGGCCTTCCTCATCCTGTCAACAGGTCTTAACAACCAGCAACTCACCACGGAGGTCTATCCATACTACAGCCAGAGCGACTCCATTTATATCTCGCAGTTCAACTTCCCTGCCAACCAGTATGCACTCTATACGTCAGACGACCTGCTCAACGGCGCAAGAGTGGCTACCCATAACACCATGGGTATGCACAGCCGCGGCTCGGGATGGACACCTATGAACGAGTCGTACCAACTGCCCGAGGACAGCACCATCACCGCTGAGGCCCTCACCGCCCGCCAGCAGGTCTTTGTGGATAGCCTTATCCTCAACGAGGGCGCACTGGAGTTTGCCTTCGAGGGTACACGCTACTACGACTTGATGCGCTTTGCCAAGCGTCAGGCCAACCCCGGCGAGTTCATGGTCAACCAGATCAGCAGCCGCGCTGGTGAGGCCAACCGCGAGGCCATGAAGGGACAGTTCCAGAAACTGAGCACCGTCAGCAACTGGTACATGCGCTGGAACGGCAAGATCGGCTTCTGATTTCGTACCTCGCACCTCAAAAAGGTGACCTGTGCGGGTGGAACCGACGTGTTTACGCCGTTAACCCGGTTGGTTTTCTAACCGCAAGCGGTCTTTCAAAAAACAAATAAAAACACGTGCTAAGAAAGGCGGTTTTTATTTGTTTTTTTTGTTTTTATTTGTTTTTGATTAGACGCGTAGCGTTCCAAAAGGGTTGAAACTGACCGAGTTCGCGATGAAAGTAGGTCTGTTTCCAACCGCGCAGGTCGAAAAATAGCGCAAAGCGTTAAAGATTTTAAACGCTTTGCGCTATTTGCTTTTTATTGTTTACCTTTGCAGGCGGTCTATAACATTTTCGCTCGATGATGAAAAAGATTTTCCTTAACTGGACGGTTGCCATCCTCGTCGTGGGGGCAATGACAATGAGCGGCTGCTCGTCCGACCATCCCGTCGACCTGCTGTCGCTCAGCATCGACAACTATCAGCCCGTGGAGCAGTTCGTGGATGCCTACGAAGCCATCTCCAACCAGGAGGGTCTGCGCTCCGGGCAGGACTACGACCTGGAGAAGACGGTGCGCGTCATCAATGCCTTGGAACTGGCACAGGTGCGCTCACGCAACTTCGACGAGTTCCTCGACTATATGGCACGTCAGGACTATACCGGCGTGGCGCCCGATGTGCTCGAGGCCAAGCGCAAACTCTTCCCTGTGCTGGAATACACCTATAAACTACAGGAGCAGGACGAGCAACTGAGCGATGCCTGGATGCTGGTGCGCGGCGCGGCCCGTGGCGGCGAGACCCTCGTGGCCAACACGTCGGCCAGCGAACTGTTCAGGGCTGCCCATGGCGACATCTTCGCCATCCTTGGCATCGTCAACGGCGAGGATGCCGAGCGTTCCACCAACGAGGCCTTCGAACAATACGAGAAAGACAAGAAACTAAAGGCGAAGATTCAAGAAGACCTGCAGAAACTCAAGGTGTCCTATCGCAAGTATCTGGAGGACTACACCCCCATCTACAAAAAATATATGCAGGAATACGATGCCCTGTGCGTGAAGAAGGACAAGGCCTATCTGGACATCTATGCCGGGCGCGTTGACGAAGCACTGGCCCAGACGCAGGACATCCTGCGTAAATACCCCGACAATGCTGAGGCCATGCTTCTGCAGTCTATGACCCTTATCATGAAAGGCGTTGCCGCTCCTGTTCCCGATGTCATCACCCCTCTGCCCTCCACAGAAGGTGCTCCCTCCGTTGATAGTGCCCCCTCCGTTAATAGCACGCTCCCTGTTGATAGTTCGTGCGAGGCGGTTTTCCCGCCTCGTCAGTCCCCCTCCTCGCCCCTCTCCCCTCCCTTCCTTCAGGCCCAGTCCCTCCTCGACCGCTACACCGCGTTGTATCCCGACCGCACGGCGCCCGCCCTCGTCCTCGAAGGCCTGCTACAACAGAAACTGGGCAACGAGCAGACGGCCATGAGCCGCTTCCATCAGGCCAGCGTGGAATATCCGCGCCAGGCCGCCCGCCTCACCGACATGCTCGATGCCTATAACACCCGCACCTACCTGAGCAAGACCCCCGAGGGCCAGTATCTGCGCCGCCTCTATGCCTCGACGATGGAAGGCTACGGCCTGTTCAGCCCCAACCTGCTCAAGGCCAAATACTATGCCGACCAGGGCAAGGCCGACAAGAGCCGCGAGGAGATCTACAACCATTTCTTCCGTCGAGGCAACCAGGGCATCTACGACGAACTGCTCTCCGACATGCAGTTCTGCGAGGAGAACCTCTATGGCCCTTTCCGCAGCCTGCTGCTCGAGCAGTCGTATATCGACATCTCAGTGGAGCCCGAGTCATCGTGGCTCTTCTGGCATAGCGACGACGTGATGCATGTCACGCTGAAGAACCGCTCCGACATTGACTTCGAAAACGTGCGCGTGTTCCTCTGCATCCACTATACCGGCATGTACAAGGACGAGTACGACGTGGTGAAGGTGCCCAAGGAGGTGAACATCGTGAACAAGCACTCTACGGCCGACTTCGACACCGTCAGCATCAGTTACCCCGGCAAGACCTACGACGACATCACCCGCGTCAGGGCCATCGCCATGTTCGAGGACCGCATCTGCTGGGTCGACGACGTGAACTACAAGCAGGCCAACGCCCTGGCGTTCCTGCGCGACGGCCGGCGCAACGTGAGCGAGCAGCAGGAGCGGGCACGCCAGGAGTATCTGAGCAACTACTCCCTTGACCCACAACGGCTGCAGCGCACCCTGCGCGAGGGTGTCACCGTGTTGCCGCCAGAGGAAGACCCGGCCATGGAAAAAGGCTGGTGGGAGCGGTTCACCACCTGGTTTACCAGTCCCGACAACGACCTGCGTATCGAACTGCCGCGTGTGCTGGCCATGGCCGACCCCGTCTTCTCGCTCCGACGCCTCGATGCTGATGATGCGCTCACACCTGCCGACAACGACCTCGTGGGCACCGCCATCCGTCTGCATTTCGACTACGAACCGGCCTACGAGGAGCAACTGCCTCTTTATATTTACAGCGAGGCCGCCACCTTCCGCATCGACATCACCTATAAAGGCAAGGACTCGGAAATCACTGCTGTCGAGATTATGTAGCCCATCACTCTTCACTCTTCATTCTTCATTCTTCATTCTTCACTCTTCACTATCAAAGCGCACATGGAATCCAATTTCGTTGACTACGTTAAAATATTATGCCGGAGCGGCAAGGGCGGCAGGGGCTCCATGCACCTGAAGCATGTTAAATACAACCCCAACGGCGGCCCCGACGGCGGCGACGGCGGCAAGGGCGGCAGCATCATCCTGCGCGGCAACCATAACTACTGGACGCTATTGCACCTGAAATACGAGCGCCATATCTTTGCAGAGCACGGCGGCAACGGCGGCAAGGACAAATGCCACGGCACCGACGGCAAGGACGTGTATATCGACGTGCCCTGCGGCACCGTGGTCTATAATGCCGAGACGGGCAAGTATGTCTGCGACGTGACCTACGACGGTCAGGAGGTGCTGCTCTTGAAGGGCGGGCGCGGCGGACTGGGCAACTTCCAGTTCCGCTCGGCTACCAACCAGGCACCACGCTATGCACAGCCCGGCGAGCCGATGCAGGAGATGACCATCATCCTGGAACTCAAGTTGCTGGCCGACGTCGGTCTGGTGGGCTTCCCCAATGCGGGCAAGTCGACGCTGGTCAGCGCACTGAGCAACGCCCGCCCGAAGATTGCCAACTATCCGTTCACCACGATGGAGCCCTCGCTGGGCATTGTGGGCTATAGAGACGGCAAGTCGTTTGTCATGGCCGACATCCCGGGTATCATAGAGGGTGCCGCCGAGGGCAAGGGCCTGGGCCTGCGTTTCCTCCGGCATATCGAGCGCAACTCACTGCTGCTCTTCATGGTGCCCGGCGATACCGACGACATCCGTCGCGAATACGAGATACTGCTCAACGAACTGCGGCAGTTCAACCCCGAGATGCTCACCAAGCACCGCGTGCTGGCCGTCACCAAGTGCGACCTGCTGGACGAGGAACTCATTGCCATGCTGCGGCAGGAACTGGAAACGGCGTGGGAAAACCACGCCGCACGGACGGAGGAAACGGCGTGGGAAAACCACGCCGCACGGACGGAGGAAACGGCGTGGGAAAACCACGCCGCACCCATTGTCTTTATTTCTGCCGTGACGGGCTACGGACTGGAGGAACTGAAGGATGTGCTGTGGCATGAACTCAATGCCGAGAGCAACAAACTGCAGGCCATCACCAGCGAGGACACACTGGTGCACCGCGACAAGGACATGAAGGTCTTTGCCCGTGAACTGGAGGAAGAGGGCGAAGACGAGGATCTTGAGTATGTGGATGTTGAAGACATCGACGACCTTGAAGACTACGAATACGAAAATGAAGAGGCATAAAGCATAGGCTCTGAATAGCATCGCAGCACCCTAACAATGCATATTCTGGCGCAAACATGAAAAAATCCTTTAGAAAATGCGAGATAATGGAAACTTTTTTGTATTTTTGCATCAAAATTAAATAAAACATTATACCATTATGCAGAAGAAACTATTTTTCATCCTTACCTTGATGCTGACAATGACCATGTCGGTCATGGCACAGGTCACCACTTCGAGTATGTCCGGTAAAGTGACCTTCGAGGGGAGTGACGAAACAATTATCGGGGCTACCATCCAGGCCGTCCACGAGCCTTCCGGCACACGCTATACGGCAGTGACCAACGTTAACGGACGCTTTGCCATCCAGGGTATGCGTACCGGCGGCCCGTATGCCGTCACCGTTTCATACATCGGTCATCAGACCAAGACGCTGAAGGGCATCACCCTGCAACTGGGCGAGACCTACAACCTTGATGTGTGGCTCGCAGAAAACACAAACGACCTGGCAGAGGTGGTCATCAGCGGCCGCGCCTCGAAGTTTGCGGCCGAGAAGACGGGTGCCTCGACCAACATCTCCAACGAGCAGATGATGACGATGCCTATGATCAGCCGCAGCATCACCGACATTGCCAAACTGTCGCCCTACAGCGGCGGCGGCATGAGTTTCGCCGGTGCCAACGGTAAGATGTCTAACTTCACCGTCGACGGCGCCAACTTCAACAACAACTTCGGACTGAGCGACGGCCTCCCCGGCGGCGGCAGTCCTATCTCGCTCGATGCCATCGAGGAGGTGCAGGTGGTCATCGCACCCTACGACGTGCGCCAGACCAACTTCATAGGCGGTGGTGTGAACGCCATCACCAAAAGCGGTACCAACACGTTCAAGGGCACGGCCTACACCTACTTCCGCAACGAGCACTTGCACGGCTATAAAATAAATGGTGATGAGATGGTAGGCGACCCCGCCGAGGATCGTAAGTACGTCTATGGCGCTACCCTGGGCGGCCCCATCATCAAGAACAAACTCTTCTTCTTTGCCAACTATGAATACGAGAAGACCCCTGGCCAGGTCATCAAATACCGCGCCCGTGGCGACGGCGAGGAGGCCAAGGGCATGGTGAGCCGCGTGCTGGCCAGCGACATGGAGAAGGTGCACAACTACCTGCTTGACAACTTCGGCTACAACACCGGCTCATGGACCAGTTTCCCTGCCGACGAGAAGAACATCAAACTGCTGGCCCGTATCGACTGGAACATCACCGATGCCCATCACCTGGCCGTGCGCTATAATATGACCAAGGACGAGAGTTACTCGGGTGCCAGCCGCTCTACAGGCGACTATATCTATGGTGGCTCCGGCGACTACCGCGTGGGTGAGAAGTCTATGATCTTCGCCAACACGATGTATGGCAGCGAGCGCTCGGTGCAGTCTGTCTCCGTTGACCTGAACAGCCGCTTCGGCCAGAAGGCCAGCAACCAGTTGCTCTACACCTACTCCTATATCAAGGACCCCACACGTACGTCAGAGTCGTCACAGTTCCCCTTCATCGACATCGCCTATCCCTACGACGTCACGTCAAAGTCGCCCAGCATCGAGCCGTATATCTGTGCCGGCTACGAACTGTTCTCGTGGAAGAACCATGTGGAGAACAAGGTGCACACCCTGACCGACAACTTCACCTACTACGCCGGTACGCATAAACTGACCGCCGGCTTCAACTTCGAGCATCAGTTTGCCGACAACTCCTACATCCGCGAGGGAACAGGCCAGTATCGCTTCCGCAACATCAACGAGTTCCTCGGTGGCATGGCTCCCGAGGCCGTCAACTTCACCTACGGCTTCAACGGCAACGACAGCCCCACCTCGGCCGTCCGCTTCAACCAGTATGGCATATACCTGCAAGACGAGTGGAACATCGTGCCCAACCTCAAACTGACCTACGGCGTGAGGTTCGACGACCTCGTGTTCGACGAGCAGGACGTGGAACGTAACACCGCCATCTACGACCTGAACTATACCGATGCCAACGGCAACACCGTCTACGGCTTCAACGGCTATCGCATCGACACCGGGCGCTGGCCCGACAACCACTGGCAGATATCGCCGCGTGTGGGCTTCACATGGGATGTCTTTGGCGACAAGCGTCTGAAGATTCGTGGCGGCACAGGCGTGTTCACCGGCCGTCTGCCCCTGGTGTTCTTCACCAACCAGCCCGGCAATGCCAATATCACCAAGACCACCTATGCCGCCGGCTATAACTACAAGACGCAGACATGGACCGACACCAACGGCCACGACGAGGCCTGGGTTCAGGCCAAGTTAAACGGTCTGGCAGGCAAGTTCATGGGTGTGCACGAGTTGATGGAGCACTTCGAGGTGCCTACGACCAACGAGAAACATACAGCGGGCAGCAAGATCTCCGGCGTGTACAGCGACTTCAAGATGCCGCAGGTGTGGAAGTCGAGCATCGCCGTCGACTACCAGTTGCCCGTGTCGTTCCCCCTCACCGTCACCGGCGAGTTTATCTACAACAAGAGCATCAATGCCGTGTATATGCGCAACGTCAACATCAAGGATGACGAAGCCGACACCTGGCAGCGCTTCAACGGTGCCGACAACCGTCTGATCTATCCTTCCAACTACCAGTATTACAGCAACAAGAACGCCATCGTGCTCGACAACACATCGAAGGGCTACGGCTATACGGCCAATATCACGGTGAACGCAGAGCCTATACCCAACCTCAGCATCATGGCTGCCTACACACATACCGAGAGCAAAGAGGTGTCGGGTCTGCCCGGCAGCGACCCCGTGTCGGCATGGCAGGGCGTCATCTCTGTCGACGGCCCCAACCGCACCGCCGCCCAGCGTTCTTACTACGTGACACCCGACCAGGTGACGGCCTCCGTGGGCTATTTCCTGCCCATCAAGATTAACAGCAACTTTACCCTCGGCACACACATTAACCTGTTCTATAAGGCCTACAGTTATACCGGCACCAGTTTCATGTACACCAACGATATGAACGGCGACAAACTGAGCACCGACCTGATGTATATCCCGAGAAACGACAGCGAGATAAAGATCGGCAAGGTTGTGAATGGGCAGTTCGTAGAGGATGCCGAGATGAGGGTCGCCTTCTGGAACTTCGTTGAGCAGGACGACTATCTGCGCACCCATAAGGGTGAGTATGCCGAGCCTTACAGCGGACGCGCACCCTGGCTCCATCGCCTGGATCTGCGCGTGGCCGAGGACTTCGAGGTGAAGGTGTTTGGCACCAAGCAGAAGTTCCAGGCATCGCTCGACATCATCAACTTTACCAATATGCTCAACTCATACTGGGGCATACCTAAGAACGCCGCTGCCAGCAACTACGGCAAGATCCTGAAGTACGAGGGCGTAGACACAAGCAACACCCCTGTCTTCTCGATGTATAAAGACTCCAATGGCAATTATCCCACCAAGACCTACGACACCCTTTGGGACTACACCGGTCAATGCTGGAGCATGCAGATTGGCTTGAAATATTTCTTCAACTAAAAGGATAACGATTTGAGCCTCACAGCATTAGTAAGACCACTCTTCGCCAGGCGATGGCGGGAGTTGGAGCGATACGACAGTCAGGGCGAGCAACTGCAGCGTGCAGTGCTCGCACGTCTGTTGACAAAGGCCAGGGACACCGAGTATGGCCGCAACCATCTGTTTGGTGCCACGAAGACCTACGAGGACTTTGTGCGCAACGTTCCCGTGAACACCTACGAGGAGTTGAAGGGCGACATCGACCAGATGCGCCAAGGCGAGAGCGACATCCTCTGGCCCGGCCGCGTGAAATGGTACGCCAAGTCGAGCGGCACCACCAACGACAAGTCGAAGTTCATACCCGTCTCACCCGACGGGCTGAAGCACCTGCATTATAAAGGCGGTGCCGACGTGGTGGCCCTTTACCTGCGCAACAACCCAAACAGCAGGATGTTCGACGGCAAAGGTCTCATCCTCGGCGGCAGCCATGCACCCAACTATAACCTGCCCGGCTCGCTGGTGGGCGACCTCAGTGCCATCCTCATAGAGAATATCAACCCTGTGGTCAACCTGGTGCGCGTGCCATCAAAGAAGACGGCGCTGCTGGGCGACTTCGAGGTGAAGCGCGACCGCATTGCCCGCGAGGCCATGACGAAGAATGTCACCAACCTCAGCGGCGTGCCATCGTGGATGCTCTCCGTGCTCAACCGCGTGATGGAAATCTCCGGCAAGACACATCTGGAGGAGGTGTGGCCCAACCTGGAGGTGTTCTTCCACGGCGGCGTGGCCTTCACACCCTACCGCGAGCAGTATCAGAACCTTATCACCTCGCCCCGCATGCACTATATGGAGACCTATAATGCCAGCGAGGGATTCTTCGGCATCCAAGACGACCCCAACGACAAGTCGATGCTCCTGATGCTCGACTACGATGTGTTCTACGAGTTCCAGGAGTTGAGTGTCGAGAGTTCACCCATCGTTCCCCTCTGGGCCGTGGAGAAAGGCAAGAACTACGCGATGATTATCAGCACGTCGTGCGGCCTCTGGCGCTATATGATTGGCGACACGGTGCAGTTCACCTCCACCAACCCCTATAAGATCATCATCTCCGGCCGCACCAAGTCGTTCATCAACGCCTTTGGCGAGGAACTCATCGTCGACAATGCCGAGCAGGGACTGAAGTATGCCTGCGAGATGACGGGCGCCCAGGTGCTGGAATACACCGCCGCACCCGTGTTTATGGACCAGAACGCGAAATGCCGCCACCAGTGGCTCATCGAGTTTGCCAAGGCACCGGCCGACCTTGCCCAGTTTGCCGACATCCTCGACCGTAAACTGCAGGAACTCAACAGCGACTACGAGGCGAAGCGCTTCAAGGACATCACCCTGCAGCACCTGGAAATCATCCCTGCCCGTCCCAACCTGTTCAACGACTGGATGAAGTTACGCGGCAAACTGGGTGGGCAGCACAAGGTGCCGCGACTGAGCAACAGCCGCGAGCATATAGAGCAGTTGCTTTCATTAAATGAGAAATGAGGAATGAGAAATGTGAAATGAGAAATGAAAATGAAAAAATGAGAAATGACATCAACATGATATGCAATAAGCAGAAACATGACACGGCATCTCGGAAAATGAACCATAGAATGGCTGACCGTCGCGGCGCAGCCCATTTCTTCATTTCTCATTGTCATTTCTCATTTCTCATTTCTCATTTCTCATTTATCTTTTTACTATTGACCTCTTGCGCCCGTATGGGCAGCCCCGACGGAGGCTGGTACGATGACACGCCGCCCCATGTGGTCGACTCCTCGCCCGAGGACAAGGGAGTAAACGTCACGGCGAAGAAGGTGGTCATCAACTTCAGCGAATATATCAAACTGGAGGATGCACAGAGCAAAGTCATCGTCTCGCCGCCCCAGATAGAGATGCCCGAGATCAAGGCTACGGGCAAGAAGATCATCGTGGAACTGAAAGACTCGCTCAAGAGCAACACCACCTATACCATTGACTTCAGCGACGCCATCAGCGACAACAACGAGGGCAACCCCATGGGCAACTACACCTACAGTTTCTCTACCGGCGACCATATCGACACGCTGGAGGTGTCGGGCTATTGTCTCAACGCACAGGACCTGGAACCCATCAAGGGCATCCTCGTGGGCCTGTACAACACGTTCGAGGACTCCGTCTTCCACAAAGAGCCCATGATGCGTGTGTCGCGCACCAACGGCGACGGACGCTTCACCATCAAAGGCGTGGCAGCAGGCACGTACCGGTGCTTTGCCCTGCAGGATGCCGACGGCGACTTCGTGTTCGGACAGAAGAGCGAGATGATTGCCTTCAACCACGACAGCATCAAGCCCACATGGAAACCCGACGTGCGTCAGGACACCATCTGGCGCGACTCGCTCCACATCGCCGACATCATGCGCGTGGGCTATACCCATTTCCTGCCCGACGACGTGACGCTGCTATGCTTCCAGGAGCCGCAGACCGACCGCTATCTCATCAAGACGGAGCGTAAGGACATCGACCGCCTCAGCCTTTATTTCACCTACGGCAACGACACGCTGCCACGGCTGCGAGGCCTGAACTTCGACAGCGACAGCGCCTTCGTCCTCGAGGCATCGCAAAAGAAAGACACGCTCGTCTACTGGCTTACCGACACCACGCTGGTGAACATGGACACGCTGCAGATAGAGAACTCATACCTGATGACCGATACCCTGGGCAACCTTGTCTGGCAGACCGACACCACCGAGTTTATTGCCAAGACATCGTATGCCAAGCGGATGAAGGAAAAACAGAAGGAGTTTGAGAAATGGCAGAAGGAACAGGAGAAAAAGAAGAAACGCAACGAGACATACGACAGCATACCGCCCATAGAACACCTGCACGTCAAGTTCTCGTCGTCGGGGCAGATCTCTCCCATCGATCATATCTATATGGAGGCACCCGAACCGTTGAGCCGCTGCGACACGGCGGCCGTGCATCTCACTTCCATGGTCGACTCGGTAGAGGTGTCGGAGCCCTGCGAGTTGCGCCAGATAGGTGTCAGACGCTACGAACTGATGGCCGACTGGCAGCCGGGCAAGGAGTTTACACTGCTCATCGACTCGGCCGCCTTCCAGGGCATCTATGGCCTCACGTCGGACAAGATAAAACAGTCTGTCAAGGTGCGTACCGAGGAAGACTATAGTTTCCTCTCCGTGCAAGTGAGCGGGGTGGAGAAACGCAGCCAGGTCGTCGTGCAACTCATCGAGGGCCAGGACAAGGTGACACGGCAGGAAAAGACCGACTCCACCGGCGTGGCAGACTTCTACTACCTCAAAGGGGGCAATTACTATATGCGGGCGTTTGTCGACCTCAACGGCAATGGCGAATGGGATACGGGCGTCTACGACGACGACTTGCAGCCGGAGCCCGTCTACTATCATCCGGAAAAGATAGACTGCAAGCCGAAGTTCGAGGTCTCGCGACAATGGAACCTCACGGCCCTGCCCCGCTACAAACAGAAGCCCGAAGCCATCACCAAGCAGAAGGGCGAGAAGCAGAAGCAGTTGCGCAACCGCAACCTCGACCGCGCCAAGCAGATGGGCAAGGAATATGTCAGGGAAAAGACCGGAGTGGGAATGTAGGTAAATTGAGAATTGAGAATTGAGAATTGAAGATTGAAGATTGAAAGCATGAGTCCACTTGAAAAAGTCCACCTTCGTCAGCGAGCAGGAACTTTTTTAAGAGTACCCAAAAATAAAATTTTAAAAATAAAAAAGGCAATATGAAGAAAATATCGGAAAGAATCGTTCAACGAGGTTTGTTATTTATAATTTGTTCTTTATTATTCAGCCCCGTAGGGGCGCAGACCAAGGAAGGGACGCAGACCAAGGAAGGGGCGCAGACCAAGGAAAAGTCGTCCTGTGGCATCGAGAACAAGGCGTTCAACGGCGGTGAGTTCCTGGCCTACGACCTCTATTTCAACTGGAAGTTCGTGTGGCTGAAGGTAGGCTCGGCATCCATGTCGACCGTCAAGTCCACCTTCAAGGGGAAGAAAGCCTTCCGCACCAGCCTCACCACCCGTGGCAACAGTAAGTTGGACGGCGTCTTCGTGATGCGCGACACGCTGCTCTCCTATTGCAGCGCCGACGACCTGTCGCCGCTCTATTTCCGCAAGGGTGCCCTCGAGGGCAAGCGCTACTACGTGGACGAACTGTGGTACACCTATCCCCGCAACAACTGCCATCTGCGCATGCACCGCATCGATGCCGACGGCGAGGTGCACTGGAAAGAGAAGGAGTATGCCGACTGCATCTACGACATGATGAGCATCTTCCTCCGTGCCCGTAATTTCGATGCCTCCACCATGAAGGAGGGCGATGTCATCCCCATGCCCATCAGCGATGCCCGCAGCCTCACCAACTCCTGGCTCACCTATCGCGGCAAGGAGAACTATCAGATTGAAGGCACCAGCGAGAAGTTCCGCTGCCTGGTCTTCTCGTTCTACGAGCGCGAGGACAACGAGAACCACGAACTCATCCGCTTCTTCGTCACCGACGACCTGAACCACATCCCCGTGCGTCTGGACATGTTCCTCAGTTTCGGCTCTGCCAAGGCCTACCTCCGCGCCTATCGCGGCGTCCGCGGCCCCATGACCTCAAAGATTGAGTAACTCAACTTTTGTAAGTTGAGTCAGTAATAATAAAAACAGGGAAAAACTTTTATGTTGTTTTTCCCTGTTTTTCTTGTTTTTCCCTGTTTTTCAAAGTAACGCTTTAGCGTTTTGCCTATTATCAAAATCAACGCCTTAGCGTTTTACCTATTATCCGTTTTGCCTATTTAACCACCGTCTTCCGGCCGTCCTGTATGCGGAGGCCCTTGGTGTTGCTGTTAACCTTGCGGCCCTGCATGTCGTAGGCGGCAGAATTCATGACAGACTCCGTGTTCACTGCCTTGATGGCCGTCACCTCAGAGGCGGCAGCATGCTTGATAAACAGTGTCGTGGCAGACGATGCCTGCTCGTCCCAGTTGAAGCCACAACGGGTGGGAAGGAACTTCTTGTCGCCCTCAGTCCTGATGAGCACACTCTCCAGCGGCGTGACGTCCTGCTGGGCGGGAATACCATAGCGGCCTTCCTTCTCAATGCTCTCCCAACCGCTGCCAAACGACACGGTGTTGCCCTGTCCGTCGCTCAAACGGATGGTCTTGGCCTGAGCGTTGAAGCCCACGGCCTCGTTGTTCTTCACACGCAGATACTGAGCCTTTGGCGAGTAGATGAGGTAAGGCATGCCGGCCTGTACACCCTCGCTGGTGCAGTCTACGAAATAGAGGTTCACCACGCTGCCTTCCTGCTGGATGGCTGCCAGGCGCTCAACCCTGACGTCGCCCAACTGCTCTGCCGTCATGGATACGGGCAGGCAAAGCGTGTTGTAGCCTGCAAACAGATAGCGGTTCAACTGTACGTTCTGCTCGCCGCTCTGCAGCAGTTCTACATCCAGTTTCGATGAACTGGCATAGATGTTCTTCACTTTGTTTTGTGCAACAGCAGTAGTGCTCACGGCCGTTGCCATCATCATTGCAAGTACTAAGTGTTTCATAAGCGTAATAGTTTTTAAACGTTTAGTCTGAGTGCAAAGATACGAATAGTTTTTCAAACCTCCAAACTTTTTCAGAAATAATTCTAAAAGCCCACTTTAAAAAGTCCGCTATCGCGAGAGAACAAGCCGCATGGCACTCCCCTCCCCTCCGCTCGACCGCTTGCGGGCGCTTGCTACCAGCGGGACGCAAGAAGGGGAGGGGCAGGCCGCATGGCACTCCCCTCCGCTCGACCGCTTGCGGGCGCTTGCTACCAGCGGGACGCAAGAAGGGGAGGGGCAGGCCGCACGGCACTCCCCTCCCCTCCAAGGGGAGGGGCAGGGGTGGGGTCTGTATCTTCCTGCCACTGAACAAGTTTGTCACCCCACCCCTACCCCACCCCTACATGGGAGGGGAGTGCCAGATTATCAGATTTCCAGGAAAGCAGGCTGTCCCTTCGACTGCAGATACCTGTTGAGCAGGAAATTAAGTGCTGTCCACAGCACCACGTCCACCATCACGATCCACGTCACGCCCAGATACCTGACAAGCAGGAAGTTGACGGCGATAAAGAGCAATGCCATCGCCAGGATGGTGCAGAGTGTCTGGTGCTGCGTCAGCCCGGCACGCATCAGTTTGTGGTGGATATGGTTCTTGTCGGCCTTGAAGATGTGGCGGTGGTGGCTCATGCGGGCCAGCGACACACGCACCACGTCGAACATCGGCACGATGACCAGCGTGAACGCCACGGAGAAGGCATCGTCGTGGAAGATAGTGCTCTGAGGGTTCACCATGACATACTTCACGAAGAGGAAGCCCAGGATGAATCCGAGGGTCAGCGAGCCCGAGTCGCCCATGAAGATTTTCGTTTTCTTCTCCGGCTTACCCCAGATGTTGAAATAGGCGTAGGCGGCCAGCACACCCATCAGGCCGGCAATGAGCACACTGTAGTAGAAAAGACCGTCGCTCATGAAACACACCAGGAATCCCGACAAGGCAATGAACGACAGCCCCGCCGACAGGCCGTCGATGCCGTCGATAAGGTTGATGGCGTTGCAGGCGAAGACGATGACAAACACCGTCAGCGGCAGCCCCAGCCAAAAGGGAATCTCGCCGATGCCCATGAAGCCATACAGGTAGTTGACGTAGAGGCCCGACAGAGGCAGCAGCAGGGCAGCGATGGCCTGACCGGTGAACTTCGTCTTCGCCCCAAGGCCCAGGATGTCGTCTACGATGCCTATACCATAGACTATGAGTATGCTTATGAAGAACGTCAGCGTCCACCTGCTGAAGGCAATCTTGTTGTCGATACCTGTATTCTGACCGTGAGCCATGATGACCACAAAGGCCGCGAGCATCATCGTGGGGAAGAAACTGATGCCGCCCAGACGCGGGATGTTCGTCTTGTGAATCTTTCTCATGTCAGGATGGTCATAAAGCCCCTTCCGCCTGCAGAACCTCACTATCAGGGGGATGATCATGAGTCCGAAGAGAACACTCAGGCCGAAGGACGCCAACACCAATATACCTTGCTGTGAAAAAATAT
>JAFSYY010000073.1 GCA_017455845.1 Prevotella sp. | reverse complement strand
GTAGGGGAACAGTTCGGGAGCGTTGAAAACAAACAGTTTGTCAACACCATAAGGCAGAATCTGATCCTCAACCTTACCCTTGATGTCGGTACCAGCAACGACGGCGTGCAGTTCTACGTTCAGTTCATTGGCGAGTTTGCGACCCTTGGTTAGTAACTCCTGAGATACTTCCTGTACTTGAGTACCTTCAATTTCGCAATATACAAATACGTTGTTCATATCTCTATTATCCAATGATTTTCTCTTCCAACAATTCTTTGATCATACCCTCGATATCAGCATCAGAAGCCGTCAAAGTTTTCGACTCCTTAGCCTGGAACACGATATTCTTGATGGCCTTCACCTTGGTGGGCGAGCCATTCAGACCACACTGCTGTACGTCGCCATCAACATCGGCTACACTCCACTGGTTCAGCGTCAGATAGGGGCGCTCCTCATAGAGGCTGTCATAGGCAGTTCCCTCAGCAGGACCCATTCCCGAGCCTGACGGCTCGCCTACCCGTTGCCTTTCCATCGGACAGGTAGCACGCTTGTACTTCATCACCAACTTGGCGTTCTGGGGGCGGCATGGTGCGGCACTTCCGTTCACGGTAATCACCACGGGCAGAGGAGCCTCTACAGTCTCCACGCCACCGTCGATGACTCTTTTGATGACGGCAAAACCGTTATCCACACTCAGCACCTCCTCGGCGTATGTCACCTGATTCAGGCCTAACTTCTGGGCTACCTGAGGACCCACCTGGGCGGTGTCACCATCGATAGCCTGACGACCACCGATGACGATATCTACATCGCCAATCTTCTTGATGGCCGTAGCCAGTGCATAAGAGGTGGCGAGAGTATCGGCACCGGCGAAGAGACGGTCGGTCAAGAGCCAACC
Source organism: Prevotella sp. (assembly GCA_017455845.1). Lineage (GTDB taxonomy): Bacteria > Bacteroidota > Bacteroidia > Bacteroidales > Bacteroidaceae > Prevotella. The sequence goes on along the minus strand of JAFSYY010000073.1, from coordinate 21,205 downwards.
CGTGTCGGCGCCACGATAAAGTCCCTGACGGATAATCTCACCTGCACGTGGAGGACCCATCGTCAGGATTCCTACTGTTGAGCCTGGATTCTGCTCCTTCAAGCGAAGGGCCTGCTCCAGAGCGTTCAAATCTTCTGGATTGAAGATGGCGGGCAGGGCAGCGCGGTTGACGGTGCCTTCGGCAGTCATGGCGTCCTTACCCACGTTTCTTGTGTCGGGTACTTGCTTGGCAAGCACTACAATTTTTAATGCCATATTTGCTTATTAAATATATATAATGTGTTTCCTATTCTGAAAAGCGGGTGCAAAGGTACGGTTTTTTGTGCACACAGCCAAATAAAATGCACAAAAACGGACTTTTCGTGCACAAATCACTCACTTTGTGCATCTTTTCGGCGGCGGAAGAGGACGGTAGCGATGACGGGAGCACCCACCAGGGCCGTGACACTGTTGACGGGCAGGGCACCCTCGAAGCCCGGCATACGTGCGATGAGGCTGCACATCAGTGCCAGTGCCGCGCCGCATAAGGCTGTGGCAGGCATCAGTATGCGGTGGTCAGAGGTGCGGAAGATGGCCCGTGCCAGATGAGGCACCGCCAGTCCGATAAACATCACCGGCCCGCAGTAGGCGGTGACAATAGCCACCAGCACACCCGAGGAGATGACTATCATCCGGCGGCTGCGCCTGATGTTCAGTCCCAGGTTGGCGGCATAGCGGTCGCCCAACAGTAGCAGGTTCATGGGTTTCACCAGCAGGCAGGCCAATGGCAGGAGTATGCACATGAGTACGACGAAGAGCACCATCTCGTTGCCCGAGACCCTTGAGAACGAGCCCAGTCCCCATACCACGAACGACTTCACGTCCTCTTCGGGTGCCAGGAACTTCAACACCCCGATGATGGCATTGGCCAGATAGCCTATCATCACACCTATTATTAATAAGGTGACATTACCCCTCACCTTTTGCGACACCCAGAGGATGAGCGACAGCACCGCCAGGGCACCCACGATGGCGGCCACCGACATAGCCGCCTCGCCCATATAGCCGAGACGCGACAGGGCCACACCTCCCACACGTCCGGAGAGGAGCACCACAAAGGCCACGCCCAAGGCCGAGCCGTTGCTGATGCCCAGCACCGACGGTCCGGCCAGGGGATTACGGAAGACAGTCTGCATCTGCAAACCGCTGACAGCCAGTCCGGCACCTGCCACCAGTGCCGTCAACGCCTGCGGCACCCGCGAGGAGAAGATGATGTTACGCCATATCTCCGACTCGCCCTCGCTGCCTAACAGGATGCGGCATACGCTACTGAAGGGTATGCGCACCGTGCCCAGCAGCAGGTTGAGCACGAAGAGCAGCAGGATGACCAGCAGGACGAGCAACAGCAGCAGCGGACGTTTCATTTCAGTAACTGATAGAAGGTTGGTTGATAGTCGGCCGGCACCAGTTCGGGATGGAAGATAGCCACGAAGTCGCTCAACAGCACGTCGGGCATCACGGGCGAGAGTTCATAATAGGGTGTCTGTCTCATGTTACAATAGATGACCTTGCGCTCCTTGAACGCCTTGAACAGCGCGTTCCTCGGCTCCGAGGCTTCCAGTGCCTCATAGGAGAACTCGCCGGGATAACTGTTCAGTATGCGCCAGTAGTCGGCATTGGCTGCCAAGGCATACATCTTCTCGAACTCCAGGTTCTCGCCGCTGGTCTCTTCGTCGTCGATGACGTAGTCGGCACCGGCATCACTGAATATCTGCGCCAGGTAGTTCTTGCCGCCCACGGCGTGCCACGTGCCATAGTGCATCTCGCCGCTGGTGACAGTAGGTCGTTTGGTCGTTTGGTCGTTTGGTCGTTCGGCAGGATAAAGAGCATTCACTTTCTCTTTCAACCCGTTGTAACGTTTCTCGATGCCTGCGAACACCTCGCCGGCTTCCTTCTCCTTGCCGATGAACATGCCTACGAACTTGATCCATTCGGCCTGTCCCAACGGGTCGAGTTCCTTGTAGCCCAGATGCGGCACCAGGGTGATGCCCGTCTCGCGGATGGCATCATAGCCGCCGCGCTTGGAGGGCGAGATAAAGATAACATCCGGATTGGCGGCCAGCACCATCTCGGTATCGAAGTTGCCCTCCATGCCGATCTTCACCACTCGTCCGTCCTCGGCACGCTGCAGGATGTTCTTGTTGAAGAGGTTCTTCGTGCCGGTGATGCCGCTCACCATGTTGTGGGCATTCAGGACGGTGAAGTTCGACAGTTGCAGCATCGTCATCACGATAACGCGCTCCACAGGCACCTCCACGCTGATGTAGCCGTCGGGTGCAGCGAGGCCGGTGCCCTTGGGCACCAAGGCAAAGTGATAGTCTGTGGCCATGCCGTCGCCGTCGTTCTGCGGATCGGTCACATCGACCAGCCGCATGCCGTTATCCATGTTCTTCACCGTGAACCCCTTGGCATAACGGGGATTGGCATCAACAAGCGTGTCGGCCACGGCTGTGACTGTCTTTGATGTCCTGCCGCCTCCGCAGGCCATGAACAGCAGCGCAAGCATGGCTATGCATGTTGCGTGTGCTGCCCTTTGTGTTTTTGTTTCTTTATATTCCATCAAAACTATGAATTTAGTATGCAAAGGTACACATTTTTTCTGAATAATTTGGTCATTTCACCAAAAAGTATTACTTTTGCACACGCTTTTCTCCTAAGGGGAATTGACATTGTCGTTATCTCTCCTTGTCTATCCAGCGCCTGTGGCGGAATTGGTAGACGCGCTAGACTTAGGATCTAGTGTCTCCCGACGTGCAGGTTCGAGTCCTGTCAGGCGCACACACAGAAAAAGGGGTTCAGTCCGAAAAACGAGCGTTTGGAATTGCAACATTGTAAGATTATTTTACCACAAAAAAAGGGGTCTGAAAATTTGCATTCTAGAGCGGAAGAGAGGTGAGGGAGCCTCCTTTGGACGGCAAATAAATGGTGAAAAAGATGCAATGGAGGCTCCGTTATGGTCGGATCGAGGCTGTTTTACGCTCTAACGGAGCCTGTTTTGCTCTTCAAAGAAGGCTCCGTTGCAGTTCAACGGAGGCTCCGTTAGAGTGTAACGGAGCCTCCATTGCAAACCGCAAAAACGGCTATTTTTCAACCATGCTGATTATCAAGCAGTTAGAAACTTCAAAAAACAGGCGTTATTTCGACCAAAGAAACAGTTGGTGGATTTCGTTGAAATCCAGAGGGTAGTTAATTGTACTTTTTGTAAACTATTTTCCTACTATTTCTCCAGCGAATAGGTGATGGTGGTGACGACGCGGAGTTTCTTGATGTAAGGTGTGTTCTCGTCGCGGTCGTCAATCTCGAACTGCCCTTGGCCGGCGGTCTGTATGCTGCCCAGTTTGGAGTTGCTGGCCTCGGCAAACTGCTCGGCGGTGCTGCGGGCATTCTTGATGGCCTCGGCCATCATCTCGGGCTTCATCTGTTGGAACGAGGCGTAGGCGTAGTTGGGGTAACTGGCATCGATGGCCACGCCCTGCTTCAGCAGTTCGGCCTGCTTGAAGATGGCCTTGTTGACCTGTTCCACCTTCGTCGTGGCCACGGTGATGGTGGTGTTGACGATATAGCGGAACGACTTCTGGTTGTCGCCCCACTCGCGGGCTTCCAGGTCGTTGACCGAAGGCGGGTTGACGGTAATCTCGCTGTCCTCAAGGCCGTTTTGCTTGAGGAACGTCTTTATTTTTCCGGCCTGCACGTTGATGCGCTCGTAGAGGGTGGGCAGGTCGTTGCCCGTCTCCTTGGTGCTGATGCTCCAGGTCACTTTGTCGGCCGGTACCTCGCGCTCGGCCAGGCCCTTGACGGTTACCTTGCGGTCTTTGTTGGTGAAGTTGTCAATGCCAGCCTTCACACACCATCCCATCACCATCACGCCGATGGACAGGATGATTGCTTCTTTTACTCTTCCCATGATTAATATTCTTAAAAGTTGTGACTTAATTTAACCGCAAGCGGTCTTTCAAAAAACGTTTTTTGTAAGACGCGAAGCGTTGGCTCAATCTTCAATCTTCAATCCTCCGACAGCATGGTAATCTCGATGCGGTTGTTCTGTTGCAACAACATGCGAGCCATCTGCTGCACGTCGGCGGCCGTCATCTGGCGCACCATGTCACAGTAGCCGGTGTCGAAGTCGGTGTCGTCGTCCAGTTGATGCCAGACGATGTAGTTCCAGTAGTCGTTGGTGATGGCCACCTGGTCGTACTGCTTCAACAGATACTGGCGTACCTTCTCCAGCGATGTAGGCTGCGGGCCTCGGTCGGCAATGACCTGCAACTGCTGATAGATGATGGGGTTCAACTCCTCGTAGCGTTGCGGGTCGGCGTTATACGATATTTTCAGCATGGCGTTGGGTGTCTCATCCTTCTCCAGGTTGAAGTCCACGCTGACGCCGTAGGTGCCGCCTTTCTCCTCACGTACCGAGTCGGTATAGGCTATGGAGAGCACACGCTTCAGGAAGTCGAGCGTCAGGTCGTTCTTGGCGGTGAAGGGCAGGTCGGCCAGATAGTAGATACTGACGTTAGCCAGCGGCGTAGCCATCTTCTTCTTGAACACTTTGGTGAAATTACCCTTCTGCAGTTGTGGCAGGTTCTCTTTGTGGAGGGTGGAGTAGGACTTGTTGAGTGAAGGCAGGCTGGCCAGGTACTTACAGATCATCGGGCGCAGTTCGTCGAGCGACATATTGCCGATGATGACCGTCTGGAAGTCGGCGGCATTGCAGAACTTGTCCTTGTAGATCTCGAGGATGCGGTCGTAGTTGACCTGCTTCAGGCGCTCCTGCGTCATAGGCTCCACACGCGGATGATGCCCGTAGAGGATGGCGGTGATAGAGTCGTTATAGTCCACTCGCGGCGAGGCGTTACGGTTGTTCAGGAAGGAGTAGGTGCGGTTATACAATCCCTCGAAAGCCGTGGTGTCGCGTCGCGGCTGCGTGAAGTAGAGGTAGGCCAGTTGCATCATAATCTCTGCATCCTTGACAGAGGCGCCACCGCTGATGCTCTGCGAGCGACCGCCTACCGACGTCTGCACGCGCACGCTCTTGCCGGCGCGTTTCTTGCGTAGTGTGGCGGCATCCCACGGCCCCACGCCGGCCTCGCTCACGGCACTGGAGATCATCGACATGTTTGGAATATCCTCGTTGCCGTAGGCACTGGTGCCGCCGTCGGCCTTGATGGTCATCTGAATAGTGTTCTTGCTGTAGTCGGTCTGGCGCACAAAGACTTTCATGCCGTTGCTCAGCGTCAGTTCGGTGAAGCCATGCTTCCAGGGCTTCTCGCTGACGATGGTGCCGGCCTTGGGCTGCTCCTTCAGCAGGTTGTCGTCGACGGCCTCCTCATGATAGGGGGCATACTGCTGACTTTGCGCTGCCAGGATGACCTCTTCTATCTGTGACTCGGTAGGCAGGTGGATGCCTTCCTTGTCGGGTGCATACATGATGACCACCTGGTTCTTGTCGCTGATAAGTTCGCGGGCTGCCTGGTTCACCTCCTCCAGCGTCACCTCACGATAGAACTTCTGCGTCAGTTCCCACTGTGTGTCCATAGAGATGAGCGGTTCGCCCGTCAGGAAATGGTTCACGCAGAGGGCCACCAGTTTAGAGTTGGTACGGTCGTGACGCTCGTTGTATTTCCGTTCGTTATGGTTCAGACGGTGGGTCTTGGCTCGGTCGAGTTCCTCTTGCGAGAAGCCCTGCTGGCGCACCTGCTCGGCAGCGGCCACGGCACTGATGATACCCCCCAGGATGTTTTCCTGCCTGCAACTGACGGACAGCGAGAAAGCATCCTTCACGCGACTGAGGAAGAATGACGATGCCCTTCCTGTAGCACTCTGGAACGGCGGGTTGGACTGCTCTTTCATCTCCGTCAGACGACCGTTCAGCATATAGCCTATCAGTTCGTCCACGAACTCGCCGCGCAGATAGTCCTCGTTGTTCTTCTGGTCGTCGGGCGTGGCATCCTTCTTCATGTAAAGATGGCAGAGCACGATGGGCTGTTCGGCATCCTTTTCTATATCCACAATCATCCGCTCGTTGTCGTTGACGGGATAGTTGATGCGCTCGGCTGCATTCTTCGGCATGGGGATGGGGCTGAAGGTCTTCTTGATCTTCTTCTCCATCTTGTCCACGTCGATGTCGCCCACAACGATGATGGCCTGCAGGTCGGGACGGTACCACTTGTGGTAATAGTCGCGCAGATCCTGATAAGGGAAGTTATCGACGATGTCCATCGAGCCGATGGGCATGCAGTCCTCATACTTCGTGCCCTTATACACCTTCGGCATGGCCTGTTCCATGAGTCGCTGCACGGCACGTCCCGCACGCCTTGTGCGCCACTCCTCGTGGATGACGCCGCGCTCCTTGTCAATCTCGGCATCCTCGAGCAGCAGGTAGTGGCTCCAGTCGTGCAGCACCAGCAGGCACGAGTCGATGATGCCCTCGCGCTTCAGCGGGGCGGAGCCGATGTGATAGACGGTCTGCTCCACGCTGGTGTAGGCGTTCAGGTTGGCACCGAACTTCACGCCGATGGTCTCGCACCAGGGCACGATGCCCAGACGCTTGCCCTTGCCGGGGAAGTTCTTCGTGCCGTTGAAGGCCATGTGCTCCAGGAAGTGTGCCAGTCCACGCTGGCGCGGCTCTTCCTGTATGCTGCCCACACGCTGGGCGATGTAGAAGTCGGCGAGGCCCGGCTCCTTGGCGTTATGACGGATGTAGTAGGTCATGCCGTTCTTCAACTTGCCCGTCCGCACCTCCGGATCCTGTGGCAGCGGCTGCTGGGCGGCCATCCCCACAACGGCCATCAGCATGGTGAGAAGTATGAAATGTCTCTTCATAATTATTCTGTTTTTCTACTATTTGGGCACAAAAGTACAAAAAAAATTCCATATCTCCAACTATTTTTCACAGAATACTTACAAATAAGTATTGTATAATTGATAATTTTTATGTAATTTTGTCGCCAGATATGAAAAAGGTTGCTTTTTTGTTGCTTATAGCCCTCTGTCTGGCGGCTCACCCGGCCGTTGCCCAGCAACTGTTGCTGGTGGGCAGCGTGGTCGATGCTGAGACAGAGGCTCCCGTGGAGTATGCCTCGGTATTGCTCCCCGACTACGGGCTATGGGCTATTACCAACGAAAAAGGCGCTTTCACCATCAAGGATGTACCGAAAGGCAAGGCATTGCTCACCGTGCAGTGTCTGGGCTACCAGAAACGCTCGCTTCATGTAGAACTGCTACGCAACGTGGACGACCTGGTACTGAAACTCAGGCCGAACAGCCTGAAACTCGACGAGGTCACCGTGGTGGCCAAACGCAAGGAAGACGAAGCCACCACCTCTTATACCATCAACCGTCAGACGCTGGACAACCAGCAGATACTCAACGTGGGCGACATCGGCACACTGCTGCCCGGCGGCAAGACCGTGAATCCTTCGCTGATGAACGACAACCGCATGGCACTGCGCAGCGGACAGCAGGAGAAAGGCAACGCCTCGTTTGGCACGGCTATTGAGGTCGATGGCATCCGGCTTGACAACAATGCCGTGAACGGCGAGACCATGGGCGCATCGACGCTCACCGTCAGTGCCTCGAACATCGAGAGCATAGAGATTGTCACGGGCATACCGTCGGTGGAGTATGGCGACCTGTCGAACGGCATCGTCAAAGTAAATACCCGCAAGGGCAAGTCGCCTTTTGTCGTCGAGGGCAGCCTCAACCAGCACACCCGCCAGGTGGCCCTGCACAAAGGCTTCGAGTTGGGACGGCATGCCGGTGTGCTCAACGCGTCGCTGGAGCACGCACGCTCCTTCTCCGACGCGGCATCGCCCTACACCGCCTACCAGCGTAACATCCTCAGCCTGCACTATATGAACATCTTCATGCAGGAAACCACGCCGCTGACGCTTAACGTCGGGGTGACGGGCAACATTGGCGGCTACAACGCCGAGGCCGACCCCGACCAGATCAAAGACGACTATCAGAAAGCACGCGACAACGCCTTGCGTGCTAACATGGACCTGCAATGGCTGCTGAACAGGAAATGGATTACCAACATACAACTCAACGCCTCCTTCTCCTGCGTCGACCGCAAGACCGAGACCAACACTTACACCAGCAGCGCCTCTACCCAGGCCTACCTCCACACCACCGAGGAAGGCTATTATATGAGTTCTCCCCTCACTCCCGCCACCACTCCCGACGGGTCACCGTCGGGCTCCAGCATCATCCTCGGCCCTACCGGCTACTGGTACGTCAAAGGCTTCCACGACTCGAAGCCCATGAACTGGAGCGTGAAGGCGAAGGCCGACTGGAGCCATCACTTCGGCGAGGTGACAAGCCGCATGGCTGTCGGCCTGCAATATACCGGCAGCAAGAACCTGGGCCGTGGCCAGTATTACGACGACATGGCCGTGGCACCCACCTGGCGCGAATACCGCTACGACAGCCAGCCGGCCATGCACAACCTGGCCTGCTATGTCGAAGAGAAAGTCATCGTGCCCACCACGAAGGCATCTACGCTGGAACTCACTGCCGGCCTGCGCAATGACATGACCATGATCAGCGGCTCCGACTACGGCACGGTGAACAGTCTGTCGCCGCGTTTCAACGGACGCTATGTGTTCTGGCGCAACCGCTACCAGCAACTCGTCAATCGACTGGAGGTACATGCCGGATGGGGAAAGAGTGTCAAACTGCCGTCGTTCCAGGTGCTCTACCCCACACCGACCTATACCGACCGCGAGGTCTTTGCGTCGGCCAGCGATGAGCAGAACCGCTCCTTCCGCGCCTACCACACCACGCCGCAGAAGGCACTCTACAACCCCGACCTGCGCTGGCAATACACCAACCAGACCGACCTGGGCGTGGAACTTGACATGAAAGGCACGCGCATCGCTTTGTCGGCCTTCTATCACTGCACGCGGCGAACGTATATGCCACAGACAGCCTATACACCATTCGAATACCGCTTCACGCCCACAGTGAACCTTAACGCTGCGCCAGGCGAGAGCCCACAGTATGCCATCGACCCGCAGACGGGCATCGTCACCGCAACGCTCAATGCTCAGTCCTCACCGCTCAACTCTACCCTCCGACGTACCTTTGCCACCGCCACCACCTACGTCAATGCCGACGCGCCCATCCATCGCTACGGTCTGGAGTGGATCCTCGACTTCGCACAGATCAAGGCCCTGCGCACCAGCATCCGGCTGGATGGCAACTTCTATTATTATAAAGGTACGGACGAGGTGCTCTTTGCCGACATCCCACTTGGTGTCAACTCCAACCAGAGCGACGGCAGCCTCTATCAGTATGTGGGCTACTACCGTGGCTCCAGCGTGACGGGCACCAGCATCAGTGCCAACGCATCGGTTGCCAACGGTGCACTGTCGCGGCAGTTGAACCAGAACATCACCATCAGCACACACATACCGAAGATACGCCTCGTCGTAGCCCTGCGGTTGGAGAGTTCGCTCTATAACTACCGACGCTCGCTCAGCGAGTTCAGCGACGGCCCGCGAGGCTATATGCTCACCGATGCCGACGGCTATGAGGGCGTGCCCTACGATGGCTCGTCGACCGACAAATACGTGGTGGTCTATCCTGAATACTACGCCACATGGGACAACCCCTCGGCGATGATTCCCTTCAAGGAGAAGTTCCTGTGGGCCAAGGACAACGATCCTGCGCTCTACAGCGACCTGTCGAAACTGGTGGTACGCTCCAGTTTTGCCTACACGATGAACCCCAACCGCCTGTCGGCCTACTATTCGGCCAACCTCAACGTGACCAAGGAGATTGGCGACCACGTCTCGCTGTCGTTCTATGCCAACAACTTCTTCAACACCATGCGGCGCGTCCACTCCTCGCAGACCGATTTAGAGACATCCCTCTTCGGCAGCAGTTACGTGCCCGCTTTTTATTACGGTCTCTCACTACGTCTCAAACTATGAATCATATCAAGTATATTCTCTCCCTCGCATTCGGTCTTGTATGCTGCGGCCTGGTCGCAGCCCTCACCGCCTGCTCCGACTACGACGAGACAATAGAAACCTGCACACTCACCGTCGCCCTGCACTTCCCCGAGGGCGCATCGGCACAGAAGGACGGCATCCGCGTGGAACTGAGAAGCATCGGCCACGATGCCCTCTTCGTCGATTCCACCGACACCCAGGGCATCGCCCACTTCCAAGTAACCCCTGGCATCTATGAAGCCAGTTCGTCGTCCACCCACAAGCAAGGCTCCAACGGCCTGCTCATACTCAACGGCACGTCTGGCCAGATTGTAGTCAAGGAACAGGCGGCAGACGTAGCCATCGACCTTCAGGGGTCCAGCATCAGCCAACTGGTCATCAAGGAACTCTACAACGGCGGTGTACTGAAAGACGACGGCAAGAACTTCATGTACGACAAATGCGTGATACTATACAACAACTCCCCACAGACGGCCACACTCAGCAACCTCTGCTTCGGCATCGTATCGCCCTATAACAGCCAGGCCGACAACAAATGGTATGGCACCGACGGCCGCCTCATCTACGACAGCGAAGGCTATGTACCCGCCATCGACGGCATCTGGTATTTCCCTGAGACGCTGCAGATAGACCCTTACCAGCAGGTAGTGGTCAACATCCACGGAGCCATCGACAACACGCTCACCTATCCGCAGTCGGTCAACTATGCCCATGCCGAATACTACTGCATGTACGACCCAGAGGCGGGCTACACCAACGCCAACTACTATCCCGCGCCTTCGGAGGTCATACCTACGTCGCACTATCTGAAGGCCATCAAGATAGGCATCAGTAATGCGTGGGCCCTCAGTGTCACCTCGCCGGCACTCATCCTCTTCCAGACGCAGGATATCACGCCGCAGCAGTTTGCCACCGATGTCGGCAACCTGCGCTATACACCGGGCGCACCGCAGACCGATGTCTATAAGGTGGCCAAGGTGCCCGTGGAATGGATCCTCGACGGCATAGAGGTATATTCGGCAGCCAGCACCACCAGCAACAAGAAACGACTGACGGCCACCGTCGATGCCGGCTATGTCAACCTGACCAACCAATATGGTCACACCCTCTATCGCAATGTGGATAAAGCGGCCACAGAGGCCCTGAGCGAGAACGATGGCCTGCTGGTTTACGGCTACGAGAGCGATCCCAGCGGCATTAATGCCGAGGCCAGCCTCCGAAACGGCGCCCACATCGTCTATATGGATACCAACAACTCGTCCAGCGACTTCCACGAACGGGAGCAATGCTCGTTGAGAGAGTGAAGAATGAAGAGTGAAGAATGAAAAATGAAGAATGAAGAATGAAGAATTTGCTACCGCACTCGTTTACTTTGAACTATGAACTATGAATTATGAATTATTAATTATGAACTGTGAACTATAAACTATTATACATCCTGCTTTCCTTTTTTTCTGTGTTCTCCATGAGAGCGCAGGACAATACCCTTGCCGTTTCTACCACCGTTCCCTCTGCTCCTGCCACCAATCCCTCTACTTCAGCCGCAGTTACCGACGCTCCTGCCACCACTCCCGACGGGTCACCGTCGGGCTCCCACATTTCCTTCAGTTACGCCTTCGTCAAGCAGTCCGACCCCTGGCTCACCTGTCAGAACGCGGCAGCACTGACGCGCTACAACTACCAGAACATGGCACAGGCTCATCTCACCTTCAGCGGCGAGAAGGGTGGCTTCACCAACTATTACGGCTCCGACGATGTCACGCTGCTACATACCGGCGTAGAATCGTACTACCGCTACAGCCAGCGCACCGTGTTCTTTGGTAGCATCACCTACGAGAACTTCTCCGGGCGCCACATGGCTGGCTCGACGTTCATCAACCCTGAGCGCAAGCCCTTCGACCTCGTGGAAGACTCGCTCACCAACCAGGGCACAAAGCACCGCGACACCTACACCCTCACCGGTGCCTTCGGAAGCAGCATCACCGACAGGCTGTCTGTCGGTGCCAAAATCAACTACACCGCCGCGAACTACGCCAAATACAAGGATCTGCGCCATCAGAACAAACTCATGGACCTGAACCTTACTGCCGGCCTCCTCTATGATATTAACGATGCCATCGCCCTTGGAGCCCATTACCTCTATCACCGCAACACCGAAACCATCGACTTCGGCACCTACGGCACCAGCGACAAGGTCTATAAGACGCTCGTCTCCTACGCTAACTTCACCGGCCATCTGGAGCAGTTCGGGCAGGATGGCTATACCGACAAAAGCCGTGAGATGCCACTTGTCACCAACTACAACGGCCTGGGGGCACAGTTGTCAGTTCATAGTGCAAAGTTCATAGTTCATAGTTTTTATTCCTATGAACATGGACGTGGCTACTACGGACGCAAGTCGCCCTACACCATCACCTATACTGATCACCACACCGACCGCCACGACCTTCTCCTCCAGGCCACATTCTCCCCGTCCTGTAGGTCGAGGCATTGCCTCGATTTCTTCATGGCCTTCGAGACCTTGCAGAACGATGCCAACACTTACCGTGAACTGAAAAACGCCTCCACTGCCACCTATTATGAATACTACACGCCCGTAAAGACCGCCGACAAACAATGGCGCGACTACCGCCTCGCATACACCCTTCATCTCTTCCCCCGTGATTGTTCGTGTCGGCGGGTTTCCCCCGCTGATGGCAGCCCCCTCTCTGATCGTTCGTGTCGGCGGGTTTTCCCCGCCGATGGCAGCACCCTCCCCGCATGGACCTTCCAAGCCGGCATCAACTGGCACGCCCGCCGTCAGACGGCCTACACCTACCCCTTCTACCGCCGCCAGGACATCAGCAACTACCAGCCCTTTGCCTCTGTATGCCGTAACGTCCTTGCAAAGAGAGGCCTGTGGTCGTTTACCCTCCGCGGCGCCTACCAGAAAGGCAGCGGCACGCCCTATGAGGACCTCACCTTCCAGACACCCAGCGACAAGCAGCCGTTGCCGCCCTCCATGGATGCCTGTCTCTATCAGGAATACCAGTACCTCACCGCCCCGCAGTTCTCCATTGGCGGCAGCGTGAAATACACCTTCATCTTCCCCCACACCCTTCTGAAGACCTTCGCAATGGTTGGCCTCGACCATAGCAAGGCCAACCAAACGGCCAGCGAGACAGGCCGCAGACATACCACGGCCGCCGTCACCCTCGGCTGTGAATTCTGATCATCAGACGGGCGGCGTTTTCGGGGGCGTTCTCCTTGCCCAGTCGTTGCCACACCTCCTGATAACCGTCGAGCATGCGCTGGCGGGCGGAGCCGGCAAGGACTTTCTGAAGTTCGTTATCTATGTTCTCAAGTGTGAAACTGTTGGCCACCAGTTCGCGCACCACTTCGCGGTCGGCCACCAGGTTCACCAGCGAGATATACTTCACCTTCAGTATCTTTTTACGAAGCCAGCCAATGAGCCTTGGCAGGGGTGTCTCGTAGCATACCACCTGCGGCACGCCGAAGAGAGCCGTCTCGAGCGTCGCCGTACCACTGGTCACCAAGGCGGCGTGGGCCTTGGAGAGGAGGTGGTAGGTCTGGCCGAAGGCAATCTCCGCCCGATGGCCTTTCATGAACTGCTGGTAATAATCCGGCTCCATGCCGGGCGCACCTGCTATAATGACCTGATACTGGTCGGCATACTTGTCAGTGACATGCAGCATTGCAGGCAGGTTATCCTTGATCTCCTGACGGCGGCTGCCGCACAGCAATGCAATGATGGGGCGTTCGCTGTGGGCAGTGGTCTCTGCGCCTGGCTCTGCCGCTTCGCTCGCCGGGGAACCGTGAACTGATAAAAATTCCCTCACCTCGTCGGCTGTTGGGTTGCCTACGTAGTGGATAGGGTAGTGGTGCTTCTTCTCGAAGAACTCCACCTCGAAGGGCAGGATTGAAAAGAGTTCGTCTACATCGCGCTTGATGTTCTTGATGCGATACTCCTTCCATGCCCATATCTTTGGCGAGATATAGTAATAGACGGGGCAGATGCCGTTGGCTTTCACATATTTGGCAATGTCGAGGTTGAAGCCGGGATAGTCTATGAGTATGACCACGTCGGGCCGCCACGCCGTGATGTCTGCCTTGCACTGCTTCATATTACGCAGGATGGTGGGCAGGTGCAAGAGTACGGGCACGAAGCCCATATAGGCCAACTCGCGATAGTGCTTCACCAGCGTGCCGCCTACGGCCTGCATCTGGTCGCCGCCGTAGAAGCGGAACCGGGCCTCGGCATCCTGGTTCTTGAGTGCCTGCATCAGCCGTGAGGCATGAAGGTCGCCGGAGGCTTCGCCTGCTATAAGGTAATACTTCATGTTAGTTCATAGTTCACAGTTCATAGTTCCCAGTTCACAGTTCCCAGGCCTCTTTTTGTTTCAAGAACTCGTAGGCGGTGACATCGAAGGTGGTAGGTGTAATGGCCACGTAGCCATGCTGCAGCGCCCAGTTGTCGGTGTCCTCAGCATCAGGCTCGTCGTTGCGGTAGTGGCCCACCATCCAGTAGTAGTCATACTCTCGCGGATGGCGACACTTGCTGATCTCATGGAGCCAACTGCCCTGCGCCATGCGGCATACCTTCACACCTTTATATTCCTTTAGACCATGACAGATGCCAGAGTCGGTACCTGCCGTGGGCCTGGTGTCATCGCCGGCTGCCAGCAGCAGAGGGAAGTTGATGTTAAGGCATACACCCTTGGGCAGTCCGTCGTTGAGCACCTGTCGGGTATAGCGTTCCACGTAGGGGCGCATCGGTTCGAAGTCGGCATCGGCGTGGTGGTCGCAAAGTGAGTAGGCTACGCTGGGGATATACTTCATGCAGCCCTCCAGCACCACGCCCATCGTACCGCTGTAGTGCGAGTTCACAGAGCCGTTGTCGCCGTGGTTGATGCCGCCCAACACAATGTCGGGGCGGCGTGTCACTATCTGGTCGAGAGCCATCTTCACGCAGTCTACCGGTGTGCCGTTGCACGACCAGATCTCCACGGTGCTGTGCTCCCCTCCGGGAAGATCCACGTCGTAGGCCTCGCGCTTGGTGAGCAGCAACGGCGTGGTAGCCGAGAAGGCACGAGAGTAGCCCGAGCGCGGGCCTTCGGGTGCACACACCACGACATCGCCCAGGTGTTTCACCATGTCTACCAGCGAGCGTATGCCCTTGGCTTCATAGCCGTCGTCGTTTGAAATCAGTATAAGAGGTTTCTTTAGTTCATAGTTCATAATTCATAATTCATAATTAATAATTAATAGTTTGAAATCTGGGTGCAAAGGTACGAAATAATTTATAATTCATAGAAATTCAAAACTCAAAATTAACAATTGATGTTAATCTTCTGAAAAAATGATTGTATTTCCGACAAATTAGTTACCTTTGCACCTCAAAAACTAAATAATTGTAAGATTTATGTCCAATAGTCAAACTAAAGTCGGTTCCAAAATCAAGGGACTCAGGGAAACAAAGAATCTCACCATAGAAGAGATTGCAGAGCGTAGCGGCCTGACAGCAGACCAGATTATGTCCATCGAAAACGACCAGAACCTGCCCTCGCTGGGGCCGCTGATCAAAATTGCACGTGCACTGGGCGTGCGACTGGGTACGTTTATGGACGATAACGATGCCCTGGGACCTATCGTTTGCCGCGCAGCCGATCGTGAGAAGGACAGCAGCATCAGTTTCTCGAATGGTGCCACCGATGCCCGCAAGCACATGGAGTATCACCCGCTGGCACAGCAGAAAGCCGGTCGCCACATGGAGCCATTCATCATTGACATCAACCCCGAGGATGCGCACGACTTCCAACTCTCGGCCCACGAGGGCGAGGAGTTCATCTACGTGATGCAGGGTGAGATAGAGATTGTCTATGGCAAGGATACCTACAACCTGAAAGAGGGTGACAGCATCTTCTATGACTCCATCGTCAAGCATCATGTGCATGGTGCACCCGGCAAGTCTGCCAAGATTCTGGCCGTGGTTTATATACCATTCTGATAATTGACAATTGATAATTGATAATTGACAATTAAGATGAGCAACGTGAAATTAGATATGGCGGGAAGACCGCTTCCTGATAGAACCTATCCTGCGGAGACGGGCTCCGCCGGCTACCAACTTCATGAGAAGACGCTCGGCCAATGGCTGGAGCACTGGGCCGAGACCACACCCGACAAAGAATATATTGTCTATAGCGACCGCGACCTGCGCTTCACATGGAGCCAGTTCAACCAACGTGTGGACAACCTGGCAAAGGGCCTGATTAGCATCGGCGTGAAGAAAGGCTCTAACGTCGGCATCTGGGCTACGAATGTGCCCGACTGGCTCACCTTCCTCTATGCCACGGCGAAGATCGGTGCCGTGCTCGTGACGGTGAACACCAACTATAAGCAGAACGAACTGGAGTATCTCTGCAAGGACTCCGACATGGAGGTGCTCTGCATCACCGACGGCACCTGGGACTGTAACTATGTCGATATGACCTATACCATGCTGCCTGAACTGAAGACCTGCGAGCGCGGCCATCTGAACAGCGAGCGCTTCCCGTTCCTGAAAAGCGTGGTGTATATCGGCATGGAGAAATATCGCGGCATGTATAACACGGCCGAACTGCTGCTCCTGGGACAGAACATCGAGGACGAGACGCTGAACGAGATGAAAAAGCAGGTGAACTGCTACGACGTGTGCAACATGCAGTACACCAGTGGAACTACGGGCTTCCCCAAGGGCGTGATGCTGACTCACTTCGGCATTGCCAACGACGGCTACTTCACTGGCGAGAACATGGGCTTCACGCAGGATGACAAACTCTGCGTCTGCGTGCCATTGTTCCACTGCTTCGGCGTGGTGCTGGCCACGATGAACTGCCTCACCCACGGCTGTACGGAGGTGATGGTCGAGAAGTTCGACCCCCTCGTGGTGCTGGCCTCTATACATAAAGAAAGGTGTACGGCGGTCTATGGCGTGCCCACGATGTTCATTGCCGAGTTGAATCACCCCATGTTCTCGATGTTCGACCTCACCTGCCTGCGCACCGGCATCATGGCCGGCAGCCTCTGCCCCGTGGAACTGATGAAGCAGGTCTCAGAGAAGATGTATATGACCATCACCAGCGTCTACGGACTCACGGAGTCGTCGCCCGGCATGACGCAGACCTGCCTGAACGACACCTTCGAACAGCGTTGCACTACCGTAGGTCGCGACTTCCCGTTTGTCGATGTGAAGGTGCTCGACCCAGAGACGGGCGAGGAATGTCCCGTCGGCGTGCAGGGCGAGATGTGCTGCAAGGGCTTCAACGTGATGAAGGGCTACTATAAGAACCCGGAGGCAACGGCCGAGGTCATCGACAAGAACGGCTACCTGCACTCTGGCGACCTCGGCGTGAAGGACGAGCAGGGCTTCTACAAGATTACGGGCCGCATCAAGGACATGATCATCCGCGGCGGCGAGAACATCTATCCGCGCGAGATTGAGGAGTTCCTCTACCACATGCCCGGCATCCGCGACGTACAGGTGGCCGCCGTGCCGTCGAAGAAGTACGGCGAGGCCGTCGGCGCCTTCATCATCCTGGAGGAGGGCGCGAAGATGACGCCCGAGGACGTGCAGCTGTTCTGTCGCGGCAAGATAGCCCGCTACAAGATTCCTAAGTACGTCTTCTTCATCGACCAGTTCCCGCTGACCGGCTCGGGCAAGATCCAGAAGTTCAAGCTGAAGGAGATGAGCCTCGAACTGTGCCGTCAGCAGGGTATCGAGGTTGTCTAAAACGAAAACGAACAATATTCACATTACCAAATAGTTATGAAGTACTACAGCACCAACGGAAACGCTCCGATTGCCGACCTGCACAAGGCGGTGGTAAAAGGACTGGCAGAGGACCGCGGTCTCTACATGCCACAGGAAATCAAGAAACTGCCGAAGGCCTTCTTCGACGACATTCAGGACATGACGTTCCAGAACATCGCCTACAACGTAGCCAGTGCCTTCTTCGGCGAAGACGTCGACCTCGACGCCCTGCAGGACATCGTCTACGACACGTTACAGTTCGACTGCCCTGTAGTGAAAGTCAAGGACAACATCTACTCACTGGAACTGTTCCACGGCCCCACCCTCGCCTTCAAGGACGTCGGCGCACGCTTTATGGCCCGTCTGCTGCAGTACTTCATACGCATGGAGGGCAAGAGCGACCTGGTGAACGTCCTCGTAGCCACCTCTGGCGACACGGGCTCGGCTGTAGCCAACGGTTTCCTCGGCGTCGAGGGCATCCACGTCTACGTGCTCTACCCCAAGGGTAAGGTCAGCCCCATACAGGAGTGCCAGTTCACGACGCTGGGCCAGAACATTACGGCTGTCGAGGTCGACGGCGTCTTCGACGACTGTCAGGCCCTGGTGAAGTCGGCCTTCATGGACGATGAGCTGAACAGGCACATGAAGCTCACGTCGGCCAACTCCATCAACGTGGCCCGCTTCCTGCCCCAGGCGTTCTACTACTTCAACGCCTACGCCCGGATGAAGGCGCTCGGCAAGGCTGACGAGCTCGTCATCTGCGTTCCATCGGGCAACTTCGGCAACATCTGCGCCGCACTCTTCGGCCACGAGATGGGGCTGCCCGTCAAGCGGTTCATCGCTGCCAACAATGCCAACGACGTCTTCTATAACTATCTGCAGACGGGCAAGTACGAGCCGAAGCCCTCAGTACAGACACTGGCCAACGCAATGGACGTGGGCGACCCCTCGAACTTCGCACGCATCTACGACCTCTACGGCAAGAGCCACGAGCGCATTGCAAGCCTCATCAGCGGCGCCACCTACACCGACGACCAGATACGCGAGACCATGCGCCAGTGCTATGCAGAGACGGGCTATGTGCTCGACCCCCACGGCGCCTGCGGCTATCAGGCCCTTGTCGACGGACTGCATGAGGGCGAGGCCGGCGTGTTCTGCGAGACGGCCCACCCCGCCAAGTTCAAGGAGAAGGTCGACGACATCCTCGGTATCGACGTCGAGATTCCCGAGCGTCTTGCCGCCTTCATGCGCGGCGAGAAGCAGAGCGTCCCGATGACCAAGGAGTTCAGCGACTTCAAGCAGTATCTACTACAGCAGTAAGGTATTACGACTACGAATTTCACGAATTCTACGAATTGCATGGCTCATCGCCAGCACTAATAATTCGTAGAATTCGTGAAATTCGTAGTCGCCGTTTTTATTCACCCTCGTACTCCGTCGGGTCGTCGATACCCGCCTCAGCCAGCGCTTCGCGCCGCTCAACGCATGTGCCGCAGCGGCCGCAGTGGCGCTCGCCGCCCTTATAGCACGACCATGTTTCGGCGTAGTCGATGCCCAATTCGCGTCCTCGGGCGGCAATCTGGGCTTTCGTCAGACAGGTGAACGGGCAGAGCAGCGTGATGCCGGGAAACGTTCCCGTGCGGGCCGCTTCACTCATGGCCGCCACAAACTCCGGCCGGCAGTCGGGATAGATGGTGTGGTCGCCGCCGTGGTTGGCCATCATCACGTGCTTCAGCCCACGGCTCTCGGCCAGCCCGATGGCCACGCTGAGCATGATGCCGTTGCGGAAGGGCACCACCGTCGACCGCATGTTCTCGTCGGCATAATGGCCCTCGGGAATGGCGTCGGCGCCCTGTAGCAGCGAGCTCTCGAAATACTGGGCCATAAACCGAAGGGATATCACCAGATGCTCAATACCCAGCCGCTCGCAGTGCAGTCGGGCAAAGGGGATCTCACGCGCATTGTGGTTCGAGCCATAGTCAAACGAGACGGCCAGCGCTATGCGCTCCTGCTGGTCGTAGAGCAGCGTCACGGAGTCCATACCGCCGCTGAGAATAATAATGCTGTCTTTCATCTTTTCCTTCTTATATAACCATTTATTGTGCAAAAATACGACAATAATCCGATACGGCAACACTGTCTTACAGTTAAAAAAACGTAAAGCGTATTAAATCTTCAACTATGTTACACTCTTCTTCAATAATAATGATTACTTTTGTTCCAAAGAAACAAAAAAGAACGAAGATATGAAAAAGACATTACTTACAGTGCTGATGCTCATCTGTGGCATTACATTCGTCTCGGCTCAAGCCGAAATCAAGTTTGACAAACTCACCAACGACTTCGGAACCTTTTCCGAGAGTGCTCCCGTAGTCACCTGTACCTTCACGTTTACAAACGTCGGCGACCAGCCATTGGTCATCAACCAGGCCGTCGCCTCCTGCGGCTGCACCGTTCCTGAGTACACAAAGGATCCCGTAAAGCCAGGCGAAAAGGGCAGCATCAAGGTTACCTATAACGGTACAGGCAAATTCCCCGGACACTTCAAGAAGTCTATCACGGTCCGCACAAACGGCAAAGTAGAAATGACCCGTCTCTACATCGAGGGAACGATGGAAGAGAAGAAATAAGTACAGAAAACTTCGATGACGGTCTTATAACCCAACGGAGGAAGCCACAGAGCTGATCAGCTTTATGGCTTCCTCTGAAGTATTGTTTTTGTGGAAACCCTAATCAGTCATTAGGCTCGGAATGTCCTACTTTCACCCCTTCAAGTAGCTCTAATTATAGCAACTCGCGCCACACCAGACACCAGTGAACAACCTGTCTAATGACCGATTTGGGTTGAATAACCTGTACTTATCTGATGTAGGTACAAACAAACTGCAACTGTTACAAAGTGTACTTCTAAGAGTGCTTACCTTCTATGTTATACCCTGTTATACGGGCATCTTACCGCTTCTAAAAAATAAAAAACTCCGAGCAGTCAAAGTTCCTGCCCGGAGTTATCGATAGTATTATCTGACT
Source organism: Prevotella sp. (assembly GCA_017455845.1). Taxonomy (GTDB): domain Bacteria; phylum Bacteroidota; class Bacteroidia; order Bacteroidales; family Bacteroidaceae; genus Prevotella. The sequence goes on along the minus strand of JAFSYY010000073.1, from coordinate 391 downwards.
TTCTTAATCCTCCCAGTTCTCCTGCGTCTTGCGGACGTAGGTCTTGTAGCGTATCTGAGCCATGCGCTGAGCCTCGGCAAAGAGCTCCTCGGCCTCGTTGGGATAAGCCTTCTTCACTGACAGGTAGCGAACCTCGCCCATCAGGAAGTCGTGGAAGTTAGCCCAGTTCGGCTCCTTAGAGTCGAGGCTGAACGGATTCTTGCCTTCCTCGGCCAGAGCTGGGTTGAAGCGCCACAGGTGCCAGTAGCCGCACTCGACAGCCTTCTTCTCCTCGGCCTGGCTCTTGCCCATACCGCCCTTGGCCTTCAGACCGTGGTTGATACAGGGAGCGTAGGCGATGACGATAGAAGGTCCGTGCCAAGCCTCGGCCTCGCGGATAGCCTTCAGGGTC
>JAFSYY010000072.1 GCA_017455845.1 Prevotella sp. | reverse complement strand
TTTTTAATTTTTTAATTTTTACCCCCCTTCCCTATAAAACTGTAATACTGTAATACTGTAAGAGAACTGCAAGAGAAAAATCAGCAAATAGGCTTCGCACCCGCAGTGCGAAGGCAAGGCGCAAGGGGTGTTTTGGCAAGGCGCAAGGCGTGTTTTGGCAAGGCGCAAGGGGTGTTTGGCAAGACGCTCTAACCCGTATTATTCATGCCATCGACAATTTCTACCGCAAGCGGTCTTACAAAAAACCAATAAAAACAAAAAAAACAAATAAAAACCACCCCTAAGAAAATTGAAAATCTATTTTGGTGTTTTTTTTTGTTTTCTTTGTTTTTATTTGTTTTTTTTGTTTTTATTGGTTTTTTTAAAGACGCGTAGCGTTCCAAGACTAATCAGATTAACAAAACTAACCTCGCACCTCGTACCTCGTACCTCGCACCTCGCACCTCGCACCTTGTCCCTCGCACCTCGAATTTTACCAAGTATTCTTTTTGCGATTGCTAAATGCTGTTACAGCCGTTTGATGCGGTTGAAACATGGGGGTAGTTCGTGCGGGTAGTGGGTGACCATGATGAGGGTTGTGGCAGGGCGCTCGCTGTATGACTGGATGATTTGCCTCACCTGCTGGCAGCGCAGGGTGTCAAGGCCGTGGAGGGGCTCGTCGAGGATGATGAGTTCGGGCTCCTTGACAAAGGCACGTGCCAGTAAGGCAAGGCGCTGCTCGCCGCTTGACAGTGTGAGGAACGGCCGTTGTTCTAAATCGTCGATGCCGAAGACCTGCATCCACTTGCGGCACTGCTTACGGTCGGCATCCGAAACGCGGGTGTATAGCCCTACGGTGTCTCTGATGCCGCTGGCAACGACTTGTATGGCGGGGATGTTGTGGCGATAGGAGCGGTGCATCTCTGGCGAGACGTAGCCAATGCGCCGCTTGATGTCCCAGATGGTTTCACCAGAGCCCCGCTGCCGTCCGAAGAGGCGTATGTCGCAGGCGTAGGCCTGTGGGTTGTCGGCACAGATGAGTGAGAGTAGTGTTGACTTGCCGCTGCCGTTGGGGCCTGTGAGCGCCCAGCACTCGCCTTGGCGTATGGTCCAGTCGAGGTTGTTGAGGATGGTGCGGTCGCCATAGCGGATGGTCACGTTGTTGAAACGCACCACCTCGGGGGCATTTGGGGCCGGGGACGATTTGTCGGCGGGAAAACCGCCGACCACGGACGCGGGATTGGCGGGAAAACCGCCGACCACGGACGCGGGATTGGCGGGAAAACCGCCGACCACGGACGCGGGATTGGCGGGAAAACCGCCGACCACGGACGCGGGATTGGCGGGAAAACCGCCGACGGCTGACGCGGACTGCCATTGCTGGCGCGGCGTCGTCCAGATGAAATCGTCAACGTATGCGGGTATGTCCTCCAGACGGGCAATGACCAGGTAGATGGTGAGATGTTTCTCCTTTGAGAGCCGTGGCAGCAGTTCGTTGAGTTGCTGCCGGGTCTGCTCGTCGAGGCCGATGAAAGGATTGTCGAGAATCAGTGTGGATGGCTGCGCCAGTAGGGTTTTTATGAGTTGTAACTTCCTCAGTTCTCCGCTTGAGAGGGTGATGACATATTTGCTGAGCAGAGGGTGGAAGTTAAACAGTGTGTAGAGTTCTTGCTGCCATTGCCTGCGCTGGGGCGTGTCGTCGCCTGTGAGCGTGAAGGTGCGTTCGAGGGCCTCGCCTGTGAGGGGTGTCTCGCTGTCGATGTCGTGCTGGTTCCAGCGCTGTTGCAGATAGTAGGCGCGGTCGGTGGCCGCGCCGTAGGTGTCGCAGAAGGCTATGTATCGCACGCTGTCGCTGGCCATGGTGCGCCGCATCTTCTCCACATATTGTGTCTTGCCGCTGGCATTAAGGCCTACGATGGCAATTATCTTTTGCTTTTCCATTTTTTCTCCTGGCTTATTTTTTGCTTTTCCAAATCTTGTCCTGGTTCTTGTTGACGAAGTCTTTCCAGCCGCTGTAGTGGGGTGCTCCGCTTTCCGGCCTTCCCATCTGCAGGTAGTGGCAATAGGCAGCGGCAAGGGCGTCGGTGGCGTCCATGAAGCGCCCCATCTCGTCGTTGGGTATCTTCAGCAGCCGTTGCAGCATGCCAGCCACCTGCTCCTTCGATGCGGAGCCGTTGCCAGTGAGTGCCATCTTTATCTTCATCGGCGCATATTCGTGTATGGGCACGCTGTGGTGTATGGCCGCCGCGATGGCCACGCCCTGTGCCCGCCCGAGTTTGAGCATCGACTGTACGTTCTTGCCGAAGAAAGGCGCCTCGATGGCCAGTTCGTCGGGCAGGTAGGCATCGATGATGCCTGTGACACGGTCGAAGATATGTCCCAGTTTCAGGTAGCCGTCGGCGAATTTCCGCAGGTCGATGATGCCCATCGTTATCATCTGTGCCTTGCCGTCGGCCACCTTCAGTATGCCGTAGCCCATAATGTTTGTTCCAGGGTCAATACCCAGTATAATCTTTTCCATAGACGCTGCAAAAGTACGAAATAAATGTGAAATCAAAAAAAAATCTTTCGTAAAATGTTTGTATAAAAAATATTTTTATTACCTTTGCAGCGATAAACTACAACCATTCAGAAATCAGAACACTAGAACCATTCAGAAATCAGTATGGCAGAAAGCGAAAAACTAGAATCTCAAATAGCAAAGAGCGATTATAAAATCCTTATCGTGGATGATGTTGTCAGCAATGTGTTGTTGCTGAAGATTCTGCTATCCAATGAGAAGTATCAGGTGGTGACGGCAAACTGCGGCAATATGTGTATAGAGCAGGCCAAGAACGAGAAGCCCGACCTCATACTGCTTGATGTAATGATGCCCGACATCAGCGGATTTGATGCAGCACAGATCTTGAAGAAAACGCCCGAGACAGCCCACATCCCCATTATCTTCCTCACGGCACTCAATAATCCCAGCGACCTGGTGCATGGCTTCCAGGTGGGTGCCAGCGACTTCCTGACGAAGCCCTTCAACAAGGAGGAACTGGTGGTGCGCGTGTTTCACCAGATCAAACTCGTGGCCGCCCAGCGCATCATCGAGAAACAGAACGCCGAACTGCGTGCCACGATTTCCAACCGCGACAAGATGTATTCGGTCATTGCCCACGACCTGCGCTCGCCCATGGCCAGCATACGCATGGTGCTCAACCTGGTGGCAGCATCTACGTCGCCCGAACTGGTGGGGCAGGAACTCTGCGACCTGCTTGACAAGGCCAACAAGGAGTCGGAGGATGTGCACGACCTGCTGGACAACCTGCTGAAATGGACCAAGAGCCAGACAGGGCGCCTGAACGTTGTGCTTCAGGACCTGGACTTGAACGACATCATCCCCGGTGTGGTAGACATCTTCGAGGTGATAGCCCAGACAAAGAACATCACGCTCAACTACCAGGGCAGTGAACAGCCTGTTGTGGTGACGGCCGACAACGACATGCTGAAGACCGTGGTGCGCAACTTCATGTCTAACGCCATCAAGTTCTCACCTGAAGGCGGCTCCGTAGAGATTATGCTGCATACTGAGGGCGACTATGCAAAGGTGAGCGTGCGTGACCATGGCGTAGGCATCGAGCCGGAACGTCTCTCCTCTATATTTAATAAAGGTGAGACCACCTACGGCACTGGCGGCGAGGAAGGCTCCGGCCTGGGTCTGCAACTCTGTCTTGACTTTGCCCGCAAGAACGGAGGCGACTGCATGGTGGAGTCCACCCTTGGCGAAGGCTCTACGTTCAGTGTGCTTGTCCCTCTGAAAAAATAATAAAGGATGTGAAAAGGTAGTCATTTTATTTTGTCGTTACAAAAAAAATGACTACCTTTGCATCCGATTCAAAACAACGTTTCCTTCCGCGAAACGTTTCATACATACAAATCACCATATAATATTCTGTAAACGAATACGTTTTACGTATCAATAACCGTATATATATTATGTATACCAAGGAACAATTAGAGAGTATGGCAATCCCTGAACTGATGCAGATTGCCAGTGAAATGGGTGTAAAGGTGTCGCAGAATGCATCAATGGAGAGCGTCATCTACGACATCCTGGACAAGGCTGCCATCGACAGTGCTGTAGGCGAGGCTGCACCAGCCAAGCGCAAGCGTAGCCGCATCGCAAAAAAAGATACCGACCACGTCTATTCCGTCAACGGAGAGGAAGGCGAGAGTCTAGACAAACCCGGCAGGAAAAAGAAAAAGGCAGAGGCAACGTCGCTCTTCAGCGATGTGCCTGCACAGCCTGCCGCCAGCGAGGAGCCTGGGGCCGAGGCCCCCAAGCCCAAGAAACGCGGACGCAAGTCGAAGGCTGAACTGGCTGCCATCGCAGAGGCTGAACAACAGGAGAAACAGACTGCAGAACAAGCAGAAGAGGCAGCAGCACAGGCAGAACAGCCTGCAAAGAAAACCAGGAAGGCCAAGGCCAAGAAGAGCGACCTGCCGGCAGAAGGCGATGTGTTTTCAGTGCCAGAGGCCGCCGACGACCTGCATGGCGAGATGCCCGACTCCAGCATGATAGAGCAGTTGCAGGACCGCATGGCTCAACACAACAAGGAAGTGTCCATGGAAAACACTCCATACGAGCCCACCAATGACTATTGGGAAGGCGACCCTGCCGACGGCACAGACTTCATCACCGTGGTAGACCTTCCCATAGAAGACCAGGCCGCCATACCCACGCTCGACATCTTCGACCGCCCCGTGGCACCACAGCAAGAGCCCACCTACCAGCCACCGCAGGCACAGCCGGCACCCAATGCCAACGCCCACTATGACTTTGCCGACATTATCGACGGCAACGGCGTACTCGAACTGCTGCAGGACGGCTATGGCTTCCTGCGCTCCAGCGACTATAACTATCTGTCGTCGCCCGACGACATCTACGTGTCGCAGCAGCAAATCAAGAAATACAGCCTGAAGACTGGCGACGTGGTGGAGTGTACCGTCCGCCCGCCCCACGACAACGAGAAATACTTCGCACTGTCGACCGTGAAGACCATCAACGGGCGCGAGCCGTCGGAAGTGCGCGACCGCGTGTCGTTCGAGCACCTCACACCCCTCTTCCCCGACGAGAAGTTCAACCTCTGCGGCGACCCTGCCACCACCAATCCCTCAACACGCATCGTTGACCTCTTCTCGCCCATAGGCAAGGGACAGCGTGCACTTATCGTGGCACAGCCCAAGACGGGTAAGACCATCCTGATGAAGGACATTGCCAACGCCATTGCCGCCAACCACCCCGAAGCCTATATCATGATGCTCCTCATCGACGAGCGTCCTGAAGAGGTGACCGACATGAGCCGAACCGTCAATGCAGAGGTCATCGCATCGACCTTCGACGAGCCTGCCGACCGTCATGTGAAGATAGCAGGCATCGTGCTGGAGAAAGCCAAGCGCATGGTGGAATGTGGGCACGACGTGGTGATCTTCCTTGACTCTATCACCCGACTGGCACGCGCCTACAACACAGTGTCGCCTGCCAGCGGCAAGGTGCTCACAGGCGGTGTCGATGCCAATGCCCTGCAGAAGCCCAAGCGCTTCTTTGGCGCTGCCAGAAACATTGAGAACGGAGGCTCGCTCACCATCATCGCTACGGCACTCGTTGACACTGGCTCAAAGATGGACGAGGTCATCTTCGAGGAGTTCAAGGGCACTGGCAACTCAGAGATACAACTCGACCGCATGCTGAGCAACAAGCGCATCTTCCCGTCGCTCAACCTGGTGCAGTCGTCAACACGCCGCGACGACCTGCTGCAAGACCAGACCACGCTGAACCGCATGTGGATTGTACGCAAGTTTATAGCAGAGATGAACCCCATCGAAGCCATGAACACGCTGCGCGACCGACTGGTGCAGAGCCGCAGCAATGAAGAGTTCCTGATGTCGATGAATGGATAAAAAACGTAAAATCCTTTGCTAATTCAGAAAATAGTTGTAAATTTGTGGCCGTAAAAAAAATATCATTTTATCTATAAACACTTAAAAACGAATACAATGGCAAAAATCGTAACATTGGGCGAGATTATGCTCCGCCTGTCGCCTCAGGGCAACGACCGTTTCATCCAGAGTGAGTCTTTCCGCATCATCCCGGGCGGTGGTGAGGCAAACGTGGCTATCTCAGTGGCCAACTATGGCCATGAGGCATACTTCGTAAGCAAACTGCCAAAGCATGAAATAGGACAGATTGCTGTCAATGCTTTGCGTCGCTATGGCGTTAATACTGAGTTTATTGCAAGAGGCGGCGACCGCGTGGGCCTTTACTATGCCGAGACTGGTGCATCCATGCGTCCGTCGAAAGTTATATACGACCGTGCACACAGTGCCATCGCCGAAGCCAATCCTTCAGACTTCGACTTCGACAAGGTGATGGAAGGCGCTGCATGGTTCCACTGGAGCGGCATCACGCCCGCCATCAGCGACAAGGCTGCCGAGTTGACAAAACTGGCTTGCGAGGCTGCCAAGCGTCACGGCGTCACAGTGTCTGTTGACCTGAACTTCCGCAAGAAGTTGTGGACCAGCGAGAAAGCCATCTCCATCATGCGCCCATTGATGCAGTATGTCGACGTTTGTATCGGCAACGAGGAAGATGCAGAACTGTGCCTGGGATTCAAGCCCGATGCCGACGTGGAAGGCGGCCAGACCGACGCTGCCGGCTATGAGGGTATCTTCAAGCAGATGATGAAGGAGTTTGGATTCAAATATGTGGTTTCTACCCTTCGTGAGTCGTACAGCGCCACATTCAACGGCTGGAAGGCCCTTATCTACGACGGTAAGGAGTTCTACCAGAGCAAACGCTACGAAATCAATCCCATCATAGACCGCGTAGGCGGCGGCGACTCCTTCTCTGGCGGTCTTATCCATGGCCTGCTGACAAAGGAGACGCAGGGCGAGGCCCTTGAGTTTGCCGTCGCTGCTTCGGCCCTGAAGCACACCATCAACGGCGACTTCAACCTCGTGAGTGTTGATGAAGTAGAGAGTCTGGCTGGTGGCAATGCAAACGGAAGAGTACAGAGATAAGAAATTATGGCAAAGTTTGACAAGATAGCCGTATTGAAGAAAATCGGCGACACAGGCATGGTGCCCGTGTTCTATCACAAAGATTTAGAGACCTGCAAGAACGTGGTGAAGGCTTGCTATGAAGGCGGTGTACGTGCGTTCGAGTTTACTAACCGTGGCGACTTCGCACAGGAAGTGTTTGGCGAACTGGTGAAGTGGGCCGACAAGGAGTGCCCGGAACTGGCACTGGGTATCGGCAGCGTGGTCGATGCCCCCACCGCAGCACTCTATCTGCAGTTGGGTGCCAACTTCGTGGTTGGCCCGCTGTTTAATCCCGACATCGCTCCTGTGTGCAACCGCCGCCTGGTGCCCTACTGCCCTGGCTGCATGACCGTCAGCGAGATTGGCAAGGCACAGGAACTGGGCTGCGACTTGACGAAGGTGTTCCCTGGCGACGTGGTAGGTCCTAACATGATCAAGGGTCTGAAGGCTCCTATGCCTTGGTCAAAGATTATGGTGACGGGCGGTGTGGCTCCTGAGCAAGAGAACCTGAAGTCGTGGTTCAAGGCAGGCGTCTTCTGCGTGGGCATGGGCTCGAAATTGTTCCCATCCGACAAGGTGAAGGCCGGTGACTGGCAGTATGTGACAGAGAAGTGCAAGGAGTGCCTTGACATCATTGCTGGTCTCAGATGAGACATTAAATGAAGAATGAAGAATGAAGAATGACGAATGAAGAATGAAGCGCTCGACCTCTGGTCGCTTGCTACCGAAGGGACGCAAGAATTTGCTTCCGCAATGTGTGTGAGGCTATACAAGGCGATAGCCCGATTCTTCATTCTTTATTCTTCATTCCTCATTTTCTCCTGTTCATCCTCTGATAGGCAGCAGGTAGACAGACTGAATACTCTTTCCTACGCCTATCACTACCGCAACATTGATTCTACTGAACACTATGCTTCAGAGGCCCTCAGGCTGGCACGCCTGCAGGGTGACAGCGACGGCGAGGCGGAGGCATTGAACAATCTCGCCTTTGCCAACATCGTAAGGATGCACTACGATGATGCATGGCATTGCCTGGACAGTGTGCTGCTGCTGACAGACAACCAACTGGAGCGTGTGGTGGCATACGTGCAGCAGATGAGGCTCTGCCAGCGACAGTCGCTCAACCGTGAGTTCTACGACTGCCGTGAACAGGCACAACAGGCCATGAAACGACTTGATGAGGAGGCAGGACAACTGACGCCTCGCCAGCATGCACGCATGCTCTATGCAGAGAGCGAGATGGCCATTGTCACCTCCACCTATTATTATTATGTAGGACTGGGAATTCAGTCCATCGAGGCTATTGAGTCTGTGCCAGCGGACATCAGCCAAGACACCATCCAGTATCTCAACTATCTCTATAATGTAGGTGCAGGCGGCATCATTACTCAAGGCAGCCAGCAGGAAATCAACCAGACAGAGTTCGACTACCTGATGCGCTGCTTCCTGCTTTCTCAAAACGTCGACTGTCCCTATTTTGCTGCCAACTCCCTGGAGGCACTGGCCGAGCACCTCAGCGTGGAGGATTACAGACAACAACTGATGGCCGATAACCAGCCGGCCATGAAGTTTATCAATCCAGAAAACATCTCAGATAGCCATCTGCCTCTTTGGCTGGCCGACAATGCGCTGGCCATCTTCCGTGAGTATGGTGACACCTATCAGATAGCAGGTGCCTACCGCACGCTGGCCTCGTGCTGTCTGGCACAAGACGACTACGAGAGCGCATTGTTCAATCTGGAACGGGCACTTGACGACACACTGATCTATCAGGCACCCGATTTGGTGGCCAGCATCCGCGAACAACTCAGCGTGGCCTATTCAGCCATAGACCAGAAAGAGGCCAGCGACGAGAACCGCAATGCCTATCTGGACCTTCAGGAACGCACACGGCAGGATCAGCGCTTGGAGGCACGTGCCGCGCAGTTGGAACATTCTCTCACTCAACTGAACCACCTGCTCATTGGCGTGGTTGTTGCCGTGCTGCTACTTATCATTGTCATGCTGCTGTTCTACTGGTCGAGAAAGCGAACCCACAGAAACGCCCAAGACGACTTGCTGGAAGAGCGTGAAGAGGAACTGCGCGAACAGACGGCCCTTACCCATCTGCATATAGAACAGGGACAGCGTATGCTTCTGGAGCACCATGCCAGAATATCGCTCGTCAATGGCATCATGCCCTTTATTGACCGCATGATACATGAGGAGAAGGCATTGGCAACAGACAACATAAACAAGGAGGCACGCATTGGATATATACGTGAACTGACAGACAACATCAATGTTCAGAATGACATCCTTACCCATTGGATTCAGTTGCGTAAGGGTGAACTCAACATCCATATAGAAAGTTTCCCCCTGCAGGAACTCTTTGATATCGTAGGCAAAAGCCGTCGCAGTTTCATGCTAAAGGGCATCACCCTTAACATTGAGCCCACTGAACTCAGTGTAAAAGCCGACAAGGTGCTTACGCTGTTTATGCTGAACACACTGGCCGACAATGCCCGCAAATTCACACCAAAGGGTGGGGAAGTGGCGCTCTATGCCAAGGATGAAGGACACTATGTGGAAATCTCTGTGAAAGATACAGGGCAGGGCATGACGGCAGAACAGTTGGAACATGTATTCGACAGGAAGGTGATAGCCGACAGCGCATCACAGCCTTCGGCCCAGGGCCACGGCTTTGGCTTGCTCAACTGCAAGGGCATCATTGAGAAGTATCGTAAACTGAGCCAGATATTCTCTGTGTGTACTATCGCCGCCGAGAGCGAGAAGGGTAGGGGAAGCCGCTTCTTCTTCCGACTGCCTAAGAAGGTCGTTGCACTGCTGCTCCTTTTCCTGACGACAAATGTCTTCATAAAGGCTCAACAGTCGCCCGTTGACATAGCCAGCGCCTTTTCCGACTCAGCCTATTTCTCGAACATCAACGGCACATACCAGCGTACGCTCGACTATGCCGATTCCTGCCGCCAATACTTGAACACATACTACAAGATGTATAACGCACATGCTGCCGACACCCTGTTGACACTGGGCGATATGTCGGTCACACCGCCAGAGGTGCTCTGGCTGCGCGACAGCATACGCATCAACTACCAGATACTGCTGGATATGCGCAATGAGAGTGCCATTGCAGCCCTGGCCTTGCACCAATGGCAACTGTACCATTATAATAATAGAATATACACGCAACTGTTCAAGGAATTGTCGGCCGACAATACGCTCGACTCCTATTGTCGCACCATGCAGCAGTCGCAAGCCAACAAACGTGTGGCCATTATTCTGATTGTCATTCTTTTTATCGCGATTATTATGGTGGTGATGTGGCAACTGATGCTGCTACACAACAAACGCTATAGTATCATGCAGGAAAAACGGCTCAAACTGGAACTGATGGCCGACGACCTGCAGCGTCTGAAAATGGAAGAGGCTGCTCTGCATGTGAGCAATGCCGTGCTCGATAATACCCTTTCTACGCTGAAACATGAGACCATGTATTATCCCAGTCGCATCCGTCTGTTGCTCGACACCGACGATGTCTCGTCGCTTATGGAGGTGACGGCTTATTACAGGGAACTGTACGGCATTCTCAGCCAGCAGGCTATGCACCAGTTAGACTATGTCAAGATGCATGTCAAGCCATTGCCTGACGAGGTGCTTGGCGATGCCGTATATATGGACTATTTATTTGAAATCCTACAGCGTCAGGCCGGTAAGAAGAAACTGACCATTGACTGGCAGCCTCGCGATGAACACTATGTAACGGCGCGGGTAACGATGGAGAGCCTTACGCTGAACGACGAGCAGATACATACGCTTTTCATGCCGATAAGCATCGATAATATTCCTTATCTCATCTGCCGTGAAATAGTGCGCCGTCATGCGGAAGCCACTAACCGGCATGCCTGTGGCATCCGTGCCGAGCGTAACGAACAGAACCAAATACAGATTATTATAACACTTCCAAGAATATGCAAAACTTCAAAGTCATCATCGTAGAGGATGTGCCACTCGAACTTAAAGGCACTTTAGGTATCGTGAAGAACGATATTCCAGAGGCAGAAATCATAGGTACTGCCGACTCGGAGGCGGCCTACTGGCGACTGCTGAAGCAGCAGTTGCCAGACCTGGTGCTTCTTGACCTTGGACTAGGAGGCTCTACTACTGTGGGCGTAGAACTCTGCCGGCAGACCAAGGAGATGCATCCCCAGGTGCGCGTGCTCATCTTCACAGGTGAAATATTGAACGAGAAACTATGGGTTGACGTGCTTGATGCAGGTGCCGACGGCATTATCCTCAAGACCGGCGAACTGCTGACACGCAACGATGTGATGGCTGTGATGAGCGGCAAGCAACTGGTGTTCAATCAGCCTATCCTGCAGAAAATCGTTGATCGCTTCAAGCATAGCGTAGGCTCTGAACTGGTGAAACAGGAGGCACTGGTCAACTATGAGATTGACGAATACGACGAGCGCTTGCTGCGCCACTTGGCCCTTGGCTATACCAAAGAACAGATTACGCAGTTGCGGGGTATGCCTTTTGGCGTGAAGAGCCTGGAGAAACGCCAGAACGATCTGGTGCAGAAACTGTTCTCAGACAGTCGCGGCATCAATGCCACACGCTTGGTGGTGCGGGCCTTTGAACTCCGCATCATAGATATCGATAATCTTGAACCTGACGACGAGTAAAGATGACAAAAATAGTCGCACGCCTTGTTTTCCTACTTATAGTGGCAGAGTTGCTGCTGGTGCTGTTGTCGTGGCTATTGTCCGCTACGCAGACAGAGGGCGTGCGCTCTTTGTTGTCGAGCGAAGGCATCAGGTTTATGTTCGGACAGTTTACCTACATGCTGCTCAAACCACAACTCGTCTGGCTACTGCTCCTGGCAATGGCGGGTGGCTGTGTATGGCAAAGCGGCGTGTTACATCCCTCTCAGATGGCTTTTCGAAGGCGTTTTGCCTTGAGGGTGGCGCTGTCGCTGCTGGTGGTGCTGATGCTGTGTGCTGCATCGCTGGTATTCATTCCCCATGCCGTACTGCTCTCGTCAACAGGACGTATATGGCCGTCGCCGTTCAGTAGGGCACTGGTGCCTATGGCATCGGCCGTGGCCATCGTTGTGTCGTCGTGCTATGGTCTGCTGTCGCGCACGTTCATATCGCTTCATGATATATTCTCCTCGCTGAACTGGGGTCTTCAGCAGGCATCACCCTTCATAATCCTCTGCCTGCTACTGTTGCAGTTCTATGGTGCCTGCTGCTATGTCTTTCTGTGACTATGTCTTATAATTCAGGCTTCTGACTATATCTTCAGTTTTTCCAGTCTCTGGCGCAGCCTTTCTGCCTCCGACTGGCGAATGGAAAGTTTGATTTGGCAGATGTTGTAGTATGTCTGTGAGATGATGCGTGGCTGCATGTCCTTGACAATACGCATGACATCGTTCATCATCATGTAGGGGAACTCGTATGTGACGACCTCTTCTACCTGACGTACAACAATCGTGGCGTGGGCTATAGCATCGGCAGCGGCTTCTCGATAGGCAACGATGAGTCCGCTGGTGCCCAGATTGACGCCGCCGTAATAGCGCACGACGACGATGAGGATGTTGGTGAGTTGGTTGGAGTTGATTTGTCCGAGGATAGGCTTGCCTGCCGTTGATGAGGGCTCTCCGTCGTCGTTGGCACGGAACTCCTTTCTGTCGGCTCCCAGCATATAGGCATAGCATACATGGCGGGCATCGTAGTATTTCTTACGATACTGATCCAGCAGTTCTTTTATTTCATCGACCGTCTCTACGGGATGTGCAAAAGCGAGGAACTTACTCCGTTTTTCGGAGTAGAATCCCTCGCTTGTCGATGATATGGTCTTGTATTCGTCAGTCATGAACTTATGGGGGCAATTAGGTCTATAGGACTTATGGGGCCTATGGTCTTATAGGGCCTATGGGGTCTATGGGACCTTAATCCAATTTGTGAATGACCAGCCCGCTGCGCAGTTTTGGCTCGAACCATGTGGCCTTGGGTGGCATGATCTTGCCGCTGTCGGCAATATCCATGATCTGCTGCATGGAAACAGGATAGAGTGCCAGCGCAGCACGCATCTCACCGCTGTCAACGCGACGCTTCAACTCTCCCAATCCACGCAGTCCTCCCACGAAGTCAATACGCTTGCTGGAACGCAGGTCGCCAATGTTCAGTATCTGGTCGAGAATCAGTCGGCTGGAGATATCTACATCGAGCACGCCGATGGGGTCGTCGTTGTTGTAGGTGCCTTGCTTGGCCTTGAGGCTGAACCAATGCTGGTCGAGGTAGAGTGAGAACTCATGCAGTTGTGCGGGCTTGTAGATGTCGGTGCCTTTGTCCTCTACTATGAAGTTTTTGCGAAGGGCATCCAGGAACTGCTCGGACGTGAGTCCGTTGAGGTCTTTCACCACGCGGTTGTAGTCGAGGATGGTCAACTGGCTGGCCTGGAAACAGACTGCCATGAAGTAGTTGTACTCCTCCTTGCCCGTATGGTTGGGATTCTGCTTTTGCTTTTCCGCACCTACGAGGGCAGCCGCTGCCGAACGGTGGTGGCCGTCGGCAATATAGAGTGATGGCATCTTGGCAAACTCGCTGGTGATGGTCTGCATGTCCACGCTGTCGCTGATAATCCAGAACTGATGACGGAAGCCGTCGATGGGAGCGATAAAGTCGTATTCGGGCTCAGTGGCCGCGTAGCGCATGATGAGTGCATCGAGTACTGGGTTGTCGGGATAGGCAAAGAATACGGGTTCGATGTTGGCATTGTTGACACGCACATGCTTCATCCTGTCTTCCTCTTTATCGCGGCGGGTCAGTTCGTGTTTCTTGATGCGGCCCTGCATATAGTCGTCCACCAATGCGCCTACCACCAGTCCGTATTGTGTCTTTCCGTTCATGGTCTGGGCGTAGATATAATAGTGGTCGTCCTGATCCTGTATCAGCCAGCCGCGCTCCTGGAATTTCCGGAAGTTCTCGGCAGCCTTCTCATAGACCTTCGGGTCGTATTCCGAGGTGCCTACGGGGAAGTCTATCTCGGGTTTGATGATATGGTAAAGGCTCTTCTCGTTGTCGCCGGCCTCTGCTCTTGCCTCTTCACTGTCGAGCACATCGTATGGACGGCTCTCTACTTGCTCCACCAGTTCCTTGGGTGGACGTATTCCCATAAATGGTTTTATTGTTGCCATGATAATTAAAAATAACTTTGTTTGTTGCTCTTTGAAGCGGCTGCAAAATTAACAAATAAAAAGGAAACGGCCAAAGGTTTCCCAAGAAAACTGCAAAGTGATGCGAAGCGTAACCTTTTACCTTTTTCAAGCCAGGTGTGTGAGTAGTATCTTCACACCAATCATCAAGAGGATGATACCACCCAAGAGTTCGGGTCTCAGCCTTTGTCTGACACCGTTGCCGAAGTATATGCCCAGCAAATGGCCAATGATGCCGAAAAGGAAGGATACGATGCCTATCCATGCCAGTGGCTCTATTAGTGAGGCAATATCGTTGTAGCCGGTCATCGCCAGGGAAATGCCTATAGCCATCGCATCAATGCTCGTTGCCACGGCCAGCATCAGTTGGGTACGCAGTTGACGGGGATTGAACATTTTTTTCTCTTCTGGCTGAAAGGCATCGCGAATCATCCTGCCTCCCAAGAATGTCAGGAGGGAAAAGGCAATCCAGTGGTCGTAGTCCTCGATGTAACTGGCGAAATGGCTGGTGGCCAACCATCCTAGGAAAGGCATCATGGCCTGGAAGATGCCGAAGAGGACACTGAGTCTGAGTATGGTAGGCCATTCTCTCGTACCTCGCACCTCGTACCTCGCACTTCGTACTTCGTACCTCGCACCTCGTACCTTGCTAATTATCACGCCGCTGACGATGGACACTGTGAAGCAGTCCATGGCCAGTGCTACAGACAGGAGCAGGATGTCAAGTATGTTCATAGTTTAGTGACATGAGGCTGTTAAGGCCCGTTTTAGACAGTTCAAGCGATATTTGCTGTCCTCCCAGTGAGCGGAAAGTGCATATCCGCCGCTTGATATTGAGTTTATAAACAAGTTGCAGGTTGACAATGGTGCTGCGGTCTATCCTGGCAAAGACGGAATGGTCGAGGTTGCGCTCCAGGAAGGCAAGGCTCTCCATGATGGTTTCACCTCCATCGAAGGATGTCAGTGTGGCATAGTTGCCGTCGGCTCTGAGAAAGGCGATGTCTGTTGTCTTCAGAAACAGTTTGCCTGTGGCTGTCTTGAAGGTCATTATTCCCAGTTGCTCTATCGGAGAACGGTCGGCATGGCTCTGCTCCACAGCCTTGGCTACTGCCACTGCCAATTCGTTCACATCGACAGGCTTCAGCAGGTAGTCAACAGCCTGAAACTTGATGGCCTCCATCAGATAGTGACGGTCGCTGTAGGCCGTAGTAAAGATGACCATAGGCAGAGACTGTGTCTGCTTGACCTCAGCCAGCAGTTGCAGGGCGTCACGGCCCTGCAGTTGGATGTCCATGAAGAGCAAGTCGGGTTTCTGCCGCAGTATGCTGTTGAGTGCGGCATCATAGTTGTCGCAACTGTCGGTCACTTCCACTTGAGGGTAGAGGTTCTCTAATTTCTTCAGCAATGTAAGTCGAGGTAGACGTTCGTCCTCAACGACGATGGCTTTTAGTGTTCTCATCTCTAATTATACTGGTATTTGTCGGGAATAGTCATTTCAAACAGTGTGCCTATGGCGTTGCCCTTGGAATCCTTCAGGTCGGTCACGTCCTGTGTAATGGGATTGCTGTTCGTCTGGTTGTATAGTTCTACCTGCTCCATGAGTATGAGCAGACCCTGATGCGTGGAATGATGGTTCAGGCGTGCTGCCGCCTCACGTCCTACACCGTTGTCTTTCACACTGACTTTAGTGGCGCCGTTGTGATGGTCTATGCTAATGTCTATGCAGCCTCCCTCAGACCTGTTGCCGATGCCGTGCTTCACGGCGTTCTGGCAGTAAGTGTGCAGGAGCATGGTAGGCAGCAGTGCCCTCATATCCACATCCTTCCCCACGTTGATATGGTATTGCAGACGTTCGCCGTAGCGCAGTTGCTCCAGGGTCAGGTACTTGCGTGTATAGTCCAGTTCTTCCTCCACTGTTCGTGCCGGTCGGTCGATGTTGGCTAGTGTCTGGTTAGTAAAGTCGCTATATAGTTTCAGGTAGCGTGTAGCCTCGGCAGTATTGTCATTCATCAGGAAATACTCAATGCCTGCAAGCACGTTGGAGTGGAAGTGGGGGATGCTCTTCAGACGTATGGCACTGACTTGCAGTTCCTTCAGTTTCTTTGCACGTGCCAGTCGTTGCATATTGTATCGGTTGCGTTTCTGCAGTATGAGCCATGTCAGGAAGATTAGCACTGACAGTGTCAGGACAATTATGAGTGTCACCGCCCACCAGTGCTGCCACCATGACCTGGGCGGCGCGATGAACGTGTCGGCCTGGTTGTCAAGCAGCAGTTCATCGGGTATGAACGACGTAGCGGCCTCTACGCCGGCAAGCCATACTGTGCCGTCTTCTTTTTCGGCCATGGTGGTCTTTTGTGGTTCCAGAAGTGTGAATCCGTTCAAATGGTTAAACTGGGCAATGTCAGTAAGCAGGCCGTCACCATCAATACGGCATACAAAAAGCGCGTTGATGGCTGCTACCACTAGAGTGCCGTTCTTGGTGACATGCAGTGCCCTCACCTCATGGCCTGATATTTGGGGTATCTGGCTGTTCAGCGCATGTGACTCGCCGTCGCGGATAAGGAAGAGCGAGTCGTTGGTGGCATAGTAGACATGACCCTGTTCGTCAGAGGCCATTGCAGTGACAATGAGTTTAGGATGGCTTATAAGTCGAACCTCAGGCTCTCTTCTCTTTCCTCGTACCTCGTACCCCGTACCTCGCACCTCGCACCTCGCACCTCGTACCTCGTACCTCGCACCTCGCACCTCACACCTCGTACCTCGCACCTCATACAACCCGTAGGTGCTGCCCACATAGAGGTTGCCATGGCCGTCAGAGGCGGCACACCAAGGATGGCGGATTTGAGTTGCCAACGTGTCAATGCGCCCATCTTGTGGATTGTAAGCCAGAACCATCTGCCGTGTACCAATGATGACTTTCCCATCGGCTCTGCTTACGAACTGATAGCGGCCGTAAGGCAGATGGAGGTTGGTGAGATGTCCCATGCTGTCTATACTTATCACGTCGTCCATGCACGCCATGTAGACGCAGCCTCCTATCGATGCTGCACTAGGTACAAAGAAATTGTCGGGCTGGTCGCTAACCACCTTGCCGTCAATAATAACTTTGCCGTTGAGCGTGCCCATTACCAGGTGGTTGCCACCTGTAACACCGACGGCTCTTGCAACGTCGTTCTCATCACTCAGGGTGTGATTGATAAAATGACGGTTGAAATAGCAGTAGACTCCCTCGTAGGTGGCTACCCATAGTCGTTCCCAACGATCGACAAACATATCCTTGATAAGATTGAAGCCGGTGGCTATGGTGCGTATGGTATCGCCATCAAAGGTGTACAGGCTGTGGCCATCGGCCATGAGTATCTCTGTTCCCTCACACCTCGCACCCCGCACCTCGCACCCCGTACCCCGTACCTCGTACCTCGCACCCCGCACCTCGCATCTCGCATCTCGTACCTCGTGCCTCGTACCTCGCACAATAAGGCCGTAGTCGGGCTGCAAGGTGGAAGGCATGGCACAACAGGCTCTTACAACATTATTCTCAATGGTATAGATACTGTCTGATCCAAAAGCCAGCAGGCCGTTACCATAGCGGCAGAGAGAAAAGAGGGTACTATTGTCTGTCAGCCGGTGAATCACTTCCTCATCCCTCGTGCCTCCTTCCTCATTCCTCGTACCTCGCATCATACGATACAGACCATGAGGTGTCGGCAGGTAGATAGATGTGCTGTCGACAAATAGTTTACGGTCGGGTAGGAGTTGGTCAAGAAGAGGATGAGTGCAAATAGTGTCCATACCAGTAGCCGTGAGCCTGCAAAGCCGTCGGTTCTTCTCATCATCGTCTTCCAGTATCACGTAGCCATTAGGCAAGTCTAAGGCGTTGAAAATGTTTAACATCATCCCGTCGGGGTGAAGAGGCTGCTGCTGGGTATGTTCACCGTTGATAAGCCACTGCCGACCAAATGTGAGTGCCCTTACCTGGCTCTCTACCTCGGCAAACTGAACGATATTAATACGCTGCCCTTTAAGGTATGGCGTGAAAGTGCGACCATCGTAGCGTACGAAGCCCGACAGCGTACCTATATATATGTACCCATGCGAGTCTTGCCAGATGCGTTCCACCTGCATCTGAGGCAATCCGTCGTGTGTGGTGAAACGGCGGTAACTAAGGTCGTGTCTCATCGCATCCTCGGCCCATAAATTGGTGGGAAAAAGCCACACAAGCGATAATAAGAATAATATAGTCTTGTTCATAGCCCGCAAAGTTAATACTTTTTGTTCTTATTACCAAATTTTTATTTTTTCATTTTTTTGATTTATTCAAAGTTTCATTTTTATTGTTTTATATTTCAAAGCAAAAGACATAATCTTATAAAACTGTTGCTATTAAAAATGAGCACAAATAAAAATATAGTTTTAGCAATATTTTACAATCTACGCTTTGCAGTTTGAGTTTTTCTTTATATCTTTGCAAATGGGAATAGAATAAAAACGTTAGGAAAGTTTTATATGCATGACAGTAAACGAAGTATTCAGACTGCGGAACCAGGGGCGTAAAGAGGAAGCCTACGAGGCGGCCCGTGCAATCTATGCCACGGACAAAAGCCCGTATGCCTCGGCGGCGATGTTCTGGACGGCAGTGGATATGCTGAAGATGAGGGTGAGCGAGGACTGCATCGAGGAGGCTGGGAAGATTTACAAAGCACTGGAACGGTTGCTGCCTAATGTGAAAGACGAGAAAGGATGGATGCACGATGCACTGAAGAAATGTAACGTCCTAATAGAAAAAGGTGAAAAACGGACGAAACTGCTGGAAGAAGGGCCGGAGCACCTGAAAACGGGCATCTGGGGTGAGGAACTGGCAGCGGCCTGTCTACGCGAGAAAGGTTACGTCATACTGGAGCGCGACTGGCACTCGAAGCACCGCGACATCGACATCATTGCCCAGCAAGGGGATTGTATCGTATTTATTGAAGTGAAGACAAGACGGAATCGTGATTACGGCAACCCGATACAGGCTGTTAACTATCAGAAACAGGGAAACTTGCTCCGCGCCATCAACCACTACATTCACTACCGTAAGTTCGACAATCCTTGGCGCTTCGATGTCATCACCATCGTGGGCAGGATGGGCACCACAATGCCAGAAATTGAGCATATTGAGGACTTCAGACTAAATTATCGCTGACAACAGCCTCTTGTCTGACAACAAAAATGCCTGTTTTTAGTATTATTTTGCAATCTCCGCTTTGCAATTCAAGATTTTCTTCGTATCTTTGCACCCGTTTTAAAACAAATCATCATTTTTAGGTATTATTCTTACTGATTATGGAACGTACATTTATAGAAAAGCTATTGGTTGTCATCGCATGGGCAGGGCTGATAGGTGGCATTCTCTTTACGTTTCTCGTAAGCAAGGGAATCATGGAATCAAATATGGAGATGGCTTTCCCACAAGTTGTTGTAACTTTCGTGGGTGGCATTGGCGCTTCAATTGTCGGTTGGGTAGTCTTGATGCAAATTGTGAACATCTCTGACAGACTAAGAATGATTGAGAATCAATTAAGCAAATAGCATAATACAAAGCGATGTTTATTGATGTAGTAAAAGCAGAATATTTGGATGGCTATCGTGTGAAACTGCTGTTCAACGATGGAGAGACGAAGATTGTGGATTTGAGTCGCTTCTTGAATGGTAGCGTGTTTGCACCGCTCAAAGACATCGACTTCTTCAAGAACTTCTCCATCAAGTTCAATACTATCGAATGGGAGAACGGAGCGGACTTCGCCCCGGAGTATTTAGACGAAATAGGAACTGCTGCATGACAAAATAGATTATTCAAATTCGTGGGACAAATTATTCTAATTATTCAAATTCGTTTCAAAATATAATTCATTAAAATTTTATTCAACAACAAAAATGGCTAAAGAAAAGAAATTTATCACCTGTGATGGTAACGAGGCTGCGGCTCACGTGAGTTACATGTTCTCGGAGGTAGCTGCTATCTACCCCATCACCCCGTCTTCGCCCATGGCGGAGCACGTTGACGAGTGGGCTGCCCGCGGTCGCAAGAA